>CAYXZX010000005.1:45193-55159 GCA_964469455.1 uncultured Rhodocyclaceae bacterium | reverse complement strand
TCGATCACGATGTCCGCCGTCATCCTCGGCTTGAGCGACCAGCCAACGACTTCCCGGTTGAACAGATCGAGCACCACGGCGAGATAGAGCCTGCCTTCCGCTGTCCAGATGTAGGTCAGATCGGCCGTCCAGACACGATTCGGTGCGCTCGGCGTGAAGTTCCTGTCGAGCAGGTTCGGCGCCACCGGCAGGCTGTGCTTCGAGTCCGTCGTGGCCATGAAGCGCCGCTTGTGCCGCGCACGGATACCGTTCTCGCGCATCAGACGTTCGACGCGCTCTTTACTCGCAGGAAAGCCCCGGCCACGAATCTCCTCGGCCATCCTCGGGCTGCCGTAGGCACCCTTGAACTCGGCGTGGATAGCGCGGATCAGCGCCAGCATCTGGGCATCGGACAACCGCTTCCGGTTCGGCGTGCCGCCGCGCTTCCAGGCTTGGTAGCCGCTGAGGCTTACATCCAGCGTTACGCACATCGCCGGCAACGGATAGGCTTGCCGCTGCCCTTCGATCCAGGCGTACTTCACAGCGCATCTTTCGCGAAGTACGCCGTCGCTTTTTTTAGGATTTCGCACTCCATCCTGAGCCGGGCATTCTCCACCCGCAGGCGCGACAACTCCATCTGCTCCGGCGTAACTACCTTTGCCCCCGGCGGATTGAGCTTGCCTTTCTCGGCCGCCCTCACCCAGTTGCGCAGGGTCTGCTCGACCAGGCCCAGTTCCTTGGCAACCGCTCCAATCGTCATCCCGGACTTCACCCGCTTTACGGCCAGTTCCCTGAACTCGGGTGTGAATTCCGGCTTCGGCATCTTGAACATCTCGTCCCTCCATTCCCGTCATCCTACCTGCTCTCCTGGAAGACGAAATTTCGGGGGAAGCTCAAATAGAGCCTTTGCTTTTTAGCCCTTGCTTTGCGGCGAGCGCGATATACAATCTCTCAATGTATATCATTACCCGATGGAGGGCGTCATGCAAGTAGCCAAATGGGGCAATAGCCTGGCCGTCAGGCTTCCCGCCGTGGTCGTCGAAGCCTTGAAGCTGAAGGAAGGTGACGACATCGAGATCCAGGTTGCCGGCGAGCGTTCATTTGACGTCAAGCGGGCTGCTTCACCCCGCGAGTTGCTCTCGCACTTGCGCAAGTACCGTGGGCGACTGCCTGCCGATTTCAAGTTCGATCGCCTGGAAGCCAATGAGCGCCGCTGATCAGTTTTTTGACAGCAATCTCGTGCTCTACCTGATTTCCGAGGATGAAACCAAGGCGGACAAGGCCGAGGAACTGATCAGCCAAGGCGGGCACATCAGCGTGCAGGTGCTTAACGAGTCCGCGTCGATCGCCACCCGCAAGCTCAGGATGTCGCATGCTGAGATTAGCGAGGTGCTCTCCACGGTGCGTGCGATTTGTCAGGTTAACCCGCTGACCGAGGAAACGCATGACCTCGGAATGCAGATCGCGGAACGCTATCAGTTGTCCATCTACGATTCGATGATCGCGGCGTCGGCCCTGGCAGCCGGATGCAAGACGCTGTTCTCCGAAGATATGCAGGATGGCTTGGTCATCAATCGAAAGCTCAGGATCAAGAATCCGTTTTCCGATTGATCGTGATCTGAATCGAAATTCGACGGGTCCTTCCTGTCCAAAATCCCATGCGGGAGGGCCGAGCCCGGCATTTCACTGTTTCGTATCGGCCTGTGGCTAGAAATTGGCGGCTATTAGGGGGATGCAAGAGCAAGTTGATTGCCTGGCCGGAAAAGACAGGTCTTGGCCGAATGAACCCTGTTATTGCCGATTAGTTCCGGTCATGATTCGCATCAACTAGTGCGCGGAGAGCAGAATGAAGTTGGCGCTCAATTTCCAGGCTCCGGCAATCGAGGGGATATTGCGGCGCCACTCGCCGGGGCTTGAACTCGTGGAGGTGACGGCGACAGGAGCACCGGTGGGGCCGGTCGACGTGCTGCTAACGCCCTTGGCAGGTACCCAATCATTGGTCCGACTCCTGCCGGCATGCCACGGGTTGAGGTGGGTGCATATCTTCGGCACCGGCGCGGATACATTTCCCTTTGACTTGGCGGCCGGACTCCAAGTGAGCTGCTCTCGAGGGGCGTCGGCCGTTGGCATCGCAGAATGGGTGTTGGCCATGATGCTTTGTTTTGAAAAGCAGCTACCCCAAACGTGGGTGACTGCACCACCTGCTCAATGGTTTAAGGCCGACCTGGGTGGCTTGGAAGGCAAGACCTTGGGCCTGCTTGGCTTTGGCGCGGTCGGGCAAGCCGTCGCCCGTCGCGCTCTCGCCTTCGATATGCAGGTGGTGGCCAAGGTAAGGCAGCATCGGCCCAGCCCCATGGAAGGAGTCGAACTCGCCGACACTTTGGATCGCGTGCTACGCGAAGCCGACCATCTGGTGTTGGCGCTGCCAGCCACCGCTGAAAGCCGAGGGCTTCTCAATATGGACCGTCTTGCGCTGACCAAGCTTGGCGTACATCTCGTGAACGTGGCCCGGGCCGGCCTGGTCGACCAGAATGCATTGAGGGTCCTGCTGGAGGATGGCCACGTGGCCATGGCATCCCTTGATGTGGTGGATCCCGAGCCGCTGCCCGCCGGACACTGGCTTTATACCCACCCCCGTGTCCGTCTCAGTCCCCACGTGTCATGGAGTGCACCGGGCATGGTGGAACGCATGCTCGCCTTCTTCTTGCGCAATCTGGCGGCGTTTGCACAAGGGAAACCTTTGGAAGGCGTGGTGGATGTGGCGGCCGGCTATTAAGGGTGGGATATTCCGAGCAACCATGAATGCGACCATTTCGGCCCGGGATTTGCACCGCGCCCAGGGTTTGCGTGATCCTCACCCGAAAAGTAATGCTCCCGGTCGGGCGCCTTGTCTTCAAAACCAGAGAAGCATCTGCAAGGCGCGTGGCGGGTTCGACTCCTACTTGTTTCCCAACCTTGTAGACGAGAGACCGTACTGACGGAGGAAGAAAAGCAGTGAGCCACGGCGTACTGGATGACATTGAGAAATGCATGGAGAGCGGTTGGACCGATGGTCTGCCGGTTATTCCTCCTTACGGAAGCCTGGTAGATCTCATGTTGGAGGCGTTGGGATGGCAGGCCAGTGATTTGGTCGGGGAAATCGCCGATCAAAACATCAAGGTACGCGCCGAACAGGTGGCTGCCACGGCAGTGATGGCTGGCTGCAAGTTGACGTATGCCCCGGTGCTACGCGCTCTGGCACAGGCTATCCTCGATCCCTTGTTCAATGTCAGCGGGGTCGAGATAACGACTGGCGGCGCCAGTGTACTGACTGTCGTCAGCGGCCCCGTGGTTGCGGCCTTGGGTTTCGCCCACGAGGCCAATGCGGTCGGCGGGTCCAATTGCCGCATCAATGCCACGGTTGGGCGCTTCGCCCAGATGATGCGCCTGTTCTGCGGCCAGGGCGGCGGCGTGTTGGCATCGCACGGCACGGTGGGCCACCCGGGACGCCTGTCGTTTTGCATTGCCGAACATCCCGAGACGGTTTGGGACCCTTATCACACACAGTTCGGCTTGTCGGCGGGCGAGTCTGCGGTGACGGTCATGGCTGCCGAAGGTCCCAACTCCTGCAACAACCACTACGCTCGGAGCGGTACCCAGATACTGGACACCATTGGCGACTGCATGCTTCATTTCGGCCAAACGGCCTGGTACTACCGTTCCGGTGGCTTCCTGATTGCGATCGCGCCCGACCACATGGAATTGATCAGGCGCGATTTCACGCGCGATCAAGCGCGGCAATACCTTTACGACCATGCCCGTCGCCAGACCGATGAATTGGTGAAGGTCGGACGGATCGCGGTGCCGCCGTTGGATTATGCCGACGTGGAGTTCGGCGCCATGCGTACGCCGCTAAAGTTCATCGAGCAGTTGAGCTTTGTTGAATGCGGCGCAGCGGGGGGGCGCTTTTCAGCTGTAATCCCTCGATGGGCCGGCAGTCAGAATGTTGTTTGCAAACGTGTCGAAGGGTTTTGAACAGCCGTATTTTTCTGGAGGAAAGATTATGCCGATGACTGAAAAGCTGCCCGCCAAGCAACTCATAAGCTGCGGTGACGTCGCTTGCGAGGTGATGGTGAATCCCATTCCCCGGCCAGAGCCGGATCCTATCAAGATTACCCTAAAGCCCAAGGTACCGCGGGTGACCCTGCTGGATCACAAGAAACCCAATTCCTTGGCGATCCTGCAATTCACACAGCAGGTTCTACGGGAGCGCGGCATCGAGGTGAGTGAGCAGATATTCCAGAAGAACGATGCCAGTACGCAGATGTCGCCGGCTCTTCTGGCCTCGCTGTCGAATGAGCCGGGCCTGGTCCTGTGTGGCGTATCTGATTGAGGGAGTTGTTCTCTGGGCAGTTCGCTCGATTCCATCTCCCTACAACGTGTCGGTGTAGCCGGCTTCGCAATTTTGACTACTCCTTTTGGTGACCAAGTGGATCGTTGCATGGCCTACCAGCCCTCGGACCGCTCGCTCCCAGCCATCGTGATCGATCACCCGACCCAGATGGTCGCTCAGGAAGTACTACGGCAGCGTGCAAGCCAGATCGCCGACGCGGTGGAACGTCTCTTGAAGGGTGAAACACCATGAGTACGAGCACGGATCAGACGCTCTCGATCCTCGGAACCGGCATCTACCTTCCGCCGGCGCATCCGGTGTGCGAGGTGGCTGCTGCTGCCGGGGCTGACGTGAGCAACTACCAGGGCTGGCCAAACGTGTGCCTGGCCCAGGCGGACGACCACCCGAGCATAATGGGGGTCACGGCCCTCAAGTCCGCCCTGGCCGATGCGGGGGTGGGTCCCGAGGAACTCCGGCTCGTGCTATTCGCCGGCATCTCCCGGGATTATCTGCCTTCCTTTTCCGTGGCCACCGAGATCATGAAGGACTGTGGCGCCCTGGGCCACTGCCTGGGACTGGATATGACCATCGGCTGCCTGGGCGCCCTGTCGGCCCTGGACATGGCTCAGGGCTGGCTGAACATCCACGGCGGCGGCGTCGCGGCCATCGTGACGGCCGAGCGCTGGTCCTACACCGTGGATCATGGCTCTGCGGCGAGCATGGGGCTCTGGGCCCATGGTGACGGTGCCAGCGCTGCCGTGGTATCCATGGGAACCGGCGATGACGCCAAGGCGCTTTTTCGCGGGGCCGAGTTCACAACCCAGAGCGACCTGAACGGTTTGGTCCTGGTCAAGTATGGCGGTACCCGTCATCCTGTGGCCCCAACAGGGGCCAATCCGGCAGAGCGTCTGTTCATGGGTACCTCGCGGGCCGACGTCCGTGAGCGCTACGCCCACGGATATTCAAGCAGCTTCGCAGCCATGAAGAAGCGCTTCGGCATTTCACCCAACCGGGTGATCATCAACCAAACTGCGGCGCTCTTCCTGCACCTTATCGCCCAGGTGATTGGCATTCCCATTGAGCACTTTCTGCTGACCGGGCCCGAGACAGGACATGTTGGCTCGGCGGACCTGCTGATCGGCCTGGATCGCATGCTGAAGTCGGGGCATTTCCATGAGCCCTACCTGCTGGCCAGCAGTACGCCTTACGCTTTCGGTGCGGGGCTGCTGATGCCGCCGACATCGTAGCTGGAATGGCGGCGATGGCTTCACCTTCGGCATAAAAGCGATTAACCTGCTGGGCGTGATGACGGCGCGCCAGTGGCGGGAAACGGAGTCGCGATGGTTTCGATGAGCTATGTGGCCTGGATGGCCGAGTTCATGATGTCCTATGGGATCTCCCGGGCATCGTTGCTGAAGGGCACCGGTTTGGAGAACCGGGATTTTTCGGACCCCAGCGGCGGTATTTTGGATGCGCAGCACATCTGCCTGCTGCGCAACGCCCTGAAGTTGAGCCGCGACCCCGCCCTCGGGTTGGCCCTTGGGATCAACCGGCCCATCGCGACCCAGAGCAGCCTGGGCTTCGCCATGCTGTGTTCCGCGACCCTGCGGGAAGCGATACAGATGGGTTGCCAATACCAGAAGATTTCGGGACGATTCAGTGGTCGGCTGGTTCTTCTTTCCCTGCGCAACGAGGGCACCGAAGCTGTGCTGCAGATCGAGGTGAGGGCGGCTCCCGACGATATTGTTCTGTTCGCGGTGGAGGACATGCTGGGCAGCATCGTCTCGACAACCCGCTGGGTGACCGGCCGGGCCATGCCACTGCGGGAAATTCGCTGCGGCTTTCCGCGCCCGACCCATGGCGAGGCCTACCGCCAATACTTTCCCTGTCCGGTGGTATTCGATGCCCCCTGCACGCAAGTGCGTTTCGATGCCGCTTTTCTAGACACGCGTCTGCCTATGGCCAGCAGCAATGCCGCCCGGGTCTACTGGGCTCAGTGCGAGAAGTTGATCAACGCCGGCGCCGACAGCGAGGATGAGTGGGTCCACCGTATCCGGACCCAGATGCTGATGTTTTCCGACCGGCCGATTCTCCTGGAGGAATGCGCATCCCGGCTGGGAGTCAGTCCCCGCACCCTGCGTCGGCGCCTTGAAGGACGGGGAGTGTCTTATCAGAGTATCGTGGATGATGTACGGGCGGGACTCGCCCGAAGCTATCTCGAATCATCCCGGCTTTCCGTGGAGGCTATCGCCGAGCGGCTGGGGTTCAGCGAACCCACCAGCTTTTCCCGGGCCTTCCGACGCTGGACGGGCATGTCGCCGCGGGAATTCCGCAAGCGCGAATCCCATGCGCCCTGGCCTTCGCTCGTGGGTGGTGGTTGAGGGGGGGCATCGTTCAAGCGACGAGTCACGACCCAGCGTTCAGCCCCTTGCGCTTTCTGCCTGTCATCAGTAGCGACACGCTGGCGAGTAGGTTTTATCGCCCGGACGGCGCGTCTATCGACCATCATCAGAAAGCCTGCTGCCCACTCATCCAACTGAAATGCGCCAACGATCCTCTGGCGACGTATGCAGTGAACTTCTCTTAGCTGTCGAGCGTCTTCCCTAGTGCCAGGCCGCGTTCGAAGGCTTCAGTATTGCGCGTCAGCACCGCGGCCCGATCCTGGGCCTGCTCCTTGATTTGATCGACAATCAGATCTGCGGCGACCGACGGCGTCAATTTCGCATATACCCCGAGCATGATCAGGTTGTTGATCATGGCACCGCCGATTCGCACCGCGATATCAAGCCCGGAGACCGGCAGGAAGCGGATGTCATCACGTTTCGGCGCGAAGTTCAGGCCTGACTTCTCGACGATCATTGTCCCCCCGGGACGGACACGGCTTTCATAGGTATCTGCCTTCGCACCGTTGAGGAGCAGTACCGTCTGTGACAGATCCAGTATCGGCGAGGCGATCTCCTCATCGGACAGCACCACGGTACATTCGCAATGTCCTCCTCGCTTTTCCACGCCGTAAGAGGGCAGGTAGGAGATATGCCGGTACTGGCGGGCTCCCGCCTGTGCCAGAATCTCGCCGGCAAAGAGAACCCCCTGTCCGCCGACGCCTGCGATGATCAATTCAGTCGTTGCCGGCGCGCTCATGCCACGTTCTCTTTCTCGGTTGTCCGTTGATTCGAGGATGACGCCGCAGCTTTCCGCGTTTTCTTGTACTCGCCCACGGGAAATTCCCTAAGCATTTTTTCAGTGATCCAATCGATGCTGTCCAGCGGTGTCTTGTGCCAGTTGGGGGGGCACGCCGAGAGCACTTCGACAAAGGACATGCCCTCACGATCCAATTGCTTCTGGAACGCCCTCCTGATGAACTTCTTGGTGCGTTGGTAGTTGGCCATGGTGTTCAGCGCACCGCGCGCGCTGTAGGCGACGCCCTGGAAGGTGGCCGCCAGTTCGGCCGCGTGGATCGGGAAACCATCCGTCTCCGTGTTGCGACCGTCGGGCGTCGTGGGTGTGATCTGGCCGACGATCGTCGTCGGCGCCAATTGGCCACCGGTGGTGCCGTAGTTCGCATTGTTGGCCATGATTATGGTGATGTTCTCCCCCCGGCCCATGGCTGCGATCCAGGCCCCCGCCCCGATGGCGATACAGTCGCCGTCGCCCTGCATGGTCAATACGAAGCGATCAGGTTCCAGGCGCTTGATCGCCGTGGCAATGTCGGGTGCCCCGCCGTGGGAGCCCAGCACACAGTCCAGGTTCAGCCCGGCGATCATCGACGTGCAACCGACGCCCAGGACGACAATCGCCGAGCCGTCGAGCTCCATTTCCTCGAGGACTTCCCCGATGACGCTGGAGATGATCGGGTGGTGACATCCGGGACAAGCCTGCAGCGGCTGCCAGTAAGAGCGTTGCAGTCCCCCAACTTTCACTTTCATGGCTGTTGCCTCGGTCATAGCATCCTCCGTATCTCATCGAGAACTGCATTGGGCAAAATCATGCCGGAATCATCAGGTTGGTGGCGGTCGAACATGCCGATGAAGTGCACGTCGCTGCGGTCGGGAACGGCGGCGTTCACGTCATCGATCATTTGTCCCAGACTGTCCTCGACCACCAGCACCTTGCATCCCGCTTGCGCGATTTCCCGAATCGGTTGGGTCGGGAAGGGCCACAAGCTGACCGGGCGGATCATCCCGACCTTCAGTCCTTCGGCGCGGGCGCGGTTAATGGCTTCCTTGCATATGCGCGAGGCGTAACCGTAGGCGACGATGACGAGATCCACCTCATCGGTCCGATACGCCTCATATCGCACCTCGGTCGCCGAAATTGTTTTGTATTTGTCGTCCTTGTGTTTCATCCATGACAGATAAGTCGTATACCCTTCCAGCGGCTTGCCTGCGGCGACCGAGCTATGGACCATGCGGCGCATCACCTTTTCGGAGTGATTCGCCCTTCCCTTGACCGCCCACTTCTTGTCCGGCACCGGGCCGAACTCGAGCGGTTTCATTTCCACCGTTTCCGAGATCAGGCCGATAATCGCATCGGACAGCACAACGACGGGATTGGCATATTTGTCTGCCAGGTAGAAGGCCAGTTGCATCAGATCATGCACTTCCTGTACCGATGCCGGCGCGAGAACGATGTTCTTGTAGCCGCCGTTGCCTCCGCCGCGGGTGACGCTGAGATAATCCATCTGGGCGTGGCGCACGCTTCCCTGGCCGGGGCCCCCGCGCTGCGTGATCACGATCACGGCGGGAAGGTCGGCGGCCGCCAGGTGGGACATCCCTTCCTGCATCAACGACCAGCCTGGACCCGACGTCGAGGTCATGACGCGCCGGCCGGCCGCAGCGCCGCCGTAAACCATCATGATCGAGCTGGTTTCGGACGGCGTCTGAACGAAGACCTTGCCGCGTACGGGCATCTCCCGGGCAAACCATTCAATAACGGAGTTCTGGGGCGTGATGGGATAGCCGAAAAAGCCATCGCACCCCGCGTTCACGGCTCCCCATCCGACAGCCTCATTTCCCGCCATGAGCATGCGGTCAGTCATGACGATTCCCTTCCGTTACATCGGTGCCAGGCGAGGCGCCGCTGTCATTGTTGGCGACAGCCCCGGTGTTATCGATGTGCTTGTATACCTCGATCGCGAAGTGGGGACACATCGCCCGGCAGTTGCCGCAGGCATTGCATTCGTCAGGGTTGACGAACGAGGGAAGCGGAACGCCGGTAGTGGAAAATTTGTCGCCGGACATGACGAGAATGCCGCCTTGCAGGCAGAACCTTTCGCATAAACCGCATCCGCGACAGTTCTCCTCGATAATGTTGATTTCGCCTTTTGTCATGAGCTGTTTCACCTCGTTTGGCTGCGAATGCCTGTCGGCATCCCATGGGGTGTCATAATGCATGCAGGTCTGCAGGGGGGGCAGAACTGCACCGGCCAATACTTGGCAATTGCGGCCAATCCGATTTGCTGGCCACTCGCGGGACTGGCGGCTTCCGTGAAATTCGCGCCCCAGCTACTGCTGAATAAGCGGCCAAGAGCTCGATGCCAAGTGCACCTGGGATGCGGCCAAACGAATAGCCATCGGCCTTACTCCTGCGTCAGGATGAGGGCATCGCCGTGGCCG
>CAYXZX010000005.1:0-45093 GCA_964469455.1 uncultured Rhodocyclaceae bacterium | reverse complement strand
ACCCCGGGTTTGGTACCTGTGGCGCAGTGCATGGCACGCCAGTTGTCCCACAGGATCATGTCGCCCTGACGCCATTGGTGGTAGTACACGAACTCCGGCTTCTTCGCATGGGCCAACAGCCGTTCCAGCAGTTCAATTGACTCGTCGTTCGAGAGGCCAAAGCGCTGCGGAGTAATGATGCGGTCGAGGAACTGCTCAACCACCCCCAAGACTTTGCGGCCGCTTATTGGGTGTGTCATTACCGCCGGGAATACCGCGTCGGGGAAGTCCGGAAAGTTCATGTCAGAGGGCTTTTTGGGGCTGAAAGGGCCGGGTTCATAGCCCTTGAGGTCCACAAAGCGCATGTGGCGCCGTTGCATGCTGAAGCTATAGGCCACCTCCAGCTTGGCCAACAGAGCTTTGGTTTCATCGTCCAAGGCATTGTAGGCTTTTGCCAAGTCACCAAACCCCGTCATCCCGTCTTCTTTGGCCACTTCCACGGCGGTCAGCACAGCGCCGTGGTTGGGGCAACCGGTGTAGTGCAGGTCCAAGTGCCAGTCCAAACGACCCACAATGGTTTCACCGTTGTAGCTGGCGGTAACGAACTTGTCCTTGTCGCCGCTGTTGACCAGCTCAAAGAGTTCGGGGTACTTCTCGGAACGGGTGGCCTTGAGCGGGTGTAGCGCCAAGGAACCGAACACCTGACTGAAGCGGATCTGGCTTTCGGGTGTAATGTCTTGGTTGCGAAACAGCAGGATGGCATGTTCGTACCACAGTGCTTTCAACTCAGCCTTCAATTCGTCACTGTACGGTTGGTCGATGTCGAAGCCGCACACCTCAACGCCGACGTTGTTCAATGGGGTCACAGTCAATGGCATGTTTTGTCTCCTAGAGGCGATGGCAACCGCCGATGTTTGTCATTCGAGGATGGAAGGGTCTTCGCGCAGTTCGCGACGAGCCATGGCTTCCCAGCAGAAGGGGAAACCTTTCGCATCGGTCACCGCGAGTTGCTCAACCACATCATTGGCCAGAGGTTCTGCACCGCCAGCCAGTTTGACTTCGTAAGCTCGCTTGCAACGCCATTCCAGGGTGACGACACGCAGGTGGGCTTGGCGCAAGTCTTTGCCAACCACGAGTGCACCGTGGTGGGCTAGCAAAGCCCATTTCGCGTCGCCCAAGGCCTCAGCGGCCGAACGGCTCAGGTCTTGCTTTTCAAACGTGCCGCTGTATTCGTTGTAGAGCGGCAGTTCTGCGCCGCAGTAGCCACCGGCTTGGTCATAGACGGCGGGTACTTGCTGCAAATTGGCCCAAATGCCGCTCCAATGCGCGTGATTGTGAACGACCACGTTAACGTCGGGGCGCAGCTGGTGGATTTGAAGGTGCAAAGCGATGGCAGGGGTGGTGTTCCATTGGCTGTCGAGCACCTGCCCTTGTTGATCAATCGTCACAATGTCGCTGGCGCGAAGTTCATCCCAGGCCAGCTCCCACGGGTTGGTCAACACAGTTCCGTCCGGTTGGCGCACGGTGATATGGCCGGCGATGTGTTCGTTCCAGCCTTCGCGGCTGAGCATACGACACATCAGCGCAACTTGGGCCTTGGAGCTCAACGGTGGCAGCAGTGGACGTTCTCCTGGTCTAGCGGCAAATTTTTCCAGTATTTGAGGGTCGATACCGTTGGTTCGCAGCATTGATAGTCTCCAAAAAAATTGGAGGTTCGATGATAGAGATGCTGCAGGGAATCCACATGCCGCATGTGGACGAAAACCTGTCCGATCCGGACGGCTCTGCGATCTGCACTGAGAAACATGGTCGATCTTGACCGGGGTCTGGGTCGGCATCGAAATCTTCCCTCGACGAGCCCGGAAGCAGGGCTCATCGCCACTGCAGTGCAGTCGGGCCGTTATTCTCAGATGCCGTTTCTTCCACTATCAGCCGAAAAAGATTCGCATTGGCCGGGTTCGTCAAGTTTTGGCCGGTGCGGTTCTGTCGCGGATTTGTCCCTGCATGCATCATGGGCGGCAAGGATCTACTGAGCCCCGCAAGCGTCTGCTCTTATCGAGGCCAAAGTCGTTTCAATCTCTGAAGAGTGAAGGGCATCAAATCAAAAATGGACAATGCAGGCGATATATTCTTGTCCCGCGCCGGAGATACCAAGCCCGCCTTGTTTTTTGAAAATCAATGGTGGAGCGGCAACGGACTCTTTGCCGAGAGCGCATGTCGAGCAAATTACCTGAAGGCATATTCCGGGAATGACCCGGTCAATGTCGGCTTGCTGATGGACAACATCCCGGAACATGTGTTTTGGATAGGGGCCTGTGCTCTTGCGGGCGCGACAATCGCTTTTCTCAATTCGACTCGCAAGGGGGAAGATCTGGCCCGTGACGTGAGTCATAGCGAGTGTGGGTTCCTCGTTGTGGAGTCAAGATATTTCGACCGCCTTCCGCCAAGACTCGTCCAGCAGTTGGGAGACCGCCTCCTGGTCGTCGATACGCCACAGACAAGCGAGTGGTCGAAACAAACAACGGAATTCGCAATTGCCGACGCGTCCACTACGGCCAACAAGGCTTTCTGCCTGATCTTCACCTCCGGGACCAGCGGTGCCCCCAAGGCGGCGATCTATTCGCATCGCCGAGTGCTCTTCAACACCAGGGCGTGCGTGGAGAATATGCAACTCACCAGCACTACAGTTAGTTATGTGGCCATGCCGCTGTTTCATTCGACTGGCCTGCTTATGGGGATGCTTCCGTCGATCCTATCCGGCGGGGCCGTGGCGCTGCGTAGAAGATTCTCGGCTTCCGGATTTCTGGATGACGTCAGAAAGTACGGGGTTACCTTTTTCCCCTACGTGGGCAAACCACTCGCCTACATCCTGGCGACGCCGGAACAGGCTGATGATGCCGACAACACACTTCAGCTTGCGTGCGGCAGTGAGGCGTCCGACGTGGACATCGCCAATTTCTCGCGTCGATTTGGTTGCAATGTCATCGACAACTACGGCTCCTCGGAAGGCTGCATTACTATCCTCCGAACCTCGGATACACCGCCTGGCTCGCTCGGATTGGCTACTTCGGCCGACATTGCAGTGTTGAATCCAGGAACCGGCAAAGGCTGTCCCCGGGCGATCTTCGACGAATCTGGCCACCTGTGCAACGGCAACGACGCCATCGGCGAACTGGTCAACCTGAAAGGTGGCGCCTTGTTCGAGGGCTATTGGCGCGATGCGCAAGCCGAAGCCGACCGCATTCGCGACGGCGTGTACTGGAGTGGCGACCTTGCTTATCGCGATGAGTCGGGATACTTTTATTTCGCGGGACGCAGCAGCGACTGGCTGCGTGTGGATGGCGAAAATATTGCAACGACGCCGGTCGAGCAGATGCTTTGCCGCTATCCGGCGATTGCCTGTGCCGCAGCATATGGTGTTCCCGATCCGCTAGTCGGCGACAGGCTCATGGTTGCCGTCCAGGTAAAGGATGGCGGCAAGCTTGATGTTGAAGACTTGGAGCACTTCCTTGTGACGCATGCGGATTTTTGCAGCAAGTGGATGCCCAGCTTTCTCAGAGTTTCTCAAGAACTACCGATGACGCATACCCACAAGATTCTCAAGCGCACTCTGAAGTTCGAAGCATGGCACTCTATCGATCCTGTTTTCTGGAAGCCCACCCGGAAAGAAACATATCGCTTGATGACGCCCCAGGACATCGCCGGCTTGGAACAAATTTTTGTCGAGCGCAAACGTGACCACCTTCTGCCGTCTAGGAACCGAAGCCACCACCCGCCATAATTTTCAGCAGCAATACTCGGAAGGCCAGATGAGAATGGCGCTTGATCTTCAGACCCCGGAAATTCAGTTGACGAAATTCATTTCCGACGAGTTTCCGAAGACCTGCCATATTAATTAATTTGGAACTAATTGATTTAAAAGAGAAATATAGGAAAAGGAAAGTATCCATCGTTCTCCGCCAGAATTTCCCGCTAAACCATCGTCAGAAAGGCGCGATGCCTGTCGCGTGAACCAACGATGTGCCCTACCCACCAGAGGGCAAGGAATCTCTGAAGTTCGATCTTGTCAAAATTTTCCGTCGTGACGATTTCGGCTGCCAGGTAATCGAACTCGTCGCGTTCGTTCCTGAGATCTTCAAGGTCGGGATAACCGTGTTTGGCCAGTAACGCTTCCTCGGTTGCAAAGTGTTCGCGTGCAGAGGCCATGAGGTCATTGAAGGTCTTGTGGAACCTTTGGTTGGCTTCCTCGCAGCCATCGGCAAGGCAATCGGCCAGAGCATTGCATTGCGCCAGTATTTCCCTGTGCTGATTGTCGATGGTTTCGTTTTCGACGTTGTGGCAGGGATCCCACTCGACCCTATTTGGCATTGCCCCAGTCTCCAGTAGCGGGACGCGTGTAATCAGAAACCCAACGACTCCACGACAACAACAAGGTCGGCAAAGGCAGCCGACTCAAGCTTGGTTGCGAGCGCAGCTTTGTCGAGGCCGTCGCATTCGAATTTGGTCAGACTGACCTCGAAAGGAAGCTCGCGAATCTCAAGCGGCGACATGAAGCCGATGTTACAGATATGGGCAATGCACTGGCGTTCGGCTTCGGTGAGTTCCAGGCCATGATGCCGCTGGATTTCGAGATAGCGCTCCGCAGTGCGGTTCAGCTTGCCGCTTATCTCCATGGTGTTCTTGTGGCCATCGGTGAGGATGGCCAGCGGCGGCCCGAAAAAGACGGGCGTCTTACCAACATTGCGCGTTTTCTCTTCGCGAGTTAGCGCAGGGGCGATCCACGTGGGATCGCCCCTGGCGCGATTCGAACTCTCGGTCGAATCAGACATCAGTGGGGCACGGGATGCGCGAGTTCATGCTTGGCATCCTTCATGCCCTTCGGCAATTGCGGTGGCGGCTCCGGCTGCAATTGGACGAATCCCCTGTTGCGTGCGCCGTCTTGAACATTGTGCGGATTGTGGCATTCCGTGCAGACAAACCAGCGCTTCTTGCCATTACTCGCGAACTCGCCGATGCGCTTGCCATGGATGCCGTCCCGCCAGTCGCGCAGCTTGTCGCCATGGCACTTGCCGCAGAGGAGCTGCGGTTGGTCGAAACTGATCGGATCACCAAAATGGTCTACCAGCATGTTGCGCTTGGTCGTATGGTGGCAGTCGAGGCACCAGATGCGTCCGCGCCCATGTTGCAAGTCCTTGACGTCGGGCAACAGGCCTTCCATGGTCGGTATTGGCGTCGGCTTCTTGTCCTTCGGCAACGCCGGTGGATTGAAATTCGGCCCGACGCCGTTGTGGCAGGCGGTGCCGCACATCGGCAGGACGCTCATTTTCTCCGAACGCGGCTTGACCAACGCGTGTCCCTCGGGGATCTTGTCGAGAAGCGGCATTTTGCCCATGGCAACCGTGCCATCGTAGGGATCCCCGTACCAGAGTGCCGCGCCGGTCTTAGGCGAGCACTTGACGTTGAGCAATCCCGGCTTGATCTCGCGCTGCGTGATCTCGGAGGCGCCCTTGCGGCTTTCGAAGCAGATGGTTTCCTTGGGCTGTTCCTTCGCCGCGTCTTGGGCGGAGCCAGTGATGGCCGCGCAGCAGAATGCGAGGAGCATCGTATGGAATGCAAGTTTATTCATGATCGTCATCTCACTTCGCGGCACCGTACTTGATCTCGCCCTGCAGAATGCCGATGGCGCCCTTGAGCAGGATGGTCAGTATGAAGAAGCCGAACGCCCAGATACCAAGCGTCATCAGCCACTCGACAAACGTGGGGTAGTACTCGGTCACTTCGCCGATTGGAGTCGGAATGAAACCGGGTACGATCAGGCCCATGCCCTTTTCGATCCAGATGCCGGCAAACGCCATGATGCAGGGGATCGGCAACAGCTTGAAGTCGTTGCGGAAACGCGGGATCAGGAACAGGATGAAGGCCGCGACCATCAGGATCACGGCGCTCCAGAACCAGGCCACCAGCCTTGTCAGCCCATGCAGGCCGAACATCAGGTAGTAGAGGCCGTTCGCGTGCTCGGTGCGGGCGTACAACTCGACCACGACTTCAGACATGGTGAGGAACAGCGCGATGCCAAGGCACCAGGTAACGATCGTGGTCAGCAGCTTGATTGCGCTGTCATCGACCCAGAACTTGGTGTTCTTGCGGATGATCAGGAAGATCAGGATGATCAGCGCGGGGCCTGCGGCAAACGCCGTCGAGATGAAGCGGATCGGCATCATGCTGTGGTGCCACATGGGACGCGAAGGCATGGTCGAGATCAGGAAAGCCGTCACGGTGTGGATCGACAGCGCCCAGACGATCGCGATATACACCACGGGCATGAACCACGTCTTGTTGAGCGGGTTGCCGGTGTACTTGCACCACAGGTAGTAGAAGCCGCAGACGAAGTTGAGGATCAGGTACCCGTTGAGCACCATCACATCCCAGCCGAGCATCGACGAGAAGCTGTAGATGCCCCAGGGAGGGATCATGTGCCAGAGACGGTCGGGACGGCCCATGTGGGCGAACACGAACATCATGACCATGATCACCGCGGTAATCGCCAGCATCTCGCCCAGCACGGCAACCTTGTGCATGCCCTCGTGGTGATAGGCGTAGGCCGGAAAGACAATGGTGACCGCTCCGGCCGCCACGCCGACCAGGAAGACCAGGTTGGCGAAGTAGAGACCGTCGTGAATCTGGCTGGTCATGCCGGTGACGATCAGGCCGTCGGTGTTCTGGAGATAGAAAACGTACATCATGCCCACGACGAGGATCGCCAAGGCGCCCATCCAGGCATAGAACTTGGCGCCGCCCTTGAGGACATAGCGCACGTAGTCGGAAACGAAACGGATCAGCACGGTCCGGCTCCTCAATCGTAGAAGTAGAAGAATTTCGGGAAAGTATTAAGTTCGGCCTTGAGGCGGAACACATTCTTCCGCGCGAGGATCAGGCTCACTTCGCTTTCCGGGTCGAGCAGATTGCCGAACTTGCGGGCGCCGACCGGACAGACCTCGACGCAGGCCGGATACCGGCCATGACGGCTGCGCTGCAGGCACCAGTGGCACTTCTCGACGACGCCGCGCATGCGCGGCCGGTTTCCAAGGTAGTGCGTCACCGGATTCATGTCCTCCTTGGGCAGGACCGGGTTGGTGACGTTGATGCGGCGCGCCCAGTAGGGGCAGGCGCCCATGCACATGCGGCAGCCGATGCACCAGTTGTAGTCGATCACCACCGGGCCGTCAGCCTCGCGGTAAGTGGTGCGCACTGGGCAGACCTTGACACAGGGTGGCTTCTCGCATTGCATGCAGGCGATCGGCATGTAGGTGGCATCCTTTTCGGGAACCGCCTCGGGTTCATAGCGGTATTGCCCTTCGAGCACCTGTCCAGCCGGGGTATAGGCGTTGCCGCCGACCTGGATGCCCAGGCCCTCGGGATAGCCGTGGTTCATCTTCTCCTGCTCGAACTCGCCACGCTCCATGCGCAGCACCTGGATCCATTCGATCTTCTCGCCCGGCCGCGTGCCGCGCGATTGGTTGTTCTCGGCGACGCAGGCATGCACGCAGCGGCGGCAGCCGATGCACTTGCGGATGTTCAGGGCGTAGCCCATCAGCACGCCGGGTTGGGCTTCCGTCGTATCGACCGAGACCTGCTTGCCATATTCCGCCGAATAGCGGCGCTCGAGTCGTGCGCGTGCCTCGGCCTTTTCCTGGTCGGTCATCAGGCGGTAGTTCTTCTGGAAATGCTCAGCCCACTCGACCGCGGCTTTCGCCTCGTCGGATTGCGTCATCAGCGCGGCCGTGCCCATCAGCGACGAGAGACTCAGCATGCCGCTGGATTTCAGAAAGCTGCGGCGCGAGGTGGTCAGGGCGGCTTTGGCAGGATCAGCCGACGCCGGCGGTACCGGGCATGCGGGTGATTGCTCCGCGGCCCGTTTGGCCGAGGGGATCTCCTTCAGGGTCACAGTGAATCTCCTGTATGGGTCAATTGTTTGGTGTTGGGCAAGCCGGAAAAATCAGGGCGGGATATTGTCATGCTTTGCCCGAGCCACCTTTGATTGACGTCAATACGTCGGCACGCGGGTCGCGCTAGGACTTGACAGCGTTCTGCCATCCATGATGGCCGGACAGCATCGGCCCCGAGGGGCGGGTTCTAGGTCGCGGGCGCGAGCCGATCAAGCGCCAGGTCGGTGAGGGCCGCGATCCAGTCGGGGCGCTCGTTGAGACAGGGGACGTAGCGGAACTCGCCACCGCCGGCGGCGAGGAAGGTCTCGCGGCACTCCATGTTGATTTCCTCGAGCGTCTCCAGGCAATCGGCCGGAAAGCCCGGACACATGACATCGACGGACTTGACGCCCGCGCGGCCGAGTTGCTCGAGCGTCGGCAGGGTGTAGGGCTGGAGCCATTCGGCGGCTCCGAAACGTGACTGGAAGGTGATCTGCCACCTGTCGGTCGGCAGGTTCAGCTCCACGGCGAGCAATTCGGCGGTGCGCCGGCACTGACTTTCGTAGGGATCGCCGCGCTCGACGGCACGCTTCGGAATGCCGTGGAAGCTCATCAGCAGATGGTCGGGGCGGCCCGAATTCGTCCAGTGGTCGAGCACGCTCTGTCTGAGCGCGGCGATATATCCCGCATCCTGATGGAATTCCTCGACTTCGACGACCTTGATGCCCGCGCCGGATTTTTCCCGCCAGGCGCGAACGGCATCGCGCGTGCTCAAGGTCGTGCTTGCCGAGAACTGCGGATAGAGTGGCACGACGACGATGCGACGGGCGCCGTCCCGCTTCAACCGGTCCAGCACGGCATGAATCGATGGCTGCCCGTAACGCATGGCCCAGGCAACCGCCACGTCGCGGATGCCACGAAGTCCGATCCGGCCGCTGACCAGCCTGGCCTGTTTCTCGGTGTGGAACTTGAGCGGAGAGCCTTCCCGAGTCCAGATCCGGGCGTACTTCGCCGCCGACCGGGCGGGCCGCGTGTTGAGGATGATGCCATGGAGGATTGGCCACCACAGCAGTCGCGGCAGATCGACCACGCGCCGGTCGCCGAGGAACTCGGCAAGATAGCGGCGCAGCGCCGGCGCTGTCGGCGCGTCGGGTGTGCCGAGATTGACCAGCAGGATGGCGTCGCTCATGGCGCGGCAAGCGCGCTTGCCAGCAGCCTGGCCGTGACGTCGACGATGGGGATGACGCGCTCGTAGGCCATGCGCGTGGGACCGATGACGCCGATAGTGCCGACCACCTGGCCATCGACTTCGTAGGGTGCCGCGACGACGCTGCATTCGTCGAGCGGGGCGATGCCCGATTCGCCGCCGATGAAGACCTGCACGCCCTCGGCACGATTCGACAAGTCGAGCAGCTGCATCAGGCCGGTCTTGCGCTCGAACAGCTCGAACAGGCCGCGCAGCCGCCCCATGTTGGACGACAGGTCCTCGACCCCGAGCAGGTTTTTCTCACCGCTGATGACGTACTGCGCCGAGGCGTCGGTCACTGCTTCGCTGCCGGCTTCGACCGCCGCGCTCATCAGCTCGACCATGTCGGTGCGCAGCTGCTTGAGTTCATCCTGCAGGCGCGCGCGAATCTGGCTGAAGTCGAGCCCGGCGAAGTGCTCGTTCAGCATGTTGGCGGCTGTCGTCAATTCCGCCGGCGTGTAGCCGCGCTGCGTGAACAGGATGCGATTCTGCACGTCGCCTTCCGTGGTGACGATGATCAGCAGAATGCGCGTTTCCGAAAGATTGAGGAATTCGATCTGACGGATGCGCGGCAACTGGCGGCGCGGCGCGATCACCACCCCGGCGAAATGGGTCAGTTCCGACAGCAACTGCGAGGCGTGGCTGATCACTCGCTGAGGCTGGTCCGGCTGGATCATCTCCTTGATGCCGCTGATCTCGTCGCGCGCGAGGGGCCGCACCGTCAGCAGGCTATCGACGAACAGCCGATAACCCTTGGGGGTGGGAATGCGGCCGGCCGAAGTATGCGGACTGGCGATGAAGCCCATTTCCTCGAGGTCAGACATGACGTTGCGGATGGTCGCCGGCGATAGTTCCAGGCCCGAATGACGCGACAGTGTGCGCGAACCGACCGGCTGGCCTTCGACGATATACCGTTCGATCAGGGTCTTCAGCAGGGACTGGGCGCGGCGGTCGAGCATGCGGCGATTCTAGCGGGAATCCGGAAGCGAGTCGGGAAGTGAATCGGGATGTGGTTTAATCAACGGGTCATGGCTACAGCGTTTCGGAAAACCATACACACGGCCGGCCTGATCGGCAAGTACCAGAGCCCGGAGGTTGCGGAATCCCTGCCGCTGCTGGCCGCATTCCTGTCCGAGCGCGGCGTGCGGGTCATGGTCGAGGAGACTCTCGCCGGGCAGGTGAAAGTCAGCCATGGCGAGACGGCGAATTATGAGACGATGGGGCGCCTGGCCGACGTCGCCATCGTCCTGGGCGGCGACGGCACCATGCTTTACGTCGCCCGGCGGCTGGCGGCCTTCGGCGTGCCGCTGTCCGGCGTCAACCTCGGCCGGCTCGGTTTCATGACCGACATTGCCAGGCACGACATGCTCGCCGGCGTGAACGGCCTGCTGGCCGGCGATTTCACGACCGAGGCGCGCGTGCTGCTCGACGTGAAAATCTGGCGCGACGGGACGCCGATCTTCGACAACCTGGCGCTCAACGAGGTGGTGGTCAACAAAGGTGATCTCGGCCGCATGATCGAGATGCGGGTCGAAGTCGATGGCCAATTCCTGTACCTGCTACGCGCCGACGGCCTGATTGTCGGCACACCGACCGGGTCGACTGCGTATGCCCTGTCCGCCAATGGTCCGATCCTGCATCCCGGCGTCGCCGGTATCGCGCTGGTGCCGCTCTGTCCGCATGCCTTGTCCAATCGTCCGATCACCATCGGCGACGACAGTCGCATCGAAATCTCTTTGTTGCCCCCTCACGATGGCCGGGTGCACGTCGACGGGCAGGTGCGCTGCGATGCGTTGACCGGCGATCGCATCAGCGTCGCGCGCGCCCCGCACGTGGTGACGCTGCTGCATCCCCCGGGTTACAACTACTTCGCCATGCTTCGGGAAAAGCTCCGCTGGAGCGAGCCGCCGAGAAGCTGAAGCCGGACGATGCTGCGTCGACTGTTCATCCGCGATTTCGTCATCGTCGATCGCCTCGAACTGGACTTCGAGGCGGGTTTCGGCGCCCTGACCGGCGAAACCGGCGCTGGCAAGTCGATTCTCGTTGATGCATTGTCGCTGGCGCTGGGCGAGCGGGCTGACGCAGCGGTGCTGCGGCAAGGCGCGGAGCGCGCCGAAATATCTGCCGAGTTCGATGTCGCCGACGGCGGCGCGTTGGCCGCCTGGCTCGCGGAAAATGATTTCGATGCCGGTGACACTTGCCTGCTGCGGCGGGTAATCGATGCCACGGGCCGCTCCCGCGCGACCATCAACGGCTCGCCGGCCACGTTGATGCAATTGCGTCAGGCGGGCGAATTCCTTGCCGACATCCACGGCCAGCATGCCTACCATGCGCTGCTGCGCGCCGATGCGCAGCGGGCCTTGCTGGACAGCCAGATCGGCGCGATCGACCTCGTCGCGGACGTTGCCGCGAAGTTTCGTGTCTGGCGCGGTTTGCGCGAGGCGCGCGAACGCGCCGAGCACGACAGCACGGCGCTGCTTCGTGAAAAGGAGATGCTGGATTGGCAGGTCCGGGAGTTGCGCACACTGGCGTTCGAGCCGTCGCAGTGGGCCGACGAGAATCAGGAACACCGTCGCCTCGCGCATGGTGCCAGCCTGCTTGAAGGCGCGACAGCGACCATGGCGATGCTCGACGAAAACGATGGTGCGGTCTTGGCGCAACTCGATGCGGCACTTGCCTGCCTGCAGCCGCTGACCGAGTTCGACGAGATGCTGAAGGCACCAGCCGAACTGCTCGAAGCTGCACGCATCCAACTCTCGGAGGCGGTTCATGCACTGTCGCGTTATCGTGACCGGCTGGAACTTGAGCCGGAACGCTTGTCCGAGCTCGAAACACGCATCGATGCCGTCACGGCCATGGCACGCAAGCACCGCGTGACAGCGGAGGAACTGCCGGACGTGTTGGCGCGCCTGGAGACGCGATTGGCCGATATCGGCCTGTCGGCCGATCCGGTGGCCCTGGCGGCGAAGGAAGAGGCCGCGCGTGCAGATTATCAGGCGGTGGCGAAGGAGCTTACGGAACGCCGGCGCAAGGGTGCGGCCGAACTGTCGGTCGCCGTGACCGAAGGCATGCAGCAACTGGCGATGGTCGGTGGCCGGTTTGCGATCGCCCTTCAGCCGTTGGCCGACGGCGCGGTGCATGGGCTGGAGAATGTCGAGTTCCAGGTGGCGGCCAATCCGGGGCAGCCGTTGCGGCCGATGACGAAGGTGGCATCGGGCGGTGAATTGTCACGCATCGGCCTCGCCATCCAGGTGATCGCCAGCAGCGCCGGCGTGGCGCCGACACTGACTTTCGACGAAGTGGATGTCGGCATTGGCGGACGCGTTGCCGAGATCGTTGGCAAGATGCTGCATCGGCTCGGCCGGCAGCGGCAGGTGCTGTGCGTCACGCACCTGGCGCAGGTGGCGGCACAGGCCGACTGGCAATGGTCGATCGCCAAGGAGACCGTGGATGACGCGACGTTCAGCCGCGTGAATGTGCTGGATCGCCAGGGGCGTATCGAGGAAATCGCCCGCATGCTCGGCGGCGTCAAGATCACCGACACGACCCGCAAGCATGCTCGGGAGATGCTGGCGCGCTAGGCCTTGCTAGAGCGCCGGTCGCGGGGCGCCGAGCATGGTGAAGATGCCGGTGGCGATGAACACGCCGGCCGCGATCCAGCGGATCGCCGTGAGCGGCAGCGTCTGTGCCAATTTTTCGCCGATGAGCACCGCCGGGACGTTGGCCACCATCATGCCGATGGTGGTGCCCATCACCACGGCCAGCAGGGCATCGAAGCGTG
Source organism: uncultured Rhodocyclaceae bacterium (assembly GCA_964469455.1). Classification (GTDB taxonomy): domain Bacteria; phylum Pseudomonadota; class Gammaproteobacteria; order Burkholderiales; family Rhodocyclaceae; genus Fen-999. The sequence goes on along the minus strand of CAYXZX010000005.1, from coordinate 32,162 downwards.
CCGCCAGCGCCACCGTGGCGAGTTGCGTCTTGTCGCCCATTTCGGCGATGAAGAAGGCGATGGTGGTGGTGACAAAGGCGCCGGCACGGTGCAGTTCGGGATCGTCGTCGAGCGAGTCCGGGTGCAGTGTCCATAGGCCGAAGGCGACGAAGACAAGGCCGGTGATCCATGGCAGCCATTGCGGATTGACCAGGGTCGCCAGCCAGACGCCCACCGAGCCAGCGAACAAGTGATTGGCCACCGTGGCGACGAAGATGCCGGCGATGATGGGCCATGGTTTGCGCAGGCGCGCCGCCAGCACGAAAGACAGCAACTGTGTCTTGTCGCCGATCTCGGCCAGGGCGACGAGGGCCGCCGAAGTCAGGAACGCGTCCAAGCGTCAGCCTTTTTTCCGGTTCGGGCAGTTCGGCTTGGTGCAATCGGCATACAGATGCAAGGAATGTTCGATTACCCTGAAGCCACGGTCTTCGGCGACCTTGGCTTGCCGCTTCTCGATGGCTGCGTCATAGAATTCCTCGACCTTGCCGCATTGCAGGCAGACGAGATGGTCGTGGTGACTGCCCTCGTTGAGTTCGAACACCGCACGACCCGAATCGAAGAAATGCCGCGTCAGCAGCCCCGCCTGTTCGAACTGGGTCAGCACGCGATAAACCGTTGCCAGGCCGAGGTCCACATCGTCGGTGGCCAGTTGATGCTGGACCTCCTCCGCCGTCATGTGATGCTTGCCGGCCCCCTTGGCCTTCTGGAAGAGGTCGAGGATCTTGACACGCGGAATGGTGGCCTTGAGGCCCATGTTCCTGAGTTCGTCGGACTTGGTCATGGCTAGGGGTTGGGCAGGGAAATTCGGTGGAACGACCGGCCGGAAGGGCCTTGGTGCTTATGATATAGTTTTTCCCGCCAGCCATCGGCCCGCCCGATGACCGGTCATCCGGATTAAGCATGGCACCGATCCGATCCGAGCCACCAATCTCAAGCCGCATATCCATGAAGCGACTGCTCCTTCTCGCCGCCGCGCCTTTCCTGATGTCGTGCTCCGGCTTCGGCGGAGTTACGTCATATCTCAAGCCGTTCCGCATCGATGTTCGCCAGGGTAACCTGGTCACCCAGGACATGGTGGCCCAGTTGAAGCCGGGTCAGACGCGCGAGCAGGTCCGCTTCATCCTCGGTACGCCGCTGGTCACGGACATTTTTCATGCCGATCGGTGGGATTACGTGTATCGCTTCCAGCCGGGTCGCGATGATCAGGAATTCCAACAGCGGCGCCTGGTCGTCTACTTCGAGGATGGCAAACTGGCTCGCTTGGGGGGCGATGTGGTCGCCAGCCAGGGTGAATCCGCGGAGGCAGCGAGCGTGGCGGCAAAGCCGGCAACCCGTGTCATCGACATCAAATCGGCGGATGGCGCCGCCAAGTAACCAGAGAGCTGTTTCATGGACAAGATCCGTTTTGCCGTCGCCGGCGCGGGCGGCCGCATGGGCCGTACCCTGATCGAGGCCATCCTCAAGGCATCCGACGCCGAACTCGCCGGGGCGCTGGAAATGGCCGGCAGCCCGTTCCTTGGCAAGGATGCCGGCGAACTGGTGGGTACGCCCTGCGGGGTTACCATCAGCGACGATATCGAGGCGACACTGGCCAAGGTCGATTGCCTGATCGATTTCACGCGTCCCGAGGGCACCCTGCGGCACATGGACACCTGCCGCCGGCGCGGTGTGCGCATGGTCATCGGGACCACGGGCATGAATACCGAACAGAAGCTGGCGATTCAGGATGCGTCCCGCGATGTTCCGATCGTCTTCGCGCCGAACATGGCCGTCGGCGTCAATCTGGTCTTTACGTTGCTCGAAACCGCCGCCCGCATCCTCAACGAAGGGTATGACGTGGAGATTGTCGAGGCGCATCATCGCCACAAGGTCGACGCGCCGTCCGGCACGGCGCTGCGCATGGGCGAGGTGGTCGCCGCCGCCCTGGGCCGCAGGCTCGAGGATTGCGCGGTCTATGGCCGCGAGGGCCATACCGGCGAGCGGCCGGCGACCCAGATCGGTTTCGCCACGGTGCGCGGCGGTGACATCGTCGGTGACCACACGGTCCTGTTTGCCGGCACTGGCGAGCGCGTCGAGATCACCCACAAGGCGGCCAGCCGCATGCCCTACGCGCTGGGTTCCCTTCGGGCGGCGCGGTTCCTGAAGGCAAAGGACAGGGGGCTGTTCGACATGCAGGACGTCCTCGGCCTGCGGTAGGACCGAGGCGCACCGGCGGCGGGCGGTCTGTTTGCCTGCGGTGTCGCGGCAAGGTACAATTAGCAGGTTTGTCAGTCCGGGCATTTGCATCGCCGCGCCCGTACTGTTTCCCCTACGCCTTGTCGCCCAGGAGCTCCATCGTGCCTCAGTTTCCGCCTGCCTTACTTGCCCTTGCAGACGGAACCGTTTTCCGGGGTACGGGCATAGGCGCGACCGGCGAGAGCGTCGGCGAAGTGGTGTTCAACACCGCCATGACGGGCTACCAGGAAATCCTCACCGACCCGTCCTACGCACGCCAGATCGTCACCCTGACCTACCCGCATATCGGCAACGTCGGCGTCAATCGCGAGGACTGCGAGGCGCCGCGCGTCTACGCGGCCGGCCTGGTGATCCGCGACCTACCGCTGCTGGTTTCCAACTTCCGTTCCGAACAAAGCCTGGATAGTTACCTGAAGGCGGAAAACGTCATCGCCATCGCCGGCATCGACACCCGCAAGCTGACCCGCATCCTGCGCGAAAAGGGCGCCCAGGCCGGCTGCCTGGTGACTGGCGGCGAGTTGGCAGCTGACGATGCCGTGGCCAGCGCAAGGGCCTTTCCGGGCCTCGCCGGCATGGACCTCGCCAAGGTCGTCACGGTGGCCAAGGCCTACGAATGGACCGAGGGTGAGTGGAAGCTAGGCAAGGGCTATGTCGCCCAGGATAGTTCGCGCTTCCATGTCGTTGCCTACGATTTCGGCGTCAAGCGCAACATCCTGCGCATGCTCGCCCAGCGCGGTTGCAAGCTGACCGTGGTACCGGCCCGGACGCCGGCGAAGGACGTGCTCGCGCTGAAGCCGGACGGCGTCTTCCTGTCCAACGGTCCCGGCGACCCGGAGCCCTGTGACTACGCGGTCGCCGCCATACGCGAATTCCTCGACATGAAGCTGCCGACCTTCGGCATCTGCCTCGGCCACCAGCTTATGGGCCTCGCCGCCGGCGGCAGGACGTTGAAGATGAAATTCGGCCACCACGGCGCCAACCACCCGGTCAAGGATCTCGAATCCGGCCAGGTGATGATCACCAGCCAGAACCACGGCTTTGCGGTCGATCCCAAGACCCTGCCCGACAACGTGCGCGTCACCCATGTTTCGCTGTTCGACGGCAGCCTGCAGGGGCTGGCCTGGAACGACCGGCCGGCGCTGTGCTTCCAAGGCCATCCCGAGGCCAGTCCCGGCCCGCACGACGTGTCCTACCTGTTCGACCGCTTCATCAGGATGATGGAGCCGAAATAACATGCCCAAGCGCACCGACATCAACAGCATCCTCATCATCGGCGCCGGCCCGATCATCATCGGCCAGGCCTGCGAGTTCGACTATTCCGGCGCCCAGGCCTGCAAGGCGCTGCGCGACGAGGGCTACAAGGTCATCCTGGTCAATTCGAATCCGGCCACCATCATGACCGACCCGGGCATGGCCGACGTCACCTACATCGAGCCCATCACCTGGAAGGTGATCGAGAACATCATCGCCAAGGAGCGCCCCGACGCGCTCTTGCCGACCATGGGCGGCCAGACGGCGCTCAATTGCGCGCTCGACCTGGCCAGGCACGGCGTACTGGAGAAATACGGCGTCGAGATGATCGGCGCCACCAAGGAAGCGATCGACAAGGCCGAGGACCGCGAGAAGTTCAAGCAGGCCATGACCAGGATCGGCCTCGGCTCGGCCCGCTCGGCCATTGCCCACAGCATGGAAGAGGCGCAGCAGGTGCAGGCGGCGCTCGGCTTCCCAGCCATCATCCGGCCGTCCTTCACCATGGGCGGTTCGGGCGGCGGCATCGCCTACAACCAGGAAGAGTTCGTCGAGATCTGCAAGCGCGGCCTGGAAGCCAGCCCGACCAAGGAACTGCTGATCGAGGAATCGCTGCTCGGCTGGAAGGAATTCGAGATGGAGGTCGTGCGCGACAAGCACGACAACTGCATCATCGTCTGCTCGATCGAGAACTTCGACCCGATGGGCGTGCACACCGGCGATTCCATCACCGTCGCGCCGGCGCAGACGTTGACCGACAAGGAATACCAGATCATGCGCGACGCCAGTATCGCCGTGCTGCGCGAGATCGGCGTCGATACCGGTGGTTCCAACGTGCAGTTCGCCATCAACCCGCAGGACGGTCGCATGATCGTCATCGAGATGAATCCGCGCGTGTCGCGCTCGTCGGCGCTGGCGTCGAAGGCGACCGGTTTCCCGATCGCCAAGATTGCGGCGAAACTGGCCGTCGGTTTCACGCTCGACGAACTGAAGAACGACATCACCGGCGGTGCGACGCCCGCCTCCTTCGAGCCCTCGATCGACTACGTCGTCACCAAGGTGCCGCGTTTCGCCTTCGAGAAGTTCCCCGCCGCCAACGACCGCCTGACCACGCAGATGAAGTCGGTGGGCGAGGTGATGGCGATGGGCCGCACTTTCCAGGAGTCCCTGCAGAAGGCCCTGCGCGGCCTCGAGGTCAGCGTGTACGGCCTCGACGAGATCGAGGCGACGCGCGAGGAAATTGCCCACGAACTGGCGAGTCCCGGAGCCCAGCGCATCTGGTACCTCGGCCAGGCTTTCCGTTCGGACTTCACCTTCGACGAGATATTCGATCTCACCAAGATCGATCCCTGGTTCCTGGTGCAGGTCCAGGAACTGGTACTGATCGAGGGTACGCTGGCCGGCCGCAAGCTTGAAAGCTTCATGGCGGACGAACTGCGCCATCTCAAGCGCAAGGGATTCTCGGATCGCCGCATCGCCAACCTGATCGGCTGTGCGGAGTCATCCGTGCGGGAACGCCGGCAGGCGCTGGGCGTGCGCCCGGTGTTCAAGCGCGTCGATACCTGCGCCGCCGAGTTCGCCACCTCGACGGCCTACATGTACTCCACCTACGAGGAGGAGTGCGAGGCGCGGCCGAGCGACAAGAAGAAGATCATGGTCCTCGGCGGCGGCCCGAACCGCATCGGCCAGGGCATCGAGTTCGACTACTGCTGCGTGCATGCGGCGCTGGCGATGCGCGAGGACGGTTACGAGACCATCATGGTCAACTGCAACCCCGAGACCGTGTCCACCGACTACGACACCTCGGATCGCCTCTATTTCGAGCCGCTGACGCTGGAGGACATTCTCGAGATCGTCCATGTCGAGAAGCCGGCCGGCGTCATCGTCCAGTTCGGCGGTCAGACGCCGCTCAAGCGCGCCCGCGACCTCGAAGCCAACGGCGTGCCCATCATCGGTACCACGCCGGACATGATCGATGCCGCCGAGGACCGCGAGCGCTTCCAGAAACTCCTGCACGACCTCGGCCTCAAGCAGCCGCCCAACCGCACCGCGCGCACCGAGGCCGACGCCATCCGCCTCGCCGCCGAGATCGGCTACCCGCTGGTGGTGCGGCCGTCCTACGTGCTGGGCGGCCGGGCGATGGAAATCGTCCATGAGGAGAAGGACCTCGAGCGCTACATGCGCGAGGCGGTCAAGGTGTCCAACGACTCGCCGGTGCTGCTCGACCGCTTCCTCAACGACGCCACCGAAGTGGACGTCGACGCGCTCTCCGACGGCAAGCAGGTCATCATCGGCGGCATCATGGAGCACATCGAGCAGGCAGGCGTCCATTCGGGCGACTCGGCCTGCTCCTTGCCACCCTACACCTTGCCGCAATCGGTCCAGGATGAGTTGCGGCGGCAGACCGAGATGATGGCCAAGGGGCTCAACGTTTGCGGCCTGATGAACGTGCAGTTCGCCATCCAGGGTTCCGGCGCCGACGCGACGGTCTACGTGCTGGAGGTGAACCCGCGTGCCTCGCGCACGGTGCCTTTCGTTTCCAAGGCCACCGGGCTGCCGCTGGCGAAGATTGCGGCGCGCTGCATGGCCGGCCGCAGCCTGGCCGACCAGGGGGTCACGCGCGAAGTCATTCCGCCTTACTTCTCGGTCAAGGAAGCGGTGTTCCCGTTCATCAAGTTCCCGGGCGTCGATACCATCCTCGGCCCCGAGATGAAGTCCACCGGTGAGGTGATGGGCGTCGGCCGTACCTTCGGCGAAGCCTTCGTCAAGTCGCAAATCGCCTCCGGCACCAAGCTGCCCAAGACCGGCAAGGCCTTCATCAGCGTCAAGCCTGCGGACAAGGCCAAGTCAGTCGTGGTGGCACGCCAGCTTCACGAACTCGGCTTCACGCTGCTGGCCACGCGCGGCACGGCGGCGGCGCTGGCCGAGGCGGGGGTTCCGGTAACCATTGTCAACAAGGTCAATGAAGGCCGGCCGCATGTGGTCGACATGATCAAGAACAACGAGATCGTGTTCATCGTGAACACCGTCGAGGAGAAACGCTCGGCGATCGTCGATTCCCGCTCGATCCGCACGTCGGCGCTGGCACAGAAAGTCACGCTGTTCACGACCGTCGAGGGCGGCCTGGCAGCCTGTCAGGGCATGCGCCATGCCGGGCTGGAAACCTACGCCTTGCAGGCGCTCCACACCGAACTGCAATGAGCAAGTTTCCGATCACCCTGCGCGGCGCCGAACTGCTGCGCGACGAACTGAAACGGCTGAAGACGGTCGATCGTCCTGCCGTCGTCGCCGCCATTGCCGAGGCGCGATCACACGGCGACCTGTCGGAGAACGCCGAGTACGATGCAGCCAAGGAGCGTCAAGGTTTCATCGAAGGGCGCATCGCGGAAGTCGAAGGCAAGCTGGCCAATGCGCAGATCATCGATCCGGCGGCGCTCGATGCCGACGGCCGCGTGGTGTTCGGCGCCACCGTCGATCTCGAGGACATGGATAGCGGCCAGAAGGTCACCTACCAGATCGTCGGCGACGACGAGGCCGACATCAAGGTGAGCAAGATTTCGCTCAATTCGCCGGTGGCGCGGTCGCTGATCGGCAAGTTTGCCGGCGACGTGGTCGAAGTCCAGACCCCCGGCGGCCGACGCGAGTACGAGATTCTCGACGTCAGGTACGTTTGACGGGTCGGCGGGGTTTTTCCTGCGCCGCAGCGGCCTGCTTCTTGGTCAGCGGCTTGCCTCGGCGTGCCACGGTGGCTGACTTTGGGGGCTCTTCGGGTTTCTGGCGCCAGAGGATCAGGATATTGCCGATGTGCTGCACGGGTGCGCACTCGAGTTGCGCGCAGATGGTTTCCAGCAGCGCTGCGCGTTCGTCGCGCTCGATGCCCGCGAGCTTCACCTTGATCAGTTCGTGGGCGGCGAGGGAACGGTCGATTTCCTTCGCCACCGTGTCGGAGAGGCCGTTGCCGGCGATGGTGACTACCGGGTCCAGATGGTGGGCGGCGGCGCGCAAGGCGCGGCGTTGTTCGGATGTCAGTTCAATCATGTTGCCATTCTAGCGCGATGACCCAGAAGTCACGGCAGCACAAGAAGAGCAAGGCGTGGATGCACGAGCACGTCAACGATCCTTATGTCCAGAAGGCGAAGGCCGAAGGCTGGCGTTCGCGGGCCGTGTTCAAGCTGATCGAGGTCGACGAGAAGGATCGGTTGCTGAGACCCGGCATGACGGTCGTCGATCTTGGCGCCGCCCCGGGGAGTTGGTGCCAGTATGTCGCGCGGCGCATCCAGCCCGGCGGCATGCTGATTGCGCTTGACCTGCTCGACATGGTGCCGATGGCCGGTGTCGCGTTCATCCAGGGCGACTTCCGGGACGACGCGATACTCGAGAAGCTGAAGTCAGCCCTGGCGGGACGCCGCGTCGACCTTGTTTTGTCGGACATGGCCCCCAATATGTCGGGCATATCGGTTGCCGACGACGCAAGGGTCATGCATCTGGCCGAGTTAACGCTGGAATTTGCCAGGGCGCACCTGAAACCGGGGGGTGACATGCTGGTCAAAGTGTTTCAGGGTTCGGGATTCATGGGGTTGCGCAAGGACATCATGACAAGTTTCGACAGTCTCCAGGTACGCAAGCCGGCTGCCTCGCGCGACCGCAGCGCCGAGACCTACCTTCTGGCGCGTGGGATGCGGCCTTGAAGCGCGCGTTTGCAGCCCCCTCGAATCGGCTCTACAATCGCCCAACTTACGCAATAGCGAGACAAATCCTTGAATAATCTATTCAAAAACCTTGCGATCTGGATGGTGATCGGCATCGTCCTGATGACGGTCTTCAATCAGTTCAATTCGCGGCAAGCTGCGCTGGCCTCGATGGACTATTCGCAATTCCTCGAGGAAGTGAAACAGGGCCGCATCACCAAGGTCGTGATCCAGGGCCGGACACTCGAAGCGACCACCGCCGAGGGGCGCAAGATCACGTCGTACGCGCCGCCGGACCTCTGGATGGTGTCCGATTTGCTGCGCTACAACGTCAAGGTGGTCGCGAAGCCCGACGAGGAGCAGTCGTTCCTCATGAACATCTTCGTCTCGTGGTTCCCGATGCTGCTGCTGATCGGCGTGTGGGTATTCTTCATGCGCCAGATGCAGGGCGGTGGTCGCGGTGGCGCTTTCTCGTTCGGCAAGAGCAAGGCGCGCATGATCGACGAGGCGAACAATACCGTGACCTTCGCCGACGTGGCGGGCTGCGAGGAAGCCAAGGAGGAAGTCTCCGAACTCGTGGATTTCCTGCGCGATCCTTCCAAGTTCCAGAAACTCGGCGGCCGTATTCCGCGTGGCGTGCTGATGGTGGGCAGCCCGGGTACCGGCAAGACACTGCTGGCGAAGGCGATCGCCGGCGAAGCGAAAGTGCCGTTCTTCTCGATTTCCGGTTCCGATTTCGTCGAGATGTTCGTCGGTGTCGGTGCGGCGCGCGTGCGCGACATGTTCGAGCAGGCGAAGAAGGCGTCACCCTGCATCATCTTCATCGACGAGATCGACGCGGTCGGCCGCCAGCGCGGTGCAGGACTCGGCGGTGGCAACGATGAGCGCGAGCAGACACTCAACCAGTTGCTGGTCGAGATGGACGGTTTCGAGGGTTCATCCGGCGTCATCGTCATTGCCGCCACCAACCGGCCGGACGTGCTCGACCCGGCGCTGCTGCGTCCGGGCCGATTCGACCGCCAGGTGGTCGTACCGCTGCCCGACATCCGCGGCCGCGAGCAGATCCTCAAGGTGCACATGCGCAAGGTGCCGCTGGCGCCGGACGTCGATCCTTCCGTGCTGGCGCGCGGCTGCCCTGGGTTTGCCGGCGCCGATCTCGCCAATCTGGTCAATGAGGCGGCGTTGTTCGCCGCGCGGGCCAACAAGCGCCTGGTTGACATGGAAGACTTCGAGCGCGCCAAGGACAAGATCATGATGGGGGCAGAGCGCCGGTCGATGGTCATGCCGGAGGAAGAGCGCCGCAATACCGCCTACCACGAGTCCGGCCATGCCGTCGTCGCCAAACTGCTGCCCAAGACCGATCCCGTGCACAAGGTGACCATCATCCCGCGTGGACGCGCGCTGGGCGTGACGATGCAACTGCCCACCGAAGACCGCTACAGCCAGGACCGCATTCGCTTGTTGTCGACCATTGCGGTCTTGTTCGGCGGTCGGATCGCCGAGGAAGTCTTCATGAACCAGATGACTACCGGCGCTTCCAACGACTTCCAGCGCGCCACCGACCTGGCACGGCGCATGGTCACGCAGTGGGGCATGTCGGACAGCCTGGGCACCATGGTCTATGGCGAGGAAGAGGGCGAGATCTTCCTCGGCCGCTCCATCACCACGCACAAGAACGTGTCCGAAGCGACCATGCAGCAAGTGGATGCCGAGGTCAGGCGCATCATCGACGAGCAATATGCCCGTGCGCGCAAGCTGATCGAGGACAACCGGGACAAGATCGAGGCCATGACCGCCGCATTGCTCGAATGGGAAACCATCGATGCCGACCAGATCAACGACATCATGGAAGGCAAGCCGCCACGGCCACCGAAACCTTCAAGCGCACCGCCGAAGTCTCCGGCGGGCAACAACACGCCGGGCGCCGAGCCCAACGCGGCAGCTCCTGCCTGAACGAAGCCGAGTGAACAGGGGCCGCGCGGCGCGCGGCCTTTTTTCTTATGAGCACATTTCTGCAATGCGGTCGCTTCCAGCTTGCATTGGACCGGCCGCTGATCATGGGAATCGTCAATCTCACGGACGATTCCTTTTCCGGCGACGGCCTGCGTGGCCAGGCAGAAAATGCCATCGCGCAAGGCTTGCGCATGGTCGACGATGGGGCGGATCTCCTCGACCTGGGCGCGGAATCGTCGCGCCCCGGATCCGAGCCGGTTTCGCAACAGCAGGAACTCGAACGGCTGCTGCCCGTGATCGGTGGTTTGCGTGATTGCGGCGTACCGCTGTCGGTGGATACTGTCAAGCCGGTGATCATGAGCGCGGCCCTTGCCGCCGGTGCCGACATGATCAACGACATTTTCGCCTTGCAGGCACCAGGTGCGCTCGAGGCTGTCTCGGTGTCGAATGCCGCGGTATGCCTCATGCACATGCAGGGGGAGCCTCGTACCATGCAATCGGGCCCGCGTTACGCTGATGTCGTGGCGGAGGTGGCCGGATTCCTCGACGACCGGGTCACGGCATGCACGGCAGCGGGAATAAAAAAAAATCGTATCGTCATCGATCCGGGCTTCGGTTTCGGCAAGACGCTGGCGCATAATCTTGCCCTGCTGCGACATCTGGACAGGCTTGCCAGGTCGGGGCTGCCGGTGCTGGCGGGGCTGTCGCGCAAGTCGATGTTCGGCCTGATTACGGGGCGGCCGGTCGGCGCGCGCTTGCCGGCCAGCATTGCTGCGGCAGTGCTGGCGGTTCAGCGCGGTGCGGCGATCGTTAGGGTTCACGACACGGCGGCAACGCGCGACGCCTTGTCGGTATTGAGGGCCATCGAGGACAACTGAACATGGGACGAAAATATTTCGGGACCGACGGGGTGCGTGGCAGGGTAGGCGATGGCCTGATCAACCCGGAATTCGCCTTGCGTCTTGGATTTGCTGCCGGCACCACGTTGGTGGATATGGAAACATTGCCGGCAGGAGAGCGACCGACGGTCATGATCGGCAAGGACACCCGCATTTCCGGCTACATGCTGGAAGGCGCCCTCGAGTCGGGCTTTTCGGCGGCCGGCGTGGATGTGATGCTCTCAGGGCCGTTGCCGACGCCGGCCATTGCCTACCTTACCCGCGCGCTCCGGCTTCAGGCCGGTGTGGTGATCTCGGCTTCGCATAACCCCTATGACGACAACGGGATCAAGTTCTTTTCCGCACAGGGCACCAAGCTGCCCGATGCCGTCGAGGAGGCCATCGAGGCGCAACTCGATCGCCCGCTCGCCTGTCGGGCGTCTGCAGGTTTGGGGCGCGCCAGGCGCATCGATGATGCTCGCGGCCGCTACATTGAATTCTGCAAGAGCACGTTCCCGACCGAACTGGACCTGCGCGGACTCAAGATCGCCATCGACTGCGCGCATGGTGCCGGCTACCTGGTTGCACCCAATGTCTTCCATGAACTCGGGTCCGAGGTCATCGCGGTTGGCGCAACACCCAATGGCTTGAACATCAACGACGGCGTTGGCGCAACCTCGCCGGAATCGTTGCGCCAGGCCGTGCTCGAACATCGCGCGGATATCGGCATCGCGCTGGACGGCGATGGGGATCGTGTGCTGATGGCCGATGGCCAGGGCCGGCTGTACGATGGCGACGAACTGCTTTATGTGATCACCCGCGCCCGTCATTCGCGCTCGCCGGTTGCGGGCGTGGTCGGAACCTTGATGACCAATCTCGGCTTCGAGCATGCGCTTGGACGCCTCGGTATTCCCTTCGCCCGAGCCAAGGTGGGCGACCGCTACGTGCTGGAAATGATGCAGGAGCGTGGCTGGCCGCTGGGCGGCGAGAACTCGGGGCACATCATCTGCCTCGACAAACATACGACGGGCGACGGCATCATCGCCGCGCTGCAGGTACTGGCGGCGCTGCGTGCCAATGGCGAAACACTTGGCCAGGCATGCCGTGACGTCGTGATGTATCCGCAAAAACTCATCAATGTGCGCATGTCCCCAGGCTTCGATTGGAAAAGTGACCCCGGCATCCAGTCCGCGGTTGTACAGGCGGAGAAGTCCCTCGCAGGCCAGGGCCGCGTGTTGCTGCGACCTTCCGGAACGGAGCCACTGCTGCGCGTCATGGTCGAGGGGCGCGATGGGGGCGTCGTCACAGCGCAGGCCGAGACGATTGCCGGTGCGGTCAGGGCGGCTACGGAGGTCTGAGCATGACGGGCTATTAGCTAACCGCGGATCATCGCGGCGGCTGAGTGACGCCGGAAGCGGACTGCATCTAGCCCAGAAGCACGAGTAGCCAAGTCGTGGCGACGTTGAGCAGGGCGATCATCACGGCAGCACTGCCAACATCCTTGGCCCGCTTGGAAAGGTCGTGGTGATCGAGGGATATGCGATCGATCGCGGCCTCGATGGCCGAGTTGATCAGTTCGACGATTAGCACGAGCAGCACACTCGCGACCATCAGCGCCCGACTAACGCTGGTAGCCGGGATGACGAATGCGAGCGGAATCAGCACGAGCGCCAGCCAGACTTCCTGACGGAAAGCGTCTTCATGACGGTAGGCAGCGCGCAACCCGTCGAACGAGTAGAACAGCGCGCGCCAAATGCGTCCCAGTCCCGTCTTGCCCTTGAAAGGGCTTTCCCGATTCGGTTGTTCGTCGTTTGTCATGGCTTGATTAAAGCACGAGCACACGAGCGGTGGTCCGGCCGGCCGGTACTTTCGATTGCCGGTCAGGCAGGCTGTCGCTATAATCTGCGACTCTCAAAATCACCCATGGCCAATACGATGTCCCGGACCAAGTTTGTTGCCGGCAACTGGAAAATGCATGGCAGCCTGGGTAGTAATCTCGCTCTTCTGACTGCGGTGCGCGGTGGGGCTGCGGCTCTCAAGGGGCAAATGGCTGTTTGCGTCCCGTATCCCTATCTCGCCCAGGCTCAAGCCGTCTTGGCCGGAAGCAATGTCGCGTGGGGCGCACAGGATGTTTCGGAACATGCTCAAGGAGCCTACACCGGCGAAGTCAGCGCGGGGATGCTGAATGATTTTGGCTGTCGCTATGTGATTGTCGGCCATTCCGAGCGCCGCAGCTATTACGGCGATAGCGATGTGGTGGTTGCGGCCAAGTTCGCTGCGGCTCTCAAGGCCGGCTTGACGCCCATCCTTTGTGTGGGTGAAACGCTGGCCGAGCGGGAAGCGGGCATTACCGCCGAGGTCGTGACACGGCAGATGGATGCCATAATGTCCGCTTCCGGGGTTGCTGCCCTAGGCGGGGCTGTGGTGGCTTACGAACCGGTCTGGGCGATAGGCACGGGCAAGACGGCGACGCCGGCGCAGGCTCAAGAGGTACACGCCATGATACGGGACCGGGTTGCCCGGGATGACAAGGCTGTTGCGGGCGTCCTGCAGATCCTTTACGGCGGAAGCGTCAAGCCGGCCAATGCCCGGGAACTCTTCGGACAGCCCGACATCGACGGGGGTTTGATTGGCGGCGCTTCTCTGGTGGCGGACGATTTCCTCGGCATTTGCGCGGCCGGTTGAGAGCGAGAAATCCAAGGAAAAGAGAGGTTCCATATGAACATGTTTTATCCATTTGTACTGACGGTTCACATTCTCGTCGGCGTCGCGGTGATCGGCCTCGTTCTCATTCAGCACGGCAAGGGAGCCGACATGGGCGCAGCATTCGGCAGCGGCGCGTCGGGCAGTCTGTTCGGGGCAACGGGGTCGGCCAATTTCCTCTCACGGACCACGGCCGTTCTTGCGGCGGCGTTCTTCTTGACCAGCCTCGGGTTGACGTATATCGCAAGCGCCAAGCCAAAGACGTCCGGGAGCGTGATGGACAACGTCAGGACCGAGCAGGTGGTACCGGTTGCTCCCGTAGAACCAGGAGATTCGAAGGCAAAGGATATTCCGAAGTAAGTAATGGCAATAAAGTATTCTGCGGCGCACAAAAAATGGTACTATGCGCGCCGCTTCGCTGATGGCGTGGCAAACAACCCGCGCCGAAGCAAGCAGTGGTAGGCGGCCGACGTGGTGAAATTGGTAGACACGCTATCTTGAGGGGGTAGTGGCGAAAGCCGTGCGAGTTCGAGTCTCGCCGTCGGCACCAGTATCAACAGCGACAGGCGCGGGTTGCGAATGTCGATAACGTGGCGGGGGCCACAAGGTCATGTTGGAAAACTATTTTCCTGTCCTCGTCTTTGTGGTCGTTGGGATCGCCTTCGGCTTTACGCCCATGATTCTGGGGCGGCTGGTTTCCCTTCATCGGCCGGACAGCGAAAAGCTGTCACCTTTCGAGTGCGGTTTCGAGCCGTTCGAGGATGCGCGCATGAAGTTTGACGTGCGCTACTACCTGATCGCCATCCTCTTCATCCTCTTCGACCTGGAAATAGCATTTCTCTTTCCGTGGGCGACGATCTTCAAGGAAATTGTCGCGACACCCGAGGTAAAACTGTTCGGGTTTGCCGAAATGTTGATCTTCATCGGCGTGCTGGTGATTGGCTACATCTACGCCTGGGTCAAGGGCGCGCTGGACTGGGAGTGACCAAGTGAGCATCGAGGGTGTCCTGCAGGAAGGCTTTGTCACCACCAGTCTGGACAAGTTGCTGAATTGGACGCGGACCGGATCGCTGTGGCCGGTGACCTTCGGCTTGGCATGTTGCGCCGTTGAAATGATCCACACCGGTTGTGCCCGCTACGATCTCGACCGTTTTGGCGTGATGTTCCGCGCCAGTCCGCGCCAATCAGACGTCATGATCGTGGCCGGCACGCTGACCAACAAGATGGCACCCGCGTTGCGCAAGGTTTATGACCAGATGCCGGAACCGCGTTGGGTCATCTCCATGGGGTCCTGCGCGAATGGCGGTGGCTATTACCACTATTCCTACTCGGTTGTTCGCGGATGCGACCGCATCGTGCCTGTCGATGTTTATGTGCCAGGATGTCCGCCGACCGCCGAAGCGCTGCTGTACGGCATCATCCAGTTGCAGAACAAGATCAAGCGTACCTACACCATTGCCCGCTGAGATTCGGATTCCCGGTTGCCATGAGCGCAAAGCTTGAACGTCTGTGCGATAAGTTGAAGGAAATCTTCGGTGCGAGGATTGGTGAACCCGCGTTGAGGCTGGGCGAGGTGACGGTGGAAGTCCCGGCTGGCGAGTACCACGAAGTTGCCAAGATGCTTCGCGATCACCCTGAACTGAAGTTCGAAGAGCTGATTGATCTTTCCGGGATCGACTATTCGACATTTGCCGGGCGGGAGCCGGGGCTGCGCTTTGCGGCCGTGTTACACCTTGTTTCCATCGTCCATAACTGGCGCCTGCGCCTGCGTGCCTGCGCGCTGGACAACGAAGCCCCGTCGTTACCGACCGTGACGGATCTTTGGCATGGGGCCAATTGGTACGAGCGCGAAGCTTTTGACCTGTACGGCATCATATTCAATGGACATCCGGATTTGCGCCGAATCTTGACTGACTACGGGTTCGTCGGGCATCCGTTCCGCAAGGATTTCCCGGTATCGGGCTACGTGGAGATGCGCTACGATCCGGAGACGCGCCGCGTGACCTATCAACCGGTCACCATCGAGCCTCGCGAAGTCACGCCGCGTATCGTCCGGGAAGATGGCTACGGAAAGGCGGGCGGTCGTGGCTGAGATCAAGAACTACACGCTCAACTTCGGTCCCCAGCATCCGGCGGCCCATGGCGTATTGCGATTGATCCTGGAACTCGACGGCGAAGTCGTCGTGCATGCCGATCCGCACATCGGTCTGCTGCATCGCGGCACCGAAAAGCTTGCGGAGACCAGAACATGGCTGCAGACCGTACCTTATCTGGATCGCCTCGATTACGTCTCGATGATGTGCAACGAGCATGCATACTGCCTCGCTGTCGAGCGCCTGCTGGGCGTCGACGTGCCGATTCGAGCACAGTACATCCGCGTCATGATGGACGAAGTGACGCGCATCCTGAATCATTTGTTGAATATCGGCACCCATGCTCTCGACATCGGCGCGATGGGTATGGTGCTCTACACGTTCCGTGAGCGCGAGGACCTCATGGACGTGTACGAGGCGGTGTCTGGCGCGCGCCTTCATGCCGCCTATTACCGTCCCGGAGGCGTTTATCGCGACCTGCCGGACCAGATGCCGAAGTACCGGGTCAACAAGTTCAAGGACGAGGCGACGGTCAAGCGGCTCAATGCTGCTCGCGATGGCTCATTGCTCGATTTCATCGAGGACTTCACCAACCGCTTCCCCGGGTATCTCGACGAATACCACACGCTGCTGACCGAGAATCGCATTTGGAAGCAGCGGACCGTCGGCATTGCCGTCGTTTCTCCGGAGCAGGCGCTGCAGATGAGCTTTACCGGGCCCATGCTGCGCGGTTCCGGGGTGGCTTGGGATTTACGCAAGAAGCAGCCGTATGAAGTCTATGACCGCGTGGAGTTTGACATCCCGGTCGGCACCAACGGCGATTGCTACGATCGCTACCTGGTCCGGATGGAAGAAATGAAGCAGTCCAACCGGATCGTCAAGCAGTGCGTCGAGTGGTTGCGCAACAATCCCGGTCCGGTCATCAGCGATAACCACAAGATTGCACCGCCATCGCGGGAAGCGATGAAGAGCAACATGGAAGAGTTGATCCATCACTTCAAGCTCTTCAGCGAAGGCATGCATGTTCCGGCCGGCGAGGTTTATGCCAGTATCGAGCATCCCAAGGGAGAGTTCGGCGTCTGGGCCGTCTCGGACGGCGCCAACAAGCCATACCGGATCAAGTTGCGGTCTCCCGGTTTCCCGCACCTGGCGGCGCTGACCGAGTTGTGCAAGGGCCACATGCTTGCCGACGCAACGGCGATTATCGGCACCATTGATCTGGTGCTGGGCGACACGGACCGATGAACGGGCGACTACACGCGACTACACACATGTTGAGCCAGGAATCACTAGCAAGGATCGACCAGGAGATAGCGAAATATCCGGCCGATCAGAAACAGTCGGCCGCCATGGCGGCACTGCGCATCGCGCAGGAAGAACATGGCTGGCTGTCGAATGCGACGATCGATTGCGTTGCCCGCTACCTCGACATGCCGGCGATCGCGGCTTTTGAAGTCGCCACCTTCTACAACATGTATGACCTGCATCCGGTCGGCAAGTACAAGTTGACGGTATGCACCAATCTGCCCTGCGCGCTTTCCGGCGGGGTTCATGCCGTTGACTACCTGAAGCAGAAACTGGGTATCGACCTCAACGAGACCACGCCGGACGGCAAGTTTACGCTCAAGGAAGGCGAGTGCATGGGCGCCTGCGGCGACGCGCCGGTCATGCTGGTCAATAACGTGCGGATGCGTTGCTTCATGACACCGGACGAGATCGACAAATTGCTGGCGGAGTGCAAGTAAGATGGCCCTGATCGACGCGATCAATCCGCTGCTCTCGGCCGGTTGGGGCAAGGGCGACGCCGGGTGGGAAATCGGGGATTATGAAAGCCGTGGCGGCTACCAGGCGTTGAAGCGCATATTGGCCGAAAAGCTGGCCCCTGACCAGGTCATTGCCGAGATCAAGGCATCGGTACTGCGCGGACGCGGTGGTGCCGGCTTTCCGACAGGACTGAAATGGAGCTTCATGCCCAAAGGCGCGGGCGAGAAGTACGTGGTGTGCAATACCGACGAGGGCGAGCCTGGAACGTTCAAGGATCGCGACATCCTGCGCTACGATCCGCATGCCGTGATCGAAGGCATGATCATCGCCGGCTATTCGGTGGGCGCCGCGCGTGGCTACAACTATATCCACGGCGAGATATTCGAGCTTTACAACCGTTTCGAACAGGCACTGGCGCAAGCGCGCGCCGCCGGTTATCTCGGCCGCGATATTCTTGGCTCCGGGTTCGATTTCGATCTGTTCGCCCATCATGGCTGGGGAGCCTACATATGCGGCGAGGAGTCGGCGCTGCTCGAATCCATCGAGGGCAAGAAGGGGCAGCCGCGGTTCAAGCCACCGTTCCCCGCCAGTTTCGGCCTTTATGGCAAGCCGACGACCATCAACAACACCGAGACTTTTGCCTCGATTCCCTTCGTGCTGCGCATCGGCGGCGAAGCCTACCTGAACCTCGGCAAGCCCAACAACGGCGGTACGAAGCTGTTCTCGGTTTCGGGCCACGTCAACAAGCCGGGTAACTATGAAGTCCCGATGGGCACGCCGTTCGCAAAGCTCTTGGAGATGGCCGGTGGCGTGCGCGGAGGCCGCAAGCTGAAGGCGGTGATTCCGGGCGGCTCGTCCTCGCCGGTGCTGCCGGCCAGCGTGATCATGGACTGCACCCTCGACTACGATTCGATCGCCAAGGCCGGCTCGATGCTTGGTTCCGGCGCGGTGATCGTGATGGACGAATCGGTCTGCATGGTCAAGGCGCTGGAGCGCCTGTCCTACTTCTATTACGAAGAATCGTGCGGCCAATGCACGCCGTGCCGCGAAGGGACGGGCTGGCTGTACAAGATCGTCCATCGCATCGAGCATGGGCAGGGCCGCGCCGAGGACCTTGCACTTCTCGGCGACCTGACCGGCAATATCATGGGCCGCACGATATGCGCGCTGGGTGATGCTGCCGCCATGCCGGTGCAGGGATTCCTCCGGCATTTCCGGCCCGAGTTCGAGTATCACATCGAGCACAAGAAGTGCCTGGTGCCGCCCGATGTCCAGAAGGCCGGCAGCACCTTCCATACACGCATGATGGCGGGGGCACCATGCTAGATCTCGAGATCGACGGCAAGGCCCTGCAGGTCAAGGAAGGCAGCACGGTTATCGATGCCGCTCATCAGGCGGGCATCTATATCCCGCATTTCTGCTACCACAAGAAGCTGTCCATCGCCGCCAACTGCCGCATGTGCCTGGTGCAGGTCGAGAAAGCGCCCAAGCCGTTGCCCGCCTGCGCGACACCGGTGACCAACGGCATGAAGGTGTTCACGCATTCGGACCTGGCGGTCAAGGCCCAGAAGGGCGTGATGGAATTCCTGCTGATCAACCATCCTCTCGACTGCCCGATCTGTGACCAGGGAGGCGAATGCCAACTGCAGGATCTGGCGGTCGGCTATGGTTCGTCGGCGTCCCGCTACCGGGAAGAGAAGCGGGTCGTGGTCAACAAGAATCTCGGGCCGCTGGTCAGCACGGACATGACCCGGTGCATCAATTGCACCCGTTGTGTGCGCTTCACGCAGGAAATCGCCGGCTTGATGGAACTCGGCCAGGCTTTCCGCGGCGATCGCGCCGAGATCATGCCGTTCGTCGAAAAGACCGTCGATAGCGAACTATCGGGGAACATCATCGACCTGTGCCCGGTCGGTGCCCTGACGTCTAAACCTTTCCGGTTTGCAGCCCGGACCTGGGAGCTTGCTCGGCGCAAGTCGATCAGTCCTCATGATGGACTTGGCAGCAATCTCGTTGTTCAGGTCAAGCACAACAAGGTGCTGCGTGTGCTGCCGCTCGAAAACGAGGCAATCAACGAGTGCTGGCTGTCGGACAAGGATCGCTTCTCGTATGAAGGCCTGAACTCGCCTGACCGTCTGACCAAGCCATTGATCAAGCAAGGTGGCGTCTGGAAGGAAGTTGAGTGGAACCAGGCGCTCGACTACGTCGCCCATGCCTTGCGCGATGTCGCCAGGGAGCACGGCCCCGAGGCTGTCGGCGCGATAGTCAGTCCTCATGGCACGCTGGAAGAAATGTACCTCACCGGCAAACTCATGCGCAGCATCGGTTCCGGCAACGTCGATTTCCGTCTGCGGCAGAGCGATTTCTCCGGTCGGCGCAGCGGTGCCCCGTGGCTGGGAATGAAGGTTGCCGAACTGAACAAGCTCGACCGTGTATTGCTGGTCGGCAGCTTTCTGCGCAAGGATCAGCCGCTGGTGGCACAGCGGCTGCGGCAGGCGGTCAAGCGCGGCGCGATGGTTTCGGCCATCCATGCGGCCGACGACGATCTGCTGATGAAAGTGTCGGGCAAGCTGATTGCCGCGCCCTCGCAAGTACCCGAACGGCTGGCTCAGGTCGTCAAGGGTGTCGCCGAGTTGAAAGGTGCCGCCTGTGCCCTCGAGGTCACCGTTGGTGCGGACGCCCGGCGGATTGCGGAAAGTCTGGTATCGGGCCAGAACACAGCTGTTCTTCTTGGCAATTTTGCCCAGCAACACGTGCGCGCTGCGACATTGAGTGCCCTGGCTCAGCAACTTGCGGGCTATTTGGGCGGCCGGTTCGGCGTCCTTGGCGAGGCGGCGAACTCGGTGGGCGGTTATGTCGCCAAGGCCGTACCGGCGGAAGCTGGCATGAATGTCGCGCAGATGCTGGCCGATCCGCGCAAGGCATATCTGGTCGTCGGCGCGGAGCCGGAGCTTGACTGCGCCGACGGTGCGCGGGCCAACGCCGCTTTGCAACAGGCCGAGACCGTGGTCGTGCTGTCGCCGTTCAAGTCCGAAGCGGCGATGGCGTATGCCGACGCCATTCTTCCGGTTTCGCCTTTTGCGGAGACATCCGGCACCTTCGTAAACATGGAGGGCCGCGCACAGAGCTTCCAGGCGGTGAATCGCCCGCTCGGCGATACACGCCCCGGCTGGAAGGTTCTTCGTGTCTTGGGCAACCTGTTGAAACTCGATGGTTTTGACCACGAGAGCAGCGAAGCGGTGCGCGACGAGATTTTCGGAGCCACACGGCCGGAATTCGTCGATGGTCTGGACAATGCCATCGAGGACGTAACCCTCGATCTCGCCAGTGGCTCGGGGGGCTCGGGGCTGGAGCGGATTGCCGACGTGCCGATCTACTTCGCCGATCCGCTGGTGCGTCGGGCGCCGAGCCTGCAGCGAACCCGGGATGCCGCGGAGCCGACGGCGCGCATGAACGCGGCGACTCTGGCCAGGCTCGGCCTGACGGCCGGCACCGCGGTGAAAGTCAGTCTGGGCGGTACGCCGAGTCGATTGGTCGCGGCGCTTGACGCAGGGGTCGCCGACCATTGCGTGCGCGTGGCGGCCGGCCACGCGTCCACCGCTTCCCTGGGCGCGCTCGGCGGCGCCATTACCGTGGAGCGCGCCTGATGGAAGCGTCCGTGCTGCACTTTTTTGAATGGCTCTGGGGGCCGTATTGGCCCGCGCTTTGGTCGTGGTTCGAGCCGGTTTGGCCGTTGATCTGGGTGATCATGAAGATCGTGGCCATTCTGGTGCCTTTGCTGCTCGGCGTCGCCTACATGACCTACGCGGAACGCAAGATCCTCGGCTTCATGCATGTACGCATCGGCCCCAACCGCGTTGGGCCGCTGGGCCTGCTGCAGCCGATCGCCGATGGCCTGAAGCTGTTCTTCAAGGAAATCGTTCTGCCGACCAAGGCCGACCCCGGCCTTTACTTCATGGCGCCGGCATTGGCCATGGCGCCGGCGGTTGCCGTGTGGGCCGTGGTGCCATTTTTCGACGGGGGCGTGCTGGCCAACCTCGACGCCGGCGTATTGTTCCTGCTGGCGGTTTCGTCGCTCGGGGTTTACGGCATCATCGTCGCCGGCTGGGCCTCCAACTCGAAATACCCATTCCTCGGCAGCATACGTTCGACCGCGCAGATGGTTTCCTACGAAGTGTCGATGGGGCTGGCTCTGGTCTGTGTCCTGATGGTCTCCAACAGCCTGAATCTGACGGATATCGTGCATTCGCAGGGACGTGGCATGTTCGCCGACTGGGGCGTGGGTGCGCTGTCGTGGAACTGGTTGTCGCTGTGGCCGATGTTTCTGGTCTACCTGATTTCGGGCGTCGCCGAAACCAATCGGGCACCGTTCGACGTGGTCGAAGGGGAATCGGAAATCGTCGCCGGTCACATGGTCGAGTATTCCGGCATGGCCTTCGCGATGTTCTTCCTCGCCGAATACGCCAACATGATCCTGGTCGCGGCGATGGTGTCGATCTTCTTCCTCGGCGGATGGTTGTCGCCCGTGGGCTTCCTTCCCGATGGCATCCTCTGGCTGCTCGCCAAGATGTCGCTGGTGCTGTTCATGTTCCTCTGGCTGCGCGCCACATTCCCCCGGTATCGCTACGACCAGATCATGCGGCTTGGCTGGAAAGTCTTCGTGCCGGCCTGCCTGATCTGGATCCCGGTGGTCGGCGTCTGGATGATGTCGCCCCTCAACATCTGGAAATGAGACCATGGGTGCCCGCGACCTGATTCAAACTTTCTTCCTTGGCGAATTGCGCCAGGGCTTGTCCGTGACCTGGCGCTACCTGTTCGCGCCCAAGATCACCATTCAGTATCCCGAAGAAAAGACGCCGATGTCGCCGCGTTTCCGCGGCCTCCATGCCTTGCGTCGCTATCCCAACGGTGAGGAACGCTGCATCGCCTGCAAACTGTGCGAAGCGGTCTGTCCGGCCATGGCGATCACCATCGAGTCAGCGCAACGGGACGACGGCAGCCGTCGCACGACGCGTTACGACATCGACCTGACCAAGTGCATCTTCTGCGGATTCTGTGAGGAAGCCTGCCCGGTCGACGCCATCGTCGAATCCCATGTCATTGAGTACCACGGTGAGACACGGGGCGATCTCTACTACACCAAGCAGATGCTGCTTGCCAATGGCGACCGCTACGAAGCGGAGCTAGCCCAGGCTCGCGCGCTGGATGCCAAGTACCGGTAGCGCCATGGACCTGACGACCGTTATCTTTTACGTCTTCGCCGCGCTGATGATCTTCGCTGCGCTGCGCGTGATTACCGCGCGCAACCCGGTGCATGCCGTCCTCTATCTGGTCCTGGCCTTCTTTAACGCGGGTGGCCTGTGGCTGACTCTGCAGGCGGAGTTTCTGGCGATTGCGCTGGTGATGGTCTATGTGGGCGCGGTGATGGTGCTGTTCCTCTTCGTCATCATGATGCTTGACATCGACATCAAGCGCCTGCGCCAGGGCTTCTGGCGCAACATGCCGTTGGCCGCCACCTTGGGCGTCCTGATGGTGGCGGAGATGCTTCTGGTGCTGTCCACCGACTACTTCGGCCTGGTGGCATTCCCTGACAGGAAGATGGGTGCGGATTACAGCAACACCAAGGAACTGGGTCGTCTGCTGTTCACCGACTACGTCTATCCCTTCGAACTCGCTTCGATCATCCTGCTCGTCGCCATCATCGCCGCCGTGGTGCTGACTTTGCGGCGGCGCCAGGATGTCAAGCATCTCGACCCAGTCCAGCAGATCGCAGTCAAGCATACAGACCGGCTCAGGGTGTTGCAGATGCCTGCCGAGAAGGAGGGCGAATGATCACCCTGTCGCATTACCTGATCCTGGCCGCGATCCTGTTTACGATCGGCGTGGTCGGCATCTTTCTCAACCGCAGGAACCTGATCGTCCTGCTGATGGCCATTGAACTGATGCTGCTGGCGGTGAACATGAACTTCGTCGCCTTCTCCCATTACCTGAATGATCTGTCGGGGCAGCTGTTCGTGTTCTTCATTCTTACTGTTGCCGCCGCCGAGTCGGGCATCGGCCTGGCGATCCTGGTCGTGTTGTTCCGGAATCTTTCCACGATCGACGTCGATAAACTCGACGGCCTGAAGGGCTAGAGGCATGAAGACCCTTTATCTGATCATTCCCTTTGCGCCGCTGGTCGGTTCGATCATCGCGGGCCTGCTGGGCAGGGTTGTCGGGCGGGCTGGCGCCCACTGGATCACCATCCTCGGTGTTGCCGTGTCGTTCGCCTGTTCGGTGCTGGTGATGCAGGACGTGCTGGCCGGCAATACCTTCAATGGCACGCTCTACACATGGATGGAGGCAGGCGGACTCAAGCTCGAGATTGGCTTTCTCGTCGACCGCCTTACCGCGGTGATGCTGATCGTCGTCACCTTCGTTTCGCTGATGGTGCATGTCTACACTATCGGCTACATGGCGGAAGATCCAGGTTACCAGCGGTTCTTCAGCTACATCTCGCTATTTACGTTCTCGATGCTCATGCTGGTGATGAGCAACAACTTCCTGCAGTTGTTCTTCGGCTGGGAAGCGGTCGGCCTGGTTTCCTACCTGCTGATCGGCTTCTGGTATACCCGGCCGACGGCCATTTATGCCAACCTCAAGGCGTTCCTGGTCAATCGCGTCGGTGACTTCGGCTTCCTCATGGGTATCGGCCTGGTTGCCGCCTATGCCGGTTCGCTCGATTACGCGACCGTTTTCGCCAAGGGCAAGGAATTGGCGACGATCACCGAGGTTGTCACCGGCTGGCCGCTGATCACCGCCATCTGCATCGGCCTGTTCATCGGCGCCATGGGCAAGTCCGCGCAGTTCCCGCTGCACGTCTGGCTGCCGGACTCGATGGAAGGTCCGACGCCGATCTCCGCGCTCATCCATGCCGCAACCATGGTGACGGCTGGCATCTTCATGGTGTCGCGCATGTCCCCGCTGTTCGAACTCTCCGATGCGGCGCTGTCGTTCGTCATCGTCATCGGCGCCGTCACTGCCCTGTTCATGGCGCTGATCGCCATCGTGCAGACCGACATCAAGCGCGTGGTGGCGTATTCGACGCTGTCCCAGCTCGGCTACATGACCGCCGCACTGGGTGCCTCCGCATACTCGGCGGCGATTTTCCACCTGATGACGCATGCCTTCTTCAAGGCGGTTCTCTTCCTCGGCGCAGGTTCCGTCATCATTGCCATGCACCACGAGCAGGACATGCGGCGCATGGGCGGATTGCGCAAGTTCATGCCCATCACCTATGCCACCGTGCTGATCGGCGCGATTGCCAATGCCGGCCTGCCACCTTTTGCCGGATTCTTCTCCAAGGACTCGATCATCGAGGCCGTGCAACTTGCACATGTCCCCGGGGCGACTTTCGCCTACCTTGCGTTGCTTGCCGGCGTCTTCGTCGGCGGCTTCTATTCCTTCCGGCTCGTCTTCTTCGCCTTCCATGGCAAGGAGCGCTTCCGTGAAGCCCGTCATGACGACCACGGCCACGACCCCCATCACGACGACGACCATGGCCACCACGGTCCGGTCGAGCCGCACGAGTCACCGAAGGTCGTCACGATTCCTCTGATCCTGCTGGCGATTCCCGCCATTGCTTCAGGGTGGCTCATCGGGCCCATGCTGTTCGGCGACTACTTCGATGGTGCGATCGTCATCGGCAACGACCATCACGCCATCGCGCACATGAAGGAGCATTTCCATGGCGTGATTCCGATGATCCTGCATGGGCTGACTTCGGTGCCGTTCTGGCTGGCGATCGCCGGCGCGGGTACGGCCTGGTATCTGTACATCAAGCGACCGGACTTGCCAGCCGTGATCAAGCAACGCTTTGCGCCGTTCGCCTGGGCGCTCGAGAAGAAATACGGCTTCGACGACTTCAATGACTGGTTCTTCGCTGGCGGCGCGCGCGGCCTTGGTCGCGGGCTCTGGAAGGCAGGCGATCAGGTATTGATTGATGGCCTCGCCGTCAATGGTTCGGCCAGCCTGGTCGGACGCTTCGCTGGTGTCGTGCGGCGCTTGCAGAGTGGTCACGTGTACCAGTACGCCTTCTCCATGCTCCTCGGCGTCTTCGTGTTGCTGACGCTGTGGCTGGGTCGTAGCTGATAGGACGAGAAGCGGATGAACTCCTACCTCCTGAGCCTTGCGATCTGGGTGCCCATCCTCGGCGCACTTCCGATTCTCGCCCTTGGCTCCGAGCGCCGCGATGCGGTCCGGTGGCTGTCACTGGCCGTGGCCGTTGCCGGCTTCCTCGTCACGCTGCCGCTTTACACGGGCTTCGACCGTGCGTATGTCGGCATGCAGTTCGTCGAGATGGCGCCCTGGATACCGCGCTTCAACGTGCAGTACTTCCTTGGCGTCGATGGCATTTCCGTTCTGTTCCTCCTGCTCAACGCTTTCGTCACCATCCTGGTGGTGTTGGCCGGCTGGGAAGTGATCGAGGAAAAGATCGCGCAGTACATGGCCGCGTTCCTGATCATGTCGGGATTGATGAACGGCATTTTTGCCGCGCTGGACGCCGTGTTGTTCTACGTCTTCTTCGAGGCAAGCCTGATTCCGATGTACATCATCATTGGCGTCTGGGGCGGTCCGAACCGGGTCTATGCGGCATTCAAGTTCTTCCTATACACCTTGCTCGGCTCGCTGCTGATGCTGGTCTCGCTGCTTTACCTGTTCCTGGAATCGGGTGGCAGCTTCAATCTGCTCGAATGGCACCAGTTGCGGCTGGCCATGCAGCCGCAGGTGCTCGTCTTCATCGCCTTCATGGTGGCGTTCGCCGTGAAGGTGCCGATGTGGCCGGTGCACACCTGGTTGCCGGACGCCCACGTCGAGGCTCCGACCGGCGGATCGGTAGTGCTGGCTGCCATCATGCTCAAGCTGGGTGCCTACGGTTTCATCCGGTTCTCGCTGCCCATCCTGCCCGACGCCAGTCATTATCTCGCGCCGATGATGATTGCCCTGTCGCTGATCGCGGTCATCTATATCGGCTTTGTCGCCCTCGTGCAGGCCGACATGAAGAAACTGATCGCCTATTCATCGATCTCCCACATGGGCTTCGTAACGCTGGGTTTCTTCATCTTCAATCAACTCGGCGTCGAAGGTGCGCTGGTACAGATGATCTCCCACGGCTTCGTCTCTGCCGCGATGTTCCTGTGCGTTGGTGTCATGTACGACCGCATGCACTCCAGGCAGATTGCCGACTACGGCGGTGTCGTCAACAGGATGCCCAGGTTCGCCGCATTCTTCATGCTGTTCGCCATGGCCAACTCGGGCTTGCCTGCGACCTCCGGCTTCGTCGGCGAGTTCATGGTCATTCTCGGTGCGATCAAGTTCAATTTCTGGACAGGTTTTGCCGCCGCGACGACCCTGATTCTCGGCGCGGCCTATACCCTGTGGATGTACAAGCGCGTTGTCTTTGGGGATGTCGCCAACGATCACGTGGCCGAGTTGCAGGATATCGGCGCGCGCGAGTTCCTGGTGCTTGCCTTGCTGGCGGCCGCGGTCCTGGCCATGGGCATCTACCCCTTCCCATTCACCGACGTCATGCATGTTTCCGTGGATAACCTCCTGAAGCATGTGGCGATGAGCAAGCTGTAATCCGGCGCGAGAGCAACGATGCTGAAGAACTTCGTCATGCCAGACCTGTACCCCGCCGCGCCGGAGCTGTTCCTGGCGGCGATGGCCTGCGTCATTCTCCTGGTCGATGCCCTCGCGGGGTCGACGCGGCGCTGGCTGGCGCCAGTGTTGACGATGTTGACCCTGATCGGCTGCGCATTGATCACTTACGCGACGTTCGACGGCACGGCAACGCTGACCTTCTCGAACATGTTCGTCGACGATCCGTTGTCGGACTTCCTGAAACTGTTGCTCTACATTGCCGTGATCACTGTCCTGATCTACGGCCGCGACTACCTGGTCGCACGCAATCTCGACAAGGGCGAGTACTACCTGCTGCTGCTGTTCGCGACCCTCGGCATGATGGTCATGATTTCGGCATACAACTTCCTCGCCATCTATCTCGGCCTGGAAATGCTCTCGCTGTCCCTGTATGCCATGGTCGCCATCGACCGGGACTCCCCGCGTGCGACCGAGGCGGCAATGAAGTACTTCGTGCTCGGTGCCCTGGCATCGGGTTTACTGCTGTACGGCATGTCCATGATCTACGGAGCGACCGGAACCCTGGAACTTGGCCGGGTTGCTCAGGCCGTGCACGAAGGGGTCGCGAACCGCACGATCCTGGTGTTCGGGCTGGTATTCCTGGTGGCGGGCGTCGCTTTCAAGCTGGGCGTTGTTCCGTTCCACATGTGGATTCCCGATGTCTATCACGGCGCGCCGACGGCCGTCACCCTCCTGATCAGTTCGGCACCCAAGCTGGCGGCATTTGCCATGGCGCTGCGGCTGCTGGTGTCCGGCCTTTTCGGCCTTGCCGAGCATTGGCAGACGATGCTGATGCTGATGGCGGTTCTGTCGATCGGTATCGGCAACCTCGCCGCCATTGCCCAAAGCAACATCAAGCGCATGCTCGGCTATTCGGCGATCTCGCACATGGGATTCATGCTGCTGGCGCTGATGAGCGGCGTGGTCGGGGCCGAGGTGGATCCGATGGCGCTGATCAATGCCTATAGCTCGGCGCTTTACTACAGCGTCTCATACGTGTTGATGTCCCTGGGTGCGTTTGGCATGGTGCTGCTGCTGTCGCGCAGCGGCTACGAAGCCGAGAGTCTGGAAGATTTCAAGGGCCTGAACAAGCGTAGCCCCTGGTTTGCCCTGGTCATGGCGGTGCTGATGTTCTCGATGGCCGGTATCCCGTTCTTCGTTGGCTTCTTCGCCAAGTTCTCGGTCTTGCTGGCGGCCGTCGCGGCGGGGCATATTGCCGTCGTCGTTCTTGCCGTGATCTTCTCGCTGATCGGTGCCTATTACTACCTGAGAATCGTCAAGCTCATGTATTTCGACAACCCGGTTGATGGGGCGCCAATCCAGGCGGGTCTCGACATGCGCGTGTTGATGTCGCTCAACGGGCTGGCGGTTGCCGTGTTCGGCCTGTTTCCCGATTCGCTGATGATGCTGTGCACCGCGACGCTGGTGCGTTCGCTCTAGCTCGCGCCTTGGGCGGCGAATCGCTGCTTCGCGGCACGCGCTTCAAGCGCCTCGGCCTTCGAGTAGGCCTTTCCTGACCATAGCAGTCGATAGGCAACCTCTTCGTTGCCGTTTTCGCAGAGTTCCAGTACCGCCCGGAACAGGGGCTGGAAAGTCTGGCTGCGATGGGATGCCTCGTGCTCCTCGAACGATCGCCAGCACGTCACGATCAGCGCCTCGCGGTCTTTCAGCGCGTTGTCCACCGCTTGCCCCACGGTGCCGCCTTCGTTCGATATCATGCCGCTGTTGAGCAGGACCATGCCACCGATGAAGCCGGTATCGGAGTGATAGGTCTTGACGTTCTCGCAGAGCAAGGCAACACGCTCTTCGAGATCGTCAACGCTGTAATCGGACTTCAGCACCACGCGATTGACGGTGATGACGCCGTCGCTGTCAAAACCAGGAATGAATCCGGACATGTTAGCCTTCTCGTCGATGTCTGCGCCTGTTGGCATCGGTTGCCAGCATGATCAGGAGATGGCGGCGGATTCAAAAAGTTCAATATGAATCAATACCATGTGGTGAGTATGGACGATTCCAGGTTTACCGAGGAAACCCTAGTCTCGGATGAAGTGTTCTCCGGGCAGTTGCTGCATGTCCATCGTGACCGGGTGCGTTTGCCCGACGGACATGAAAGCGTCCGCGAGTGGATTGCGCATCCTGGCGCGGTGGTCGTCGTGGCGCTCCTGGATAACGGCAAGCTGTTGTTCGAGCGGCAGTACCGTTATCCGCTACGGCAAGTCTTCGTCGAACTGCCGGCGGGCAAGATCGACGCCGGCGAACACATGCTCGACACGGCTCGACGTGAACTCCGGGAGGAGACCGGCTACAAGGCCAGGACCTGGCGGCATCTCGGCACCATGCATCCGTGCATCGGCTATTCGAACGAGCGCATCGAGATCTTCCTCGCGCAAGGCTTGACCTACATCGGGCACGAACTTGACGATGGCGAGATTCTCGAAGTCATCGAACTCGGCATTCACGATGCATTGTTGTCGGTGCGTGACGGCGAGATCACCGATGCCAAGACGATCACGGCCCTGCTCTGGGCGGAGAAGGTTCTGTCGGGCGCCTGGCCGCTGCCGGCGTAGAATCGAATCTTCCCGCAACAGGAGATCGATTGCCCATGGATGCCGCCGGCGCGCCCCGTTCTGCCGACCTCGAACTGGATGTCGACGACACTACCAAGCTCGAGGCGCTCAGCATCATCTCCGAGGTTTCGGCGAATCTCGCCGACGAGGACGATGTCGAGGAGTTGCTGGGGCGCTTTCTCGGCACCATGCTGCGTCTCGCACATGCCAGCGCCGGCGCCGTCCGGGTCCTGACGACGGACGGTCGTCACTTGCGGCTGGTCGGCGCGCGGGGTTTGCCGGCCGAAGTCGTCGAGCGCGAGCGTGTCGTTCCCATTGATTGCGGCCAGTGCGGGCGCGCCGTGCTCGACAATCGCACGCACTACGAGATCGACCTGCACGACTGCGCCACGCGAACCGGCCATCCCTATTTCGATCGCGATTGCCAGGCCATGGTCGTGGTGCCGCTGAAGCATGGCGGGCGCCTGATGGGCACGTACAACCTGTTCCTGCCGGAACAGTTCGAGCTGCCCGAGGAAGTCGTGCTGCTATTCCGCTCGATCGGCGAGCACCTGGGCATGGCGCTGGAGAACGCGCGCCTGAAACGCGAGAATCTGCGCATCGCGCTGATGAACGAACGGCAGATGATGGCCGCCGAAATCCACGATTCCCTGGCTCAGACGCTGGCCTACATGAAGATGCGCGTCGCGCTTCTGCAGGATGCGCTCGCCGACGGCGAGGCGGAGCGCGCCGGCAAGTACTCGGCCGACGTGGGACAGGCGCTGGACATGGCCTATGGACAATTGCGTGAACTGCTGACGCAATTCCGCAACCGCATGGATCCGCTCGGGCTTGCCCATGCCTTGCGCGAGATGGCTGCGGGATTCCAGGATCGCACCGGGATTGCGCTCGAGTTCGACAATCGCGTTTCCGATCTGCGGCTGTCAGTCGATCAGGAGGCTCAAGTCTTCTTCATCATTCAGGAGGCGCTGGCCAACGTGGTGCGGCACTCGGGTGCCACGCGCGCGCGCCTGTCGCTGGAAGGCGCCGGCGACTATTACGTCGCCACCGTCGAGGACGACGGGCGCGGCGGGCAGGGGTTTTTCGCCATTGCCAATCGCATCGGCGGTTTCGAGGAACATCCACGCCTGCGTGACCACTTTGGCCTGGCCATCATGCGCGAACGGGCGAGGAAAATCGGCGGCCGGATCGAGGTGGCCAACCTGCCCGATCGGGGTTTCCGGGTTCGGCTGATTTTTCCCGTGATGCCCATGAGGTCCGCCGCATGAGCGATGCCCGAATCCGCGTCCTGCTGGTGGATGATCACACGCTGTTCCGCAAGGGCCTGGCCGAACTGCTGGAACAGCGCGGGGAAATCCGCGTGGTCGGCATGGCCGGCAATGGCGATGCCGCCCTGGGCCTGCTTGCGGAGACCCAACCGGATGTGGTGATCACCGATCTCAACATGCCGCCGCAAGGCGGCGTTGCCCTGTTGCGGCGCATCCGTGCCGCGAACTGGCGCGGCCCGGTACTGATCCTGACGGTTTCCGACGCGGAAGACGATCTCGCCAGCGCCATGCGCGCCGGGGCGCAGGGTTATCTGCTCAAGGACATGGAACCGGACGATGTCGTCGACGCCGTCCAGCGCGCGGTTCGGGGCGAGACGGTAGTGGCGCCGACCATGACGATGAAACTGGTGAATCTGCTGCAAGGCGGAGCGCCGGCAACGGCCAAGGCCGACGCGCTCAAGCAGCTGACCGCGCGCGAGCGGGAGATTCTCGACTATCTGGCGCAGGGACTGTCGAACAAGGCCATCGCCCGCGCGCTCGACATCAGCCATGACACGGTCAAGCTGCACGTCCGTCATATCCTGTCGAAACTCAACCTGACGTCACGCGTCGAAGCGGCGGTGTTCGCGGTCGAACACAAGTCGGGCAAGCGCGATCAACAAGCAGGCGGGAACTGATCCACGCCTGGATTGCGCCATCACGCCGGTTCAGGCAACCAGGCCAGTTTCTCGTGGAGTTTGACGACCTCGCCGACGATGATCAGCGTCGGCGCCTTCAGTTTCGCGGCCTCGGCCAGGGCGGGCAGCGTGGCCAGGGTGCCGGCGACCGTGCGCTGCCGCGGTGTCGTTCCCTGCTGGATGATGGCGGCCGGCCAGTCCGGTGGCAGGCCGTGCTCGATCAGCTTCTCGCAAAGCAACTGGAGTCCGTGGAGGCCCATGTAGATCACCACGGTCTGGCGGCGCCTGGCCAGGCCTGGCCAGTCGAGGTTCATGGTGCCATCCTTGAGATGGCCGGTGACGAACACGCAGGCCTGGGCATGGTT
>CAYXZX010000004.1:0-58031 GCA_964469455.1 uncultured Rhodocyclaceae bacterium | reverse complement strand
GACATCCTCGGCGTGGACGACAGCATCGACGAGGATGCCGGCAAGGTGGTGCTGCGCGTCAACCAGGCCAAGGCGGCACTGCTGGGCGTGGCGCAGGCCGACATCGTCGCGACCGTGCGCATGGGGCTGGCCGGCGAGGACGTGACGCCGGTGCACGACGGCGACGCCAAGTACGAGATTCCGGTGCGCATCACGCTGCCGGCCGAACGACAGTCGGGGCTCGACCAGTTGCTGAAGCTCAAGGTGCGTGGCCGCGACGCGAATCTGGTGCCGATTTCCGAAGTGGTGGAGATCAAGCCGACGCTGCGCGAGAAGGTCCTCTATCACAAGGACCTGCTGCCGGTGGTCTACGTCACCGGCGACATGGGCGGCAAGCTCGACTCGCCTTTGTATGGCATGTTCGACATCCGCTCGCGACTGCCGGAAAGGCTAGGCGAGCGCTTCATCCAGCAGCCGAAGGATCCCTATGCCGGTTACGCCATGAAGTGGGACGGCGAATGGCAGGTGACCTACGAGACGTTCCGCGACATGGGCGCCGCCTACGCGGTCGGCCTGATCCTCATCTATCTGCTGGTGGTGGCCCAGTTCAAGAGCTACCTGGTGCCGCTGATCATCATGGCGCCGATCCCGCTCACCATCATCGGCGTCATGCCAGGGCACGCCCTGCTTGGCGCACAATTCACCGCGACCTCGATGATCGGCATGATCGCGCTGGCCGGCATCATCGTCCGCAACTCGATCCTGCTGGTCGACTTCATCAACGAACAGGTCAAGGGCGGCATGGCTTTCGGGGAGGCGGTGATCCAGTCGGCGGCCATCCGCGCCAAGCCGATCGCGCTCACCGGGCTGGCGGCCATGCTCGGCGCGCTGTTCATCCTCGACGATCCGATTTTCTCGGGCTTGGCAATCAGCCTGATATTCGGCATTCTGGTGTCCACCGTGCTGACGCTGGTGGTCATCCCGGTTCTTTACTACGCGGCCATGCGAAGCCGCCTGCAACCCCAAGGAGCATGACCATGACCGTCAATCGCCTCGTCCGCCTCATCGCTGGCGCGTTCATCCTGATTTCGCTGGCCCTTGCGCACATCAACGGCCAGGCCGATCTTTCCAAGCTTTCCTGGCTGTGGTTCACCGGGTTCGTCGGCGCCAACCTGTTCCAGAGCGGCATCACCCGCTTCTGCCCGATGGACGGCATCCTCAAGCGGCTGGGCGTGCCCGAGGACAAGGGTAACTGCGCCTGATCCGCGGGCGCGGCAGGACATTCGCCAGGCCCTATAATCCGCCGATCTGGCGATC
The DNA here is from genome assembly GCA_964469455.1 of uncultured Rhodocyclaceae bacterium. Lineage (GTDB taxonomy): Bacteria > Pseudomonadota > Gammaproteobacteria > Burkholderiales > Rhodocyclaceae > Fen-999. The sequence goes on along the minus strand of CAYXZX010000004.1, from coordinate 56,735 downwards.
GAGGGAAACACCTTGGCGGAAACGGAGGAGAAGCACGGGCAGGTGGCCGGCGGACGGGCCGACGCTCCTGCCGCCGATCCGGTCGCGGGGCTGCGCGTGCTGGTGGTTGATGACGTCGCCACCAACCGGCAACTGCTGAAGGTCTTCCTCAAGCGTCTCGGCTGCGAGGTGTCTCTGGCCGAGGACGGCGCCGCCGGCGTCGAGATGTTTCGCCAGGAAGACCCAGACCTGGTCCTGATGGATGTGATGATGCCGGTCATGGATGGCTACGAGGCCACCCGGCGCATCAAGGCACTGTGCGGCAGTCGCTGGGTGCCGGTCGTCTTCGTTTCGGCGCTCGACAAGGAAGAGAACCTGGTGGCCGGCCTCGCCGCCGGGGGCGACGACTACTTGGCCAAGCCGGTCAATTTCACCGTCCTGGAGGCAAAGCTGCGTTCCTTGGTACGCACGCTCGGCCTTCAGCGCAAGCTGGAAGAAACCCGCCGTTACCACGAGTCGGTGACCGACAACGTCGGCGATTGCGTGGTAACCATCGACGAGCACGGCATCATCCTTTCCGCCAATGCCGTTGTCCAGATCGTGTTTGGTTATCTGCCGGAGGAACTGGCTGGCAGGAACGTTTCGATGCTCATGCCGGAGCCTCATCGCAGTGAGCACGACGGTTATGTCCGCAGCTATGTGCGCGGCGGCATGCCCAAGGTGATCGGCATGGCGCATCGCAATGTGGACGGCCTGCGCAGGGATGGCACGGTGTTCCCCATCGAGTTGACGGTCACCGAAATGCGCTTCGAGGACAGCCGGCTGTTCGTCGGCATCATGCGCGACATCAGCGAGCGCGTGGCCGCCGAGCAGAAGCTGCGCCAGCACACCGCCACGCTGCAGCACCTCAATGACGAACGGATGGCGGAAAGCCAGCTTGCCGCCGGCGTGATGCAGCGCCTGATGGCGCGCAAGGGATTGTCCGATCCCAGGCTGCATCACTGGAGCACGCCGGCCACGGACTTCAGCGGCGACGTGATCGCCGCCGCGCGCTGCTCGGACGGCCGGTTGTGCGTGCTGATGGCCGACGCTACCGGCCACGGGCTGCCCGCCGCCATCAGCGTGCTGCCGGTACTGATCAGTTTCTACACGATGGTCGAGCAGGGTTTTCCGATCGGCTTCATCGCCTACGACCTCAATCGTCAGCTGCTGGACTTCATGCCGACCGGCCGCTTCGTCGCCGCCAGCCTGATCTGTTTCGATGAAAGCGGGCAGGCGGCTCAGCTCTGGCTGGGCGGCATGCCCGACCTGATGATCGTCGAACCCGACGGCAAGACCTGTCGACGCGTCGCCTCGGAACACCTCGCCCTGGGCATCATCGACTTCGACGAGGAGATGGCCGGCGTCAAGGCCATCTCCTGCGTGCCCGGCAGCCAGCTGGTGGTGGTGTCCGATGGCGTGGTCGAGGCGGCCAGCCCGCAAGGCGAGGCCTTCGGTTTCGATCGGCTGGCCGGTGCCTTGTGCTCGGCCGCGCCGCCCGACCGGCTCGCAGCGGTGCGCCGGGCCCTGACTGCGCATCTCGGCGGTGCCGAACTTCACGACGACACCTCCATCCTTCTCATCGACTGCTAGATCGACTCTGGGAGCGTTGCCATGACCATCGGCCCGCAGTGCTTCGACCGTGCCATCGCCCTGTTCGATGCCGCGAATGCCGAAGATCCGCGCACGGATGCCGGGCCCGACGGCAACACGATGCCGCGCGAACAGCTTTATGCGCAGCGCATGACCGACATGATCGCGCGCTTTGCTCCCGATGCCTCCGAAGTGGCCCGGCTGGCCGTGCGCGCCCAGCACATCCAGCGCTGGAAAGTGCCGCGCGACAGCTATCCGATGGACCGTGACGGCTACCTGCAATGGCGCACCGGCCTCTACAAATTCCATGCCGAGACTGCCGGGCGCCTGATGAAGGAAGCCGGTTACGACGACGAAACCATCGACCGGGTGAAACAGGCCGTCGGCAAGCGCGGCCTCAAGGTCAATGCCGATACCCAGTTGCTCGAGGATGTCGCCGATCTGGTGTTCATCGAGCATTACATGCTCGGCTTCGCCGGCCAGAAGCCCTACTACAGCGAAGAAAAGTGGCTGGAGATCATCCGCAAGACCTGGAAGAAAATGTCGCCGGCCGCCCGCGCGTTTGCCCTGGCCGGCAAGATCGTCCTGCCGGAGTCGCTGAAGCCGCTGATCGTCAAGGCGGTTGCCGCAGCCTGAACCGCCGGCGAAAGTCAGCCGTGGCGGCGCGCCGCCACGTCAGCCGCCCAGACCGGATTCCTGCCAGAGTGCGCGGCCGAAGGCTTTCCACGCCGCTCCGCCATGGGTATGGATGCCTTCTTCGCGGGCGCTCTCCGCCATGACCTTGAGCATCAGCTGGGCGAGACCGAACAGTTCGATGCGGGCGCGGGCCTGCGGATCCGCACCCTGGCATTCGGGGTGATCGGCATCGATGCGGCAGGCCAGCGCTGCCCGTGCCAGCGCGCGAACCTGCGTCTCGTCGTTCCAGTCGATGCCCAGCACGATGCCCCGGCGGATGATGGCATCCTCGAGTTGCCGCGCTTCCGCATCGAAATGCTCGAACGACATCGCCGTTTTCCGCGGCTAGGCGCGCCGCGCGGCGGGCTTGCGCCTGGGCGCTTCGAAGCGTTCCAGCACGCGCGCCAGATGCTGTCCGGTATGGCTGGTGGCGACGTCGGCCACCTGTTCCGGCGTGCCGGTGGCAATGATGCGGCCGCCGCCGTCACCGCCTTCGGGGCCGAGATCGACGACCCAGTCGGCAGTCTTGATGACGTCGAGGTTGTGCTCGATGACGACGATGGTGTTGCCGTGGTCGCGCAGGCGGTGCAGCACGGCAAGCAGCATCTCGATGTCCTGGAAGTGCAGGCCGGTGGTGGGTTCGTCGAGGATGTAGAGCGTGCGTCCAGTGTCGCGCTTGGAGAGTTCCAGCGCCAGCTTGACGCGCTGGGCTTCGCCGCCTGACAGCGTGGTGGCCGATTGGCCCAACTGGATGTAGGACAGCCCCACGTCCACCAGCGTCTGCAGCTTGCGGGCGACCACCGGCACCGGCGCGAAGAATTCGCGCGCCTGCTCGACGGCCATCCGCAGCACCTCGTAGATCGTCCTGCCCTTGTAGCGCACTTCCAGCGTCTCGCGGTTGTAGCGCTTGCCGTGGCAGACGTCGCAGGGCACGTAGATGTCGGGCAGGAAGTGCATCTCCACCTTGATCATGCCGTCGCCCTGGCAGGCTTCGCAACGGCCGCCCTTGACGTTGAAGGAGAACCGGCCCGGCCCGTAGCCGCGCTCGCGCGCTTCCGGCACGCCGGCGAACAATTCGCGGATCGGCGTCAGCAGGCCGGTGTAGGTGGCGGGGTTGGAGCGTGGCGTGCGGCCGATCGGCGACTGGTCGACGTTGATCACCTTGTCGAAGAACTCCAGTCCCTCGATGTCGCGGTGCGGCGCCGGCTCGACCGCCGAGCCGTAGAGATGGCGGGCGGCGGCGGCGTAGAGCGTGTCGTTGATCAGGGTACTCTTGCCAGAGCCCGATACGCCGGTGACGCAGGTGAACAGGCCGACCGGCAGTTCGAGGTCGACCTGCTTGAGGTTGTTGCCGCCCGCACCCTGGACCTTGAGCTGGCGCAGGGGGTTGGGCGTGCCGCGCTTCTTCGGCACGGCGATCTTCCGCAGTCCGCTGAGATAAGCGCCGGTGAGTGACGCGGGGTTGGCTTCGACTTCCTTCGGTGAGCCCGAGGCAACGATATGGCCGCCGTGCTCGCCCGCGCCCGGACCCATGTCGACGACATGGTCGGCCGATTCGATGGCCTCCTGGTCGTGCTCGACGACGATGACGGTGTTGCCGAGGTCGCGCAGGTTCTTCAGCGTTTGCAGCAGGCGGCTGTTGTCGCGCTGGTGCAGGCCGATCGAGGGCTCGTCGAGCACGTACATGACGCCGGTGAGGCCCGAGCCGATCTGCGAGGCGAGCCTGATGCGCTGGGCCTCGCCGCCCGACAGCGTCTCGGCGGAACGATCGAGCGACAGGTAGTCGAGGCCGACGTTGATCAGGAAGGTCAGCCGGGCGGTGATCTCCTTGACGATCTTTTCGGCCACCTGGGCCTTGTGGCCGGTCATCTGCAGCAGGTTGAAGAAATCGCGGCACTGGATCAGCGAGAGATTGCTCACCTCGGGCAGCGTGCGCTCGCCGATCAGCACGTGGCGGGCTTCGCGGCGCAGGCGGGTGCCGGCGCACTCCGGGCACGGCCTGGAGTTGAGGTACTTGGCGAGTTCCTCGCGCACCATGACGCTGTCGGTTTCCCGGTAACGCCGCTCGAGATTGGGAATGATGCCTTCAAAGGCATGACTGCGGTCGAAGCGTGTGCCTTTCTCGTTCAGGTAGCGGAACTTGATCTGCTCGCGGCCGGAACCGTAGAGCACCACCTGCCGGATCGCCTCGGGCAGTTCCTCGAACGCGCCGCCGGTCTTGAAATCGTAATGGGCGGCCAGGGATTCAAGCATCTGGAAGTAGAACTGGTTGCGCTTGTCCCACCCCTTGATGGCGCCGGCAGCCAGCGACAGGTGCGGATAGGCGACCACGCGCGCCGGATCGAAGAACTGGATGGAGCCCAAGCCATCGCATTTCTGGCAGGCGCCCATGGGATTGTTGAAGGAGAACAGGCGCGGCTCGAGTTCCTGCAAGGCGTAGCCGCAGCGCGGGCAGGCGAACTTGGCGGAAAACAGGTGCTCCGCTCCAGTGTCCATTTCCACCGCCAGGCAGCGACCCTCGGCGTGGGTGAGCGCGGTCTCGAAGCTTTCGGCCAGCCGCTGGCGAACGTCGGCACGGACCTTGATGCGGTCGACGACGATATCGATCGAATGCTTGGTGTTCTTGTTGAGCTTCGGCAGGGCATCGATGTCATGCACCTTGCCGTCGACGCGCAGCCGAACGAAGCCTTGCGCCTTCAATTCCGCGAACAGGTCGAGTTGTTCGCCCTTGCGATTCGCCACGACGGGCGCAAGGATCATCAGCTTGGTGTCCTCGGGCAGCGCCAGTACGTGATCGACCATCTGCGACACGCTCATTGCCTCGAGCGCGATGCCGTGCTCGGGGCAACGCGGCGTGCCGGCGCGCGCGTAGAGCAGGCGCAGGTAGTCGTGGATCTCGGTGACGGTGCCGACTGTCGATCGCGGGTTGTGGCTGGTGGCCTTCTGCTCGATCGAGATGGCCGGCGACAGACCCTCGATCAGGTCGACGTCGGGCTTCTCCATCAGTTGCAGGAACTGGCGCGCGTAGGCCGACAGCGATTCGACGTAGCGGCGCTGGCCTTCGGCGTACAGCGTGTCGAAGGCGAGCGAACTCTTGCCGGAACCGGACAGGCCGGTGATCACGGTCAGCTTGTTGCGCGGCAGGTCCAGGTTGATGTTCTTGAGGTTGTGGGTCCTGGCGCCGCGTATCTTGATTTCGTCCATGCTGGGGTGGGCAAAGGCGGAAAGGGCGACCTGTTAATATACTCGGCCCCATTTGCCAAAGCCATCTCCGGCATGCGTTCCCCCGTTACCGATCCCATGACCCGCGACGAACGGCGCGCCGGCGCTTCGCTGGCCGCGATCTTCGGCCTGCGCATGTTCGGGCTGTTCATGATCCTGCCGGTGTTCTCGGTGTACGCGCCGACCCTGGCCGGCGGCGACGATGCCTTGCTGGTGGGATTCGCGCTTGGCGCCTACGGCCTGACGCAGGCTTTCTTCCAGATTCCCTATGGCATCGCCTCCGATCGCTGGGGACGCAAGCCGGTGATCGTGGCCGGCCTTTTGCTCTTCGCGGCCGGCGGATTCCTCGCCGCCGCCGCCGACCATATCGGCTGGGTGATCGCCGGCCGCGTCATCCAGGGCGCCGGGGCGATCTCCGCAGCGGTTACCGCGCTGGCCGCCGACCTGACGCGCGAGCAGCATCGCACCAAGGTGATGGCGATGATCGGCGCCACCATCGGCCTGGTATTTGCGCTCTCCCTGGTGGCGGCGCCGGTGCTCTACGCCGCGATCGGCATGCCCGGGATCTTCGCCCTGACGGGGGCGCTGGCGCTGGCGGCCATCATCCTGCTGTTGAAAGCGGTGCCGTCGCCGCCTGCCGTGGCCGCCCCTCGACGCGTGCCGTTCGCGACCGTGCTGTGGCATCCGCAACTGGCACGCCTGAACTTTGGCGTGCTCGCGCTGCACATGATGCAGACGGCGCTATGGGTGGTGGTGCCGCCCCTGCTGGTCGCCGTCGGCGGCCTCGCGGTGACGGAGCACTGGAAGATCTACCTGCCGGCGGTGCTTCTGTCGTTCGTCGCCATGGTGCCCGCCATCATCCTCGCCGAGAAGCGCGGGCGCATGAAGATGGTGTTCGTCGGCGCGGTGTCGCTGCTGACTTTGGTGCAGGCCGGGTTCGCCATGCTGTCCGGAGGGCTGTATTCGGTGGGAGCCTGGCTGATGATCTTCTTCGTCGGCTTCAACATCCTCGAGGCGCTCCAGCCTTCCCTGATTTCCCGCATCGCGCCGGTGGAGGCGAAAGGGGCCGCGCTCGGCGTCTACAATACGACGCAGTCGATCGGTCTGTTTCTGGGCGGCGCCGTGGGCGGCTGGCTGCTCAAGCATCACGGTGCCCATTCGGTGCAATGGTTCTGTGCCGCGCTCGGCTTAACATGGCTGGTGCTGTCGGCGACCATGCAACCGTCGGCGCACGCACCGGGCAAGACTACTTGAGGAGGAACTAGGCGATGGCATCGGTCAACAAGGTAATTCTCGTCGGCAACCTCGGCGCCGACCCGGAGACGCGCTACATGCCCAACGGCGATGCGGTCTGCAATATCCGCGTGGCGACCACGGAATCGTGGAAGGACAAGCAATCGGGCGACAAGAAGGAAATCACCGAGTGGCACCGCGTGGTCTTCTATCGCAAGCTTGCCGAGATCGCCGGCCAGTACCTCAAGAAAGGGTCGCAGGTCTACCTCGAGGGGCGCATCCGCACGCGCAAGTGGACCGACAAGGAAGGCCAGGAACGCTACACGACCGAAATCGAGGCCAACGAGATGCAGATGCTCGGCCGTCGCGAAGGCATGGGCGACAGCGGCCCGCGCGAAGGCGGCGGCGGCCGGACGGCACCGGTGAAGCCGGCGGCGGCATCATCCGGTGGCGGCTTCAACGATTTCGACGATGACATCCCGTTCTAGGGTTCGCCGTCGTCTTGCGGAATACTCGCGGCGGGACCTGCTGATTGTCGTCCTGCCGCTGCTGGCGATTCTCGTCGCCGGCTTCTGGGGCGCGTCCCGGTTCATCCAGCCGGCGCCGCCCGACACGCTGGTTCTCAGCAGCGGGGGTGAAGGCGGGGCCTACCAGCGTTTCGCCGCCGTCTATGCCGATTTCCTTGGCCGCTACGGAGTTCGCCTCGTGGAAAAGCCGTCGGCGGGCTCGATCGAGAATCTGGTGCGCCTGCGCGATGATTCGTTCGAGGTCGATGCCGCCTTCTTCCAGGGCGGCACCGGCGAGGCACGGGAAGACGAGCCATTGCGGACGCTGGGGGCATTCTTCTACGAACCGCTCTGGGTGTTCTACCGTTCAGGCCTGGCGCCGGCTACCGGGAAACTGGATCAGGTGCTGCAACTCAAGGGCAAGCGGATCGCCGTTGGCGGCGAGGGTAGCGGTACGCGCCACCTGGCGCTGGAGATTCTGCGGGCCAATGGCATCGAGGCCGACAATTCGACGCTGATTGCCAAGGGCGGTTTGGGATTGGTGGACATGCTTGGCAAGGGTGAGATCGACGCCGCCTTCGTCGTCGGCCCGACGCAGTCGGCAACCGTCTGGGCCTTGCTGTTTACCGATGGCGTCCGGTTGATGAGTCTGGCCCATGCCGATGCCTACACCCGGCAGTTGCCATATCTGTCGAAGATCGTGTTGCCGCGCGGCGCGGTGGACCTGAGCCGCGATCTGCCGAATGCCGATGTCACGCTGGTTGCCTCCATGGCGAGCCTGCTGGTGCGCGAGGACACGCATCCCGCCCTGGTCGATCTCCTGATGCAGGCGGCAAGCGAGGCGCATGGCGGCTCCGGTGTCTTTCAGAAGCCCGGCGAATTCCCGCGTGCCGCCGCGGGCACGTTCGCGCTGTCGAAGGAGGCGGAACGCTACTACAAGTCGGGCAAGCCCTTCCTCCAGCGCTACCTGCCGTTCTGGGCAGCCACCCTGATCGATCGCCTGGTGGTGATGGTGATCCCGGTGTTCGCGCTGCTCGTGCCGATCGTCAAGTTCGCGCCGGCGCTCTACGGCTGGCGCGTTCGCTCGCGCATCTATCGACGCTACGGCGAACTCAAGTTTCTGGAAGCGGAAGTGGGGGACAACCCGACGCCGGCACAGCGTGAAGCCTGGCTGGCGCGCCTCGACGCCATCGAACGGGACGTCAACCATATTCCGACACCGCTGGCGTTCTCGGACATGCTCTACACGCTGCGCAGCCATATCGCCCTGGTGCGCGAGGCGATCGGCAAGCGGCCGACTACAGGCGCCTGATCTTTTCGACCAGCGCCGTCGTCGACCGCTGGTGAATGAACGGGATGGAGTGCACCGCGCCGCCCCAGGCGAGCGTTTCGCGCGCGCCGACGATCCTGTCCACGGGCCAGTCGCCGCCCTTGACCAGGATGTCCGGACGGCTTGCCAGCACGCGCCCGATCGGCGTCTCCTCGTCGAACCAGGTGATGAGCGAAACCGATTCGAGCGCCGCCAGCACTGCCATGCGGTCCTCGAGTGTGTTGATCGGGCGATCGTCGCCCTTGCCGAGCCGCCGCACCGAGGCGTCCGTATTCACGGCCACCAATAGGCTCTTGCCAAGCGCCCGCGCCTGGGCGAGGTAGGTCACATGGCCGCGATGGAGAATGTCGAAGCAGCCATTGGTGAACACCAGTGGCCTCGGCAATTCGGCCAGGCGGACCGGAAGGTCGGCCGGGGGGCAGATCTTGGCTTCGAACGCCGCGTTCACCCTCGGGTCACTTTGCCGGCGGCGCCTTGCTGTCGGACGACGTCAAGTCGAGGCGGCGTGCTTCGTCCTCGGAAATGATCTCGAACAGCCGTACCACTTTTTGCACGCCGCCAGTGGTGCGGGCGATATCGACGGCGTCGTCTGCCTCGCGCTGCGTGACCAGGCCGAGCAGGAACACCGTGCCCCACTCCGTGACCACCTTGACCTTGTTGGCGGCGAACTTGTTGTAATCGACGAACCGGGCCTTGACCTTGGACGTGGTGTAGGTGTCGGTGCTGCGACCGGACAGCGAACTGGCGGCAGCGACCAGCACTTCATTGCTGACGGACTTGACGTTCGGCACGGTCGCCATGATCCTGCCAAGTTCTGCCTTGGCCTCGGTGGTGGGAACCTCGCCGGTCAGCAGCAGCATGCGATTGTAGGACGTGACATTGACATGCGTTTCCGTGCCGAACTTCTCGCCGACCCGACTGGCGGCGCGCATCTCGATCGCTTCGTCGGCGAGATAGGTCTCGGTGATGCGGCGGTCGGCCACCATCAAGGCGCCGGCCCCGACGCCCACCACGGCGGCCGGGAAGCAGCCGGCAAGAAGGGTCGCTGCGGCGGCGGACAGGATCAGGATGCGTGCTTTCATGTCGTTTCTCCGAAAAGCAGTGTGTCGATGCCTTCGCACAGGCAGTGCAGGACGAGGAGGTGCACCTCCTGGATCCGGGCCGTGCGTTCGGCGGGAACGCAAAGATGAATGTCGTCGGGTTGCAGCGCGGCGGCCATACTGCCGCCGCCCTTGCCCGTGAGAGCGAGGACGCGCACGCCGCGCGCGCGCGCGGCGGCCATGGCGGCCAGAACGTTGGGCGAATTCCCCGACGTGGAAATCGCCAGCAGCACGTCGCCGGCGCGGCCGAGGGCGCGCACCTGCTTGGCGAACACTTCGTCGTAGTGGTAGTCGTTGGCGATCGAGGTCAGCGTCGACGTGTCGGTGGTCAGTGCAATGGCCGCCAGCGGCGCGCGTTCGCGCTCGAAGCGGTTGAGCAGTTCGGCGGCGAAGTGCTGCGAATCGGCTGCCGAGCCGCCGTTGCCGCAGGCCATGATCTTGCCACCCGCGCGGAGCGTGGCGCTTAGCGCTTCGACGGCCGCGGCGATGGGAGCCGCCATGGCTACCATGGCGGCCTGCTTGGTGGCGATGCTGTCGGCGAACTGCCCGCGGATGCGGTCGACGAGATTCATGGTGGAAGGATTCTAGAGGCCGAACCAGGCGGCAAGCGGCTGGAAATGGCCGGCTAAAGGGTGACAAACACTTCGATCAGCACGCGCTGCCACGGGTTCCGATGCTCGCGCAGCTTGGCGATTCGGCCGGATACGAGGCCGCCACGATCCATTTCGGCGGCGACGGCCCGATTTTCTGCCCGGGGCAGATAGCCGAGCATGCGGCCGCGCCACTCGACGCGCACGGCGTCGCTGTCATGGGAATTTTCCCGCTCCCGGATCAAGGTCAATGGATCACCGACCTTCAATTGCGGCCAGAGTTCCCCGGCCTGGTGATACTGGAAGCCGGCCAGCGGCGAACTCTGCACGAGAATCTTGACTGCCTGCGCATGCGCGAGTGTCCAGAAGAACAGCAGGCTAATCAGGGCGAAACGCATCTTTCAGCCATTCGATGTGGTCGCCGTCCATGAGCACGCAGTCGAAGCGGCAGGGGGCCTCCCCATGCCCCCGTCGCGCCAGCCAATGGCGCGACGCCATGACAATCCTGGCCTGCTTGGCGGAAGTGATGCTCGCGGCCGCGCCACCGTAGTCGGAACGCCGGCGCAGGCGTACCTCGACAAAGACGATGGATGCGCCGTCGCGGCAGATCAGGTCGATCTCGCCACCGCGTACCCGGAAGTTGCGCTCGATCAGCGTCAACCCCTTCGCTAGCAAATATCGAGCTGCCGCTCCTTCGGCGGTGGTGCCCCGGGCTTGCGCGGTGGTCATGGGCGCTGGACAATCCTCATCATGGAAAACGCGAATACGACGCCGGAATTGTATGTCGTCGCCACGCCGATCGGAAACCTCGGTGACATCACGCTGCGGGCGCTGGAGACGCTGCGCGCCGCCGACCTGATCGCCTGCGAGGACACCCGCCATGCCCGGCGACTGCTCGACCACCACGGCATCCGGGCGGCGACACTGGCTCTGCACGAGCACAACGAGGTGGCCGCGACGGGCAAGCTGATCGATGCCCTGCGCGCCGGCCGACGCGTGGCGCTGATTTCCGATGCCGGCACACCGGGGATCTCCGATCCCGGTGCGCGGGCCTGCGCGGCGGTGCGCGGCGCGGGCTTCGCGGTGGTGCCGATCCCTGGCCCCAATGCGGCCGCCACGGCGATGTCGGCGGCGGGACTATCGGATGCGCGTTTCTTGTTCGCCGGCTTCCTGTCGGCAAAGGCGACCGCGCGTCGTCGCGAGATCGAGGCGCTGCAGGCCGTGCCGGCGGCCCTGGTGTTCTACGAGGCACCGCACCGTGTCGAGGAGACGGTTGCCGATCTCGTGGAGTTGCTGGAGCCGACGCGAACGCTGGTGCTGGCGCGCGAGCTGACCAAGTTGTTCGAACAGATCGCCGTCATGCCGCTTGGCGAGGGGCCTGCCTGGTTGGCCGCCGACGATAATCGTAGGCGCGGCGAGTTCGTGCTGATCGTCTCCGGCCCGCCGCCGCGCGAAGGACTCGATGCCGAGACGGAACGGATATTGAGGATTCTGCTGGAGGAACTGCCGGTCAAGCAGGCTGCGAAACTGGCGGCCGAAATCAGCGGTGCGGCGAAGAACGCGCTGTACCAACGGGCGCTGCAACTGAAGGCATAATGCGGCGATGCAAACCCTGACCATCACCCGGCCTGACGACTGGCACCTGCACTTGCGCGACGGTGCGGCATTGGCCGCCGTGCTGCCGGACACGGCGCGACGTTTCGCTCGCGCCATCGTCATGCCCAACCTCAGGCCGCCGGTAACGACGGTCGAACAGGCGGCCGCATACCGGCAGCGCATCCAGGCCGGCGTACCACCGGGACTGACTTTCACCGCGTTGATGACGCTCTATCTGACCGACAACACGCCGCCGGCGGAGATCGAGAAGGCGAAGGCGAGTGGCTTCGTCCCTGCCGTGAAGCTTTATCCGGCCGGCGCGACCACCAACTCGGATGCCGGCGTCACGGATCTCAAGAAGTGCGCCGCGACGCTGGCGAGGATGGAGCAACTCGGCGTGCCGCTGCTGGTGCACGGCGAGGTGACCGATCCGGCCGTCGATGTCTTCGACCGCGAGGCGGTGTTCATCGAACGCGTGCTGGTGCCGCTGCTGAAGGATTTTCCGACGCTGAAGGTCGTGCTGGAGCACGTGACGACCAGGGATGGCGTCGACTTCGTGCGTTCCGCCGGTACCAACGTCGCGGCGACCATCACCGCGCATCACCTGCTGCTCAACCGCAACGCCATTTTCCAGGGCGGCATCAGGCCGCACCATTACTGTCTGCCGGTGCTCAAGCGCGAAGTTCATCGCCAGGCGCTGGTTGCAGCGGCGGCTTCGGGCAGCCCGAAGTTCTTCCTTGGCACGGATTCCGCGCCGCATGGCCGCAGCACCAAGGAAGCGGCTTGCGGCTGCGCCGGTTGTTATACAGCCCATGCCGGCATCGAACTCTATGCCGAGGCCTTCGAGGCGGCAGGCGCGCTCGATAAACTGGAAGGGTTCGCCAGTCATTTCGGCGCCGACTTCTATGTCCTGCCGCGCAATGCCGAGCGGATAACGCTGGTGAGAAACCCATGGCCTGTAGCGGCGAAGCTGGCGTATCTCGACGACGACGTGCTGGTGCCGTTCCGGGCCGGCGAATCGGTGGCGTGGGGTCTGGCATGAGACGCCTTCTGGTGCTGTTGCCGGTCATGCTGCTTTGCGCCTGCGCCAAGGAGCCGGCCGCCTTCCTCATTGCCGGCAATGACGTCGCGATTACGCTGGAGCGTGTTCAACCCTACTTCTGGAGTTCGGGCTGGGAACTCGACGTGATTCTCCGCCAGCATCCGAATTGCCAGCGCCGGCATCATCTCAAGCCGACCGCCAGCGGCAAGGTCAAGGTCGAGGTCTATAGTCCGGAGCCGGCGGTTTACATCCTCAGGCAGGGCAAGCGCTGGTATGTGGCCGAGTTGCGGAACTGCGGCTTCGACAGTTTCAAGGAACCGCCGCCCGAGCCCGGCGAACTGATCGGCGCCTTCCAGGTCAAGGATGGCGTGTTCAAGTTCGCCGCCGCCGGCAATGACCGGGGAACGGAAACGTCAAACGGCGAGTAGGCGTCTACAATGATGTCCGGAAGTCCGCCAGGCAGCCGCTGTGGGTGAAAGCCCATGGAGGAAAGTCCGGGCCCCATAGAGCAGGATGCCGGTTAACGGCCGGGCGCAGCAAGCTTCGCCATTTCGGTGGCGCGGCCCAAGGCGACAGACAGTGCAACAGAAAGATACCGCCTAAGTTCGCAAGAACCGGCAAGGGTGAAATGGCGGGGTAAGAGCCCACCGCGGACCTGGTAACAGGGACGGCACGGCAAACCTCATCCGGGGCAAGGCCAAATAGGGGAGTCATGACGTTGCTCGCGTCGCTCCCGGGTAGGCTGCTAGAGGCCGTCGGCAACGGCGGTCCCAGAGGAATGGCTGCCCACGACAGAACCCGGCTTATCGGCGGGCTTCCACTTCTCACAAATCACTTTCAGTTCTGTTTCTATCCCTATTGTTTTTAAAAGGGAAAATTTCTGAGTTATTGTGTCAATAAGCGCTGTAAGTCCTTGTTGGCACAGAAAATTTCGCCAATTCCCCCTTGACCATCATTTTTATCTTCCTTAGAGTGGGAAGAAGTGGGGGAAAGTGGGAATAAATGGATTCCCAAGGCCCCGGTCGAGGGGAACGCATGTTTCAGGGGGCAACGTCGCTGAGTCTCGATGCCAAGGGTCGCATGGCGATCCCGGCGCGTCACCGCGAATCGCTGCTCGGCGCCGCCGAAGGCCGGCTGGTCATGACGGCGCATCCCCATCGCTGTCTGCTGCTCTACCCGGCGCCCGACTGGGCGCCGATCCGGGCCAAGATTCTCGCGGCGCCAAGCCTTGAAGCGCAGTCCGCCAAGCTTCGTCGTTTGCTGGTGGGCTTTGCGGTCGATCTGGAAATGGATTCGGCCGGGCGCGTGCTCGTGAGTCCGGAGCTGCGCCAGTACGCGGGTCTCGAGAAGGATGTCTGGCTGGTGGGACAGGGCCAGCATTTCGAACTGTGGTCCGACGTCGGCTGGAAGCAGCAGCAGGAAGAGATTTTCGCCCTGGGCGACAAGTTGCTGCCGCCCGGGTTGGCCGATCTTGCGTTGTGAGCGTTGGCGGGCACGCCCCCGTCCTGCTGGCAGAGGCAGTGGCGGCACTGGCGGTGAAGGCGGCAGGTGTCTATGTCGACGCCACCTTCGGGCGCGGTGGCCACAGCCGGGAAATCCTGGCGCGCCTGGGTGCGGCGGGAAGGCTGGTGGCGCTGGATCGCGATCCGGCAGCGGTGGCGGCGGGACGGGAAATCGACGACCCGCGCCTGTGCCTGGTGCATTCGGCGTTCAGTCGGTTGGGTGAAGCGCTGGATGAGCTGAATGTCGAACAGGTGGATGGGGTGCTGCTGGATCTGGGCGTGTCCTCGCCGCAACTGGATACGCCCGAGCGCGGGATGAGTTTTCGTTTCGATGCGCCGCTCGACATGCGCATGGACACGAGCAAGGGGGAGACCGCGGCCGAATTCCTGGCACGGGCCGAACAACGTGAAATAGAAAGGGTGATCAGGGACCATGGCGAAGAACGGTTTGCTCATGCGATTGCAAAGGCGGTTGTTGCTGCTCGGTGCGAACACGGTATTTCAACCACGCGACAGTTTGCCGCGCTCGTTGAGAAGGCCGTCCGCACGCGTGAGCCGGGCTTGCACCCCGCGACGCGCAGCTTTCAGGCCCTGCGGATTCACGTCAATCGGGAGCTTGAGGAGCTATCGCTAGTCCTGCCCCAATGCGTCGGCCGTCTTGCCACCGGCGGACGACTGGTCGTGATCAGCTTTCATTCCCTCGAGGACCGCATCGTCAAGCGCTTCATGCGCGACGCGAGCCAGCCGCCGCGACTGCCAAAGCGGCTGCCGGTGCGCGCCGCCGAAATGCCGCCGCCGAAGCTTCGCTTGCTGGGCAAGGCGGTACGCGCGGGCGAAGCGGAGCTGGCGGCCAACCCGCGGGCGCGCAGCGCGGTCATGCGGGTCGCTGAACGCTGTTGACGCCGACATGCTGCGCCTGAATTTCATCCTCTTGCTTGTCACCCTGTCCTGCGCGCTGGCCACCGTGGCCGCCAACCACCGCGCGCGCCGGCTGTTCGTCGAGTATGAGCGCGAGCAAACCCGCATGCGCGAGCTCGAGATCGAATACGGCCAGCTGCAACTCGAGCAAAGCACCTGGGCGGGCCACGCGCGCATCGAGAAGATCGCCCGCGAGCGACTGGCCATGCGGCCGCCCGTACCGGCGCAGGTCGTGCAGCTGGAGGCGGCGCCGCGATGAAATTCGCCAGCAGCCCGATCCTGACCCACCGCCTTGCCCCGGGGCGCTCGCGCTTCGTCGTCTTGGTACTGCTCGGCAGCTTCCTCGTGCTGATAGGCCGTTCGTTCTATCTCCAGGGCTTCCAGAACGATTTCCTGCAGAAGAAAGGTGAGTCGCGCTATGAACGTGTCATCGAGATTTCGGCGACGCGCGGACGCATCCTCGACCGGCATGGCGATGTGCTGGCGGTATCGACGCCGGTCAAGGCCATCTGGGCCATTCCCGAAGATGCAGGCTTGAAGCCGGCCGAGGCGCGCCAGCTCGCCGGGCTGCTGGACATGGACGTGCGCGAGCTCAACCGCAAGCTGGCTTCCGAGCGCGACTTCGTCTTCGTCAAGCGGCAGGTTCCGCCCGACGTCGCCGACAAGGTGGCGGCGCTGAAACTGCCGGGCATCCACGAACAGAACGAATATCGCCGCTACTACCCGTCGGGTGACGTCATGGCACACATGCTGGGCTTCACCGGCGTGGCCGACGAAGGGCAGGAAGGCGTCGAACTGGCGATGAACGGGCTGCTGATGGGCAAGCCGGGCAGCCGGCGCGTGATCAAGGACAGGCGCGGTCAGATCGTCGAGGATGTCGAATCGATCCGCGCCCCGCAGGAAGGCAAGGATGTGACGCTGGCGCTGGACGCCAAGATACAGTACCTGGCGCACAGCCTGCTCAAGCAGGCGATCAGCGAGCACAAGGCGAGGGCCGGCGGCGCGGTGGTCCTCGACGTGCGGACCGGCGAAGTCCTGGCGCTGGCCAACATGCCGACCTACAACCCGAACAACCGCGTGCGGCTGGCGGGGGCGCAACTGCGCAACCGTGCTTTCACCGACACCTTCGAGCCCGGCTCGACCTTCAAGCCATTCACGGCGGCGCTGGCGCTGGAGAAAGGCAAGTTCCGCTTCGACACGCCGATCCAGACTGCGCCGGGCCGGCTGACCATCGGCTCGGCGACCATCCATGACGCCCATCCACATGGCATGCTGACCCTGGCCGAAGTAATCCAGAAATCCTCCAACGTTGGTGCGGCCAAAGTCGCGCTGTCGTTCACGCCGGAGGAAATGTGGCAGACCTTTGCCGGCCTTGGCTTCGGTTCGCCGCTCAAGCTCGGCTTCCCGGGCGAAGTCGGCGGCCGGTTGCGGCCGGCCAAGTCCTGGCGGCCGATCGAGCAGGCGACCATGTCCTATGGCCATGGCATTTCCGTGACGCTCATCCAGATGGCGCGTGCCTACATGGCGTTCGCGCGCGACGGCGACCTGGTGCCGCTGTCGCTGACGCGCGTCGACGCGCCGCCCATCGCCAGCGCGACCGTGTTCTCGGGTCAGACCGCCCGCGAAGTGCGCGCCATGCTGGAAATGGCGGTGCAGCCCGGCGGCACCGCGCCGAAGGCGCAGATTCCCGGTTACCGCGTCGCCGGCAAGACCGGCACCGCGCACAAGCTCGACGGCGGCGCCTACGCCGACAAGTATGTCTCGTCGTTCATCGGCTTCGCGCCGGCATCGGATCCGCGCCTGGTGGTGGCGGTGATGATCGACGAGCCCTCCGCCGGCAAGCACTACGGCGGCGACGTCGCCGCCCCGGTATTCGCGCAGATCATGGCCGGCGCCTTGCGCACGCTCGGCGTGCCGCAGGACCAGCCCCTCAAGCCGCTGATCATGGCCGAAGCGGTCAAGGAGGGCGTGTGAGCGACATGCTCATGATCGGCGTGACCGGCACCAACGGCAAGACCTCGGTCACGCAGTGGGTGGCGCAGGCGCTGACGATGCGCGGCCGCCGCTGCGCGGTGGTCGGCACGCTCGGCAACGGTTTTCCGGGTGAACTGGAGCCCGGACCGAACACCACGCCCGGCGCCGCGGTGTTGCGGCAACTCCTGCCGTCCCTGGCGGCGCGCGGTGCCCAGGCTTGCGCGATGGAGGTGTCGTCGATCGGCCTGCACCAGAAGCGTGTCGCCGACATCCGTTTCGATATTGCGGCATTCACCAACTTCACGCGTGATCATCTCGACTACCACGGCACGATGGAAGCCTATGCCGGCGAGAAGCGCAAGCTGTTCGACCTGCCGGGCCTGCGCGCGGCCGTACTGAACCTCGACGACCCTTTCGGCGAGCGCCTCGACGAGGACTTGGGCGGCCGCATGCGCGTGATCGGCTACACGCTCGGCAGGAAAGTCAGCCGTGGCGAGACGCTGGCCACCCGCGACCTGGCCATGGGCAGCGCCAGCGTCGCCTTCGCGCTCGACGGCGTGAGTTTCTCGGTGCCGGTGGTCGGGCGCTTCAATGTATCCAATCTGCTGGCGGTGATCGGCGTGCTGGTGGCCGCCGGTGAAACCCTCGCCGACATTGGCGCCGTCCTGCCTCGGCTGGTGCCGCCGCCCGGCCGCTTGCAGACGCTTGGTGGTAGCGACGAGCCCCTGGTGGTGGTCGACTATGCGCATACGCCGGACGCGCTGGAAAAGGTGCTGACCACCCTGCGCGAATCTGCCGGCGCGCGGGGCGGGCGGCTGGTCTGCGTGTTCGGCTGCGGTGGCGAGCGCGATCCGGGCAAGCGGCCGCTGATGGGCGCTGTCGCCGAGCAGCTCGCCGACCTGGTACTGCTGACCAGCGACAATCCGCGCGGCGAGGATCCCCAAGCCATCATTGCCGCCATCGCCCAAGGCATGAAGTCGCGGCCGGCCATCGAGGCCGATCGGGCGCGGGCGATCCGTGAGGCCATCGGCGACGCCGACGGCCGTGACGTCGTGCTGCTCGCCGGCAAGGGCCACGAGCCGTACCAGGAAATCGCCGGCGTGCGCCAGCCGTTTTCCGATCTCGACCAGGCGCGCCGAGCGCTGGAGCAGCGTCGATGATGGACTTGTACGAAGCCGCGCAGGCCACCGGCGGCACCGCCACGGCCGAGGGGCATGCCTTCACAGGCGTGTCGACCGACTCCCGCTCGATCGCCGCCGGCGAACTGTTCGTCGCCTTGAAGGGGGAGCGCTTCGACGGTCACGACTACGTGCGCAATGTCCTCACGCACGGCGCCGCCGCCGCGATGGTCGACCATGGCTGGGCCGGACAGCATGGCGCCGGGCTGCCCCTGGTGCATGTCGCCGATACCCGCGTCGCCCTGGGCCGGCTCGGCGGGCATTGGCGCGCCCGGTTCGACATTCCGCTGATCGGCATCACCGGCAGCAACGGCAAGACGACGGTGAAGGAAATGTGCGCCGCGATCATGCGGGAGCACGAACGCCGCGACGACCTCGATCCGGCGGAGACCGTGCTGGCAACGACCGGCAACCTCAACAACGACATCGGCCTGCCGCTGATGCTGTTGCGCCTGCACGCCGGACACCGAGCGGCGGTGATCGAGATGGGCATGAACCATGCGGGCGAAATTGCCTGGCTGACCGAGTTGGCCCGGCCGACCGTGGCGCTGGTGAACAATGCCCAGCGCGCCCATCTGGAAGGACTTGGCACGCTGACGGACGTGGCGCGCGCCAAGGGCGAGATCTTTGCGGGCCTTGGCTGCGACGGCGTCGCCGTCATCAATGCCGACGATCCTCACGCCGGCCTGTGGCGCCAGATGGCCGAGGGCCGACCTGTGATTGCCTTCGGCCTCGATGGCGACGCCGATGTCCGGGCCACGGCCAGGTCGCGCGGCTTTGCCAGCGTCGTCACGCTGACGGCCGCACAGGGCACGGTCGACTTCGAGTTGCCCGTTCCGGGACGCCACAACGTGCGCAACGCGGTGGCCGCCGCCGCGGCCTGCCTCGCCGCCGGCGCCAGCCTCGGCACGGTGGCGGAGGCGCTGTCGCGCTACGAGGGCATCAAGGGCCGTCTGCAGCGGCGCACTGGCCTGAACGGCGCACTTGTTGTCGACGACACCTACAACGCCAATCCTGATTCCATGCGCGCCGCTATCGACGTCCTGGCTGGTGTGCCGGGCCGTCGCATTCTGGTCATGGGTGACATGGGCGAGACCGGCGAGGCCGCCGGCCAGTTCCACGACGAGATCGGCGGCTACGCGAAGAGCGCCGGGATCGACCGGCTGCTGGCGCTCGGCGACCTGTCCGCCACGGCGGTGCGCAACTTCGGCGCCGGGGCCGAGCATTTCCGCAAACCCGAGGAACTGGTCAAGGCACTCGTGGCCGGGCTTGGCCCGGACACGACGGTGCTGGTCAAGGGCTCGCGCTTCATGCGCATGGAGCGAGTCGTCGACGCCATCGTGGAGAGAGAGCATGCTGCTTGAACTGGCGCAATGGCTGGCGAAGGACATCCGCGCCTTCAACGTTTTCAACTACATCACGCTGCGCGCGGTGCTGGCGACCATGACTGCTCTGTCAATCTCCTTCGTGCTCGGCCCCGGCCTGATCCGCTGGCTGGCGGCGAAGAAGATCGGCCAGCCGGTGCGCGACGACGGCCCGCAGACGCACCTGATCAAGTCCGGCACGCCGACCATGGGCGGTGCGCTGATCCTGATCTCGCTCGGCATCTCGACGCTGCTCTGGGCCGACCTCGCCAACCGTTTCGTCTGGATCGTGCTGATCGTCACGCTCGGTTTCGGCGCCATCGGCTGGGTCGACGACTGGCGCAAGGTCGTCTATCGCAACCCGAAGGGGCTCTCGTCGGGCGCCAAGTACTTCTGGCAGTCCGTCATCGGCATCGTCGCCGCCATATACATCGCCTTCTCGATCTCGGCACCCGACAACGAGAAGGTGATCCAGCTGTTCTTCCAGTGGGTTGGCAGCGGCTTCACGCTCGAACTGCCGTCGAAGGCCAACCTGATCGTGCCCTTCTTCAAGGAAGTATCGTATCCGGTGGGCATTTTCGGTTTCATCGTGCTCTCCTATTTCGTCATCGTCGGCAGCAGCAATGCCGTGAACCTGACCGATGGACTGGACGGTCTGGCCATCATGCCGACGGTGATGATCGGTGCCGCCCTCGGCCTGTTCGCCTATGCGACGGGTAATGCCGTGTTCGCCAAGTACCTGCTGATTCCGCACATCTCCGGTGCCGGAGAGCTGATGGTGTTCTGCGGCGCGCTGGCCGGCGCCGGCCTCGGCTTCCTCTGGTTCAACGCCTATCCGGCGGAAGTGTTCATGGGCGACGTCGGCGCGCTGGCGCTCGGCGCCGCGCTCGGCGCCATCGCCATCATCGTCCGCCAGGAGATCGTGCTGTTCATCATGGGCGGCGTGTTCGTCGCCGAGACGCTGTCGGTGATGATCCAGGTCGGTTGGTTCAAGTTCACCAAGGCGCGCTACGGCGAGGGCCGGCGCATCTTCCTCATGGCGCCGCTGCATCACCACTTCGAAAAGAGCGGCTGGAAGGAAACGCAGGTGGTGGTGCGCTTCTGGATCATCACCATCCTGCTGGTGCTGTTCGGACTCTCGACGCTGAAGATACGATGAAGCTCGCGGGCAAACACGTTCTCGTTCTCGGCCTCGGCGAATCGGGCCTTGCCTGCGCGCTGTGGTGCGCGCGCAACGGCGCCCGCATGCGCGTCGCCGATACGCGCGCCGCGCCGCCTTACCTGGCCGAGTTGCGCCGGCGTGCCGCCACGGCTGACTTTCGCCCGGGCGAGTTCGACAAGGCGCTGCTCGACGGCATCGACCTGCTGGTGCTCTCGCCGGGGCTGTCGCCCGGCATGCTGGCGGTCATCCACGCCCGTGCTGCAGGCATCCCCGTGGTCGGCGAGATCGAACTGTTCGCCTGGGCGCTCGATGACCTGAACGTGCGCCGCGACACGCGTGTGATCGCCATCACCGGCACCAACGGCAAGACCACCACGACCGCACTGACCGGCCACCTGTGCCGCGCCGCAGGCCGGGTCACGGGCGTTGCCGGCAATATCTCGCCGGCGGCGTTGACTGCGCTGATGGCCTGCCAAGACGAAGGCAAACTGCCCGAGATCTGGGTGCTCGAATTGTCGAGTTTTCAGCTCGAAACGCTCGATTCGCTGGGTGCGGACGCGGCGACCGTGCTCAACATCAGCGACGACCATCTCGACCGCTACATCGACCTCGACGACTACGCGGCGGCCAAGGCGCGAGTATTCTTCGGTGGCGGTGTTCAGGTGCTCAACCGTAACGAAGCGCGCGTCAAGCGCATGGCCATTGCCGGCCGGCGCATCATCAGCTTCGGCCTCGATGCGCCCGGCGATGTCGACGACTTCGGCCTGCGCGAAAATCGGGGCGAGCCCTGGCTGGTACAGGGCGACCGCTTCCTGCTGCCGGTTTCTCAACTGCCCATCAACGGCCTGCACAACGCGGCGAACGCCATGGCGGCGCTGGCGCTGTGCGCTGCGCTCGGCCTCGACGCCGTCTCGCTGCTGCCCGCCTTGCGCGAGTTTCGCGGCTTGCCGCATCGTGTCGAACGGGTGGCGGAGATTGCTGGCGTGACCTATTACGACGACTCCAAGGGCACCAACGTCGGTGCCACGGTGGCTGCCCTGCAAGGCATGGGCCGCAAGGTCGTGCTGATCCTGGGTGGCGACGGCAAGGGGCAGGACTTTTCACCGTTGAAGGGTGCTGTTACCGGCCATGCCCGCGCCGTCGTGCTGATCGGCCGCGACGGACCGCTGATTGGCCAGTCGATCGACGGCTGCGGCGTCGAGACCATAGCGGCCACCGACCTGCCCGAGGCCGTGCGAAAGTCGGCCATGGCGGCGCGCCGGGGTGATGCGGTGCTGCTGTCGCCGGCCTGCGCGAGCTTCGACATGTTCCGCAACTACGAGCACCGTGCGCAGGTATTCGTCGAGGCGGTGCGCCACTTGGCGGAGCGTGCATGA
Organism: uncultured Rhodocyclaceae bacterium; assembly: GCA_964469455.1. Taxonomy (GTDB): domain Bacteria; phylum Pseudomonadota; class Gammaproteobacteria; order Burkholderiales; family Rhodocyclaceae; genus Fen-999. The sequence continues at coordinate 34,356 of CAYXZX010000004.1, read as the reverse complement.
ACACGGCCGTCTTCACCTCCCGCCGCAGGCCCGCGGCATTGCAGGTGGAACTGGATCCCCTGCTGCTGTGGCCGGCACTGTTCCTGCTGCTGCTCGGCCTGGTGATGGTTTACTCCGCCTCCATCGCGATTGCGGAAGGCAGCAAGTTCAGCGGCCATCAGGAAACCTACTTTCTCTTGCGGCACGTGGTGTTCCTGGCGATCGGCCTGGTCGTCGGTCTGGTGGCTTTCCAGGTGCCGTTGCGGTTCTGGCAGGAGTTCGCCCCCTGGCTGTTCCTCGTCGGGGTTGCGCTCCTGATGATCGTGTTGATTCCGCATGTCGGCCGCTCGGTGAACGGTGCCCAGCGCTGGCTGCCGCTGGGGCCGATCAACATGCAGCCGTCGGAATTCATGAAACTGTTCGTGGTGCTCTACGCCGCCGATTACACGACGCGCAAGCTCGACGCCATGGGCAGCTTCCGGCGCGGTTTCATGCCCATGGCCGGCGTGATCCTCGCCGTCGGCTTCCTCCTGCTGCGCGAGCCCGACTTCGGCGCCTTCGTCGTCATCGCCGCCATCGCCTTCGGCATCCTGTTCATCGGCGGCATCAATGTTCGTTTGTTTCTCCTGCTCGCTGTCGTTGCGGTGATCGGCTTTGCATTGCTGATCACTTTTTCCGAGTACCGTCGGCAACGCATCCTCGGTTTCATGGACCCGTGGCAGGACGCTTTCGGCAAGGGCTACCAGCTCTCGCACGCGCTGATCGCCTTCGGGCGCGGCGAGTGGTTCGGCGTCGGGCTCGGCGCCAGCGTCGAAAAGCTCTTCTACCTGCCCGAGGCGCACACCGACTTTCTGCTGGCCGTGATCGCCGAAGAGCTCGGTTTCGCCGGCGTCGCCGCCGTCGTCGTGCTGTTCGGCCTGCTGGTGCAGCGTGCCTTCGCTGTCGGCCGCCAGGCCTTGACGATCGATCGCGTCTTCAGCGGGCTGGTCGCCCAAGGCATCGGCATCTGGCTGGGCGTGCAGGCCTTCATCAACATGGGCGTCAATATGGGCCTGTTGCCGACCAAGGGCCTGACGCTGCCGTTGATGAGTTTCGGCGGCTCCGGCATCGTCGCCAACTGCATCGCGCTCGCCATCCTCATGCGCGTCGATTACGAAAATCGCCGTCTCATGCGGGGACAATCGGCATGAGGCAGACCATCGTGATCATGGCGGGCGGCACGGGCGGGCACATCATGCCCGGGCTGGCCGTGGCCGACCGCCTCAAGGCGCTCGGCTGGCAGGTGGTCTGGATGGGTAATCGCGACGGCATGGAAGCCAAACTGGTGCCTCATCGCGGCAACGGCGGCGATTACGAGATGGCCTGGGTACGCTTCGGAGCGTTGCGCGGCAAGGGCATCGTCCGCAAGCTGTTGCTGCCGTTCAACCTGCTGCGGGCCTTCGCGCAGGCGCGGCGCGAACTCAAGCGCATCCTGCCGGACGTGGTGCTGGGCATGGGCGGCTTCGTCAGCTTTCCGGGGGGCATGATGGCGGCCCTCGCCGGTATCCCGCTCGTGCTGCACGAACAGAACTCGGTGGCCGGCCTGGCCAACCGCGTGCTGGCGGGCGTCGCCGACCGCATCATGACCGGTTTTCCCGGCGTCCTGAAGAAGGGGGAATGGGCGGGCAATCCGGTGCGGCCGGAGATTGCCGCGCTGACACCGCCGGCGGCGCGCTACGGCGCCCGGCACGGCCCGCTACATGTCCTGGTGGTGGGCGGCAGCCTGGGTGCGGCCGCGCTCAACGAGGTGCTGCCCCGCGCCCTGGCACTTTTGCCGGAAAGCGAGCGTCCCGAGGTGGTGCATCAGTCCGGTGCGCAGCATCTGGAATCGCTGCGGCTGGCCTATGAGCAGGCCGGGGTGCGCGCCCATGCGGTGGCGTTCGTCAAAGACATGGCCGGCGCTTACGAGTGGGCCGACGTGGTGATCTGCCGCGCCGGCGCGCTCACAATCGCCGAACTGGCCGCCGCCGGGGTCGCCAGCATCCTGGTGCCTTATCCGCACGCGGTGGACGACCACCAGACCGGCAACGCGCGCTTTCTGGCGTTGGCCGGGGCCGCCATCTTGTTGCCGCAGGATCAGTTGACGCCCGAGCGACTGGGCGAGATCGGCCGCCTGCCGCGCCAGCAACTGGTGCAGATGGCGGAGAAGGCGCGGGAACTGGCCAGGCCGGAAGCCACCGCCACCGTCGCGCAGGCATGCATCGATATCGCCAAGTGAGGCCAAGATGAAGCATAAGATCAAGCGCATCCATTTCGTCGGCATCGGTGGGGCGGGCATGAGCGGGATCGCCGAAGTGCTGGCCAACCGCCGCTTCGAGGTCAGCGGTTCCGATCTGGCGGAAAGCACGACTACGCGTCGCCTTGCCGACATGGGCATCCGCGTATCGATCGGGCACGCGCCGGAGCACGTCGCGGATGTCGATGCGGTGGTGGTCTCCACGGCGGTCAGGGACGACAATCCAGAAGTTGTCGCGGCGCGCGAGCGGCGCGTGCCGATCGTGCCGCGTGCCCAGATGCTCGCCGAATTGATGCGCTTCCAGCAAGGCATTGCCATCGCCGGAACGCATGGCAAGACGACCACCACCAGTCTCGTCGCCAGTTGCCTAGCCGAGGGCGGCCTCGACCCGACTTTCGTCATCGGCGGGCGGTTGAATTCGGCGGGCGCCAACGCGCGGCTCGGACAAGGCGAGTTTCTCGTCGCCGAGGCCGACGAGTCCGATGCTTCGTTTCTGTTCCTCTCGCCGGTGGTGTCGGTGGTGACCAACATCGATGCCGACCACATGGAGACTTACGGGCATGATTTCAGCCGTTTGAAGCAGGCCTTCGTCGATTTCCTCAATCGCCTGCCGTTCTATGGCGTCGCGGTGCTGTGCCTCGACGACCCGAACGTGCGCGAGATCCTGCCGCGCGTCACCAAGCAGGTGGTGACCTACGGCCTGGACCCGGAGGCCAACATCCGCGCCGAGAATGTCGTGGCGGATGGCGGATGCATGCGTTTCACCTGCGTGCGGACGAACGGCAGGACCACCCGCTTCGAGGTGACGCTCAACCTGCCGGGCATGCACAACGTGCTCAATGCTCTGGCGGCCATCGCGGTGGCGACGGAAGTCAGTGTCGGCGACACGGCGATCGTCAAGGCGCTGGCCGACTTCAAGGGCGTCGGCCGGCGCTTCCAGCGCTACGGCGAGGTCGCCTTGCCCGCGGGAGACGGCACCGGGGGCGGCAGTTTCACGCTGATCGACGACTATGGCCATCACCCGGTCGAGATGGCGGCGACCCTGGCCGCTGCGCGCGGCGCCTTCCCGGGGCGGCGCATCGTCCTTGCCTTCCAGCCGCATCGATTCACCCGGACCCGCGACTGCTTCGAGGACTTCGTCAAGGTCCTCTCCGGCGCGGACGGCCTGCTGCTCGCCGAAATCTATCCGGCTGGCGAGGCGCCGATCGTTGCCGCCGACGGCCGCACGCTGGCGCGCGCCATCCGCGTCGTCGGCAAGGTGGAGCCGGTCTTCGTCGAGGACATCGCCGCCATGCCGCAGGCCATCATGGCGGCGGCGCGCGACGGCGATGTCGTGATCACCATGGGCGCCGGTTCGATTGGCGCCGTACCGGGAAAACTGGCCAATGGCTGAGCTGCGCGGCCGTCTGGTCGAGAACGAGCCAATGGCCGGGCACGTGTCCTGGCGCGCCGGCGGTTCGGTGACGCGCGCCTATTTCCCGGCCGATCTGGCCGACGTCGCCGAATTCCTGAAACGATTGCGCCCCGACGAGCCGTTGCTCTGCATCGGGCTCGGCAGCAATCTGCTGGTGCGCGATGGCGGGTTCGACGGGACCATGGTGTTCACCCATGCCGCGCTGAATACATTGCGTCAGGAAGCGGACGGCACGCTTTATGTCGAGGCCGGGGTCGCCAGTCCGAAGGTGGCGCGCTTCGCCGCCAGCCTGAACCTCGCCGGTGTCGAGTTCCTGGCGGGCATTCCCGGCACCTTTGGCGGAGCCTTGGCAATGAATGCCGGCTGTCACGGCGGTGAAACCTGGCAGTTCGTCGATCGTGTCCTGATGTTGAATCGACGCGGCGGGCAGGCCGAGCGCGGGCCGGACGAGTTCGCGATCGGCTATCGCCATGTCGGCCTCAAGGCGGCGACTGACGAGATCTTCGCCGGCGCTTGGTTGCGCCTGCCGTCCGGCGATGGTGCGGCCGCTCGCGAGCGGATCGCCGAACTGCTGGAAAAGCGCTTGGCCAGCCAGCCGCTCGACCTGCCGAACGCCGGTTCGGTGTTCCGCAATCCTCCGGGCGATCATGCCGCGCGATTGATCGAGGCCGCGGGTTTGAAGGGCCTGGAGGTCGATGGGGCGCGCGTTTCCGAAAAGCATGCGAATTTCATCGTTAATCCGGGGGGCGTGGCGAGCGCCGCTGCGATAGAACGTCTGATCGGGCGAGTGCAGGCCGAGGTGCGTCGGCGGTTCGGCGTTGAACTGGTGCGCGAAGTGCGTATCGTGGGAGAGGCAGCGTGAAGTTTGGCAGGGTGGCGGTGATGTTCGGCGGCGATTCGGCGGAGCGCGAGATTTCGCTGAAGAGCGGCAATGCCGTGCTTGCCGCACTCCGGCATGCCGGCGTCGACGCCCATCCGTTCGATCCGGCCGAACGTCCGCTGGTGGCACTCGAGGACGAGGGTTTCGAGAGGGTATTCATCGCCCTGCATGGTCGCGGCGGCGAGGACGGCAGCCTTCAGGGGGCGCTCGACCTGATGCGCGTCCCTTACACGGGAAGCGGCGTGCTGGCATCGGCGCTGGCCATGGACAAGTGGCGCAGCAAGCTGTGCTGGCAGGCGGCGGACATATTGGTGCCGCAATGCGTGGTGCTTTCCGCCGCCAGCGACTGGCGGGCCGTGGCCGACCGCCTCGGCTTGCCGCTGTTCGTCAAGCCGGCCAGCGAAGGCTCCAGCATCGGCATCACCAAGGTCCGGTCGGTGGCGGAACTTCCACTGGCTTACGAAACGGCGGCCAGGCATGACGTACTGGTGATCGCCGAAAGCTTCCTGTCCGGCGGCGAATTCACGGTCGGCATCCTCGGCGGGGAAGCGTTGCCGGTCATCCGCATCGTGCCGGCCACCGACTTCTACGACTATGACGCCAAATACTTCCGCGACGACACGCAGTACCTGATTCCCAGCGGACTCGCCGGCGAACGGGAGGAAGCCGTGCGCGCACTGGCATTGCGCGCCTTCGAGGTCCTGGGCGGTCGCGGCTGGGGCCGCATCGACATCATGCTCGATGGCGAGGGCCGTCCGTATTGCCTGGAAGCCAACATGTCGCCCGGCATGACCGATCACTCCCTGGTGCCGATGGCGGCGCGGGCCGCCGGGCTATCGTTCGAGGCGCTGGTACTGCGGGTTTTGGAGATGGCCGCGCATGGCTAGGACGAAGACGAAACGCAACCCGGCCGTGGAACCCGGCTCCGACGGCTTTTGGGATCGCCCGGCGCTTATCAATCTTGTGGCCGACGCCTTGCTGGTGCTGGCCGTGACGGGATTGACCTGGGCCGCGTCATCCGTGCTCCAGCGCCTGCCGTTCTTCCAGTTGCGCCAGGTCGTGGTCGGGGGCGCCATCGAGCGGGTGACGCCCGCCCAACTCGAACAGGCGACGCGGGTTGCGCTGACGGGAAACTTCTTCACCATCGATCTCGATGGCATGCGCTCGGCCTATGAGAAGCTTCCGTGGGTACGCCATGCCGAAGTGCGGCGTCGCTGGCCCGATGCCCTCGATCTTCGCATCGAGGAGCATCAGGCAGTGGCGCGGTGGAAACAGGCGGATGGCGAGTCACGTCTGGTCAATGGCTTCGGCGAAGTGTTCGCCGCCGCCAGCGAGGCCGAGTTGCCTGCTTTCGCGGGACCCGAAGGCTCGGCGCAACTCGTCCTGACGCGCTTCCGGGAATTCGAGCGGACGCTTTCGGTTCTTGGCCGCAAGCCTGAACGCGTGATCTTGTCGAGCCGGGAGGCCTGGCAACTCAAGCTCGACGACGGGATGGTGCTTGAACTTGGGCGCGACGAGCCCAAGCACCCGCTCGGTGAACGCCTTTCCCGCTTTGTTTCTCATTACCACCCGGCGCTCGAGCGTACCCGACTGGAAGGCGTGCGTGTCGCCGACATGCGCTATCCGAACGGTTTTGCGCTGAAACCGGGGCGCCCGGACTCGAAATCATGAGCAGGGACAGCAAGCGCGATCTTATTGTCGGTCTCGACATCGGCACGTCGAAGATTGTTTCCGTGGTGGCCGAGTTGAATCCGGAAGGTCAGCTGGCGATTCTCGGGATCGGCAGCCATCAGTTCGAGGAGAACAAGGACAAGGGACTGAAGCGCGGGGTCGTCGTGAGCATCGAGGCGACGGTGGATGCCATTTCCCGCGCCGTCCAGGAAGTCGAGCTGATGGCGGGCTGCAAGGTCAAGGATGTCTACACGGGCATCGCCGGCGCCCACATCAAGAGCAAGGATTCCAACGGCATGGCCGTGGTGCGGGAAAAGGAGGTCACCCAGTACGACGTCGAGCGGGCGATCGAGGCCGCCAACGCAACGCCCATCTCGGCCGACGACCAGATCCTGCACACGCTGGTGCAGGAATTCATCGTCGATGGCCAGGATGGCGTCAAGGAACCCATCGGCATGGATGCCAGGCGGCTCGAGGTCAAGGTGCACCTGGTCACCGGCGCCGTTACGGCGGTGCAGAACATCGTCAAGTGCGTGCACCGCTGCGGCCTCGAAGTGGTCGATCTGGTATTGCAACCGCTCGCTTCGGGCATAGCCGTGCTGACTGACGACGAGAAGGACGTCGGTGTCTGCCTGGTCGACATCGGAGGCGGCACCACCGATATCGCGGTATTCACGCAGGGTGCCATCCGCCATACCGCCGTGATCCCTGTCGCGGGCGACCAGATCACTTCCGACATCGGCATTGCCTTGCGCACATCGACGCCGGATGCGGAGGACATCAAGATCCGCTATGGCGTGGCGCTCCAGCAACTGGCCGATCCGGAGGAGATGATCGACGTTCCCGGCGTCGGCGACCGCCCCTCTTCGCAGTTGAGCCGCCAGACCTTGGCGGGATTCATTCAGCCGCGTATCGAGCAGATCTATCAGATGGTGCGCGAGGAGCTGGTGCGCAGCGGCTACGAGCGGCTTTTGCGCGCCGGCATCGTGCTGACCGGTGGCTCTGCCGCCATGCCAGGCATGGTCGAACTGGGCGAGGAGGTCTTCCACAACACGGTCAAGCTGGGCCTGCCGCGTTACGACGGCAGCCTGCGCGACATCGTGCGCAATCCGCGCTACTCGACGGCCATCGGCTTGTTGCTGGAGGGCATGGCGCAGAAGAAGCGGGGCTTGAAGGCACAAGGCCCGGCAACGTTTCGGCAAACGGTTGCCCGCATGCGGGCGTGGTTCGGCAAGAATTTCTGAGTTGCAACAACAAGGAGGCGAGCATGTTTGAAATTGTCGATATGGAGCCCAGCGGGACCGTCATCAAGGTCATTGGTGTCGGTGGTGCCGGCGGCAACGCCGTCGAGCACATGATTCGCGAAGGGGTGCAGGGGGTGGAGTTCATCTGCTGCAACACGGATTCCCAGTCTCTCAATCTTTCGTCGGCCGACGTCAAGCTGCAGTTGGGCCCCGGTCAGGGCGCGGGCGGCAAGCCGGAGAAGGCGCGCGCCCTGGCGCTCGACGAGCGCGAGCGCATCTCTGACGCGCTCGAGGGCGCGCACATGGTGTTCATCACCGCCGGCATGGGCGGCGGTACCGGCACCGGCGCGGCGCCGGTCGTCGCCGAAGTGGCGCGCGAGAAGGGCATCCTGACGGTCGCCGTAGTGACCAAGCCCTTCGAGTTCGAAGGCAAGCGCATGCGTCTCGCCGAGGAAGGCCTGGGCGAGTTGCAGCAGTATGTCGATGCGCTGATCGTCATCCTCAACGAGCGCCTGATGGAAGTGCTCGGCGACGACGTGAGCATGCAGGAGGCCTTCATGGCCGCCGACAACGTGCTGCGCAACGCGGTCGGCGGCATTGCCGAGATCATCAACGTGCCCGGCCTGGTGAATGTCGACTTCGAGGACGTCCGCACGGTCATGGGCGAGATGGGCAAGGCCATGATGGGCTCGGCCAGCGCCGCCGGCGTCGATCGTGCTCGACTCGCCGCCGAAGCCGCGGTTGCCAGTCCGCTGCTCGAGGGGGTGGAGCTTTCCGGCGCGCGCGGGGTGCTGGTCAACATCACGGCGAGCCGCGGCCTGGGCATGAAGGAAGTCAAGGAAGTCATGGGCACCATCAAGGCCTACACCCACGAAGAAGCCACCGTGATCTTCGGTACGGTGTTCGACGACGGCATGGATGATCAGTTGCGGGTGACGGTGGTGGCCACCGGCCTGGGTGTCAAGACGGCTGCGAGGCAGCAGCCCAAGCTGGAGCCCGTGCCGACCTACGGCCTGCGCACCGGCACCGACGATCGCCTCTACGTCGAGCCGGTCGCGACGCAGACCTTCGAGGGAGGCGTGGCGCTACCCGATGTGTTTACTTCCGGTCGGACCCGCAATGCCGCCGTGAAGGCCATGGTGGATAGTGGCATGGACCGTTACGACATTCCGGCCTTCCTGATGCGTCAGGCCGACTGAGTCGACCCCTGGCTTCCGCCTCGGGGGATCGCCTCCCCCCGGCGCGGAAGCACGCGACATTTTCGATTAACATTAGCGACCAATTTCTTACGTTTTTAGGTCCGGATGCTTCGGCAGCGCACGCTCAAGGCAGTGACCCGCACCACGGGGGTCGGACTCCATTCCGGCCTCAAGGTGACGCTATTGCTGCGACCGGCCGCACCCGATACCGGCATCGTGTTCCGGCGTGTCGATCTCGATCCGCCGGTCGAGTTGAAGGCGGATCCCTATAACGTCGGTGATACCCGCATGGCGTCGTGCCTGGAGCGCGATGGCACCAAGCTGGGTACCGTCGAGCATCTCATGTCGGCGCTCGCCGGCCTGGGCATCGACAACCTGTACGTGGATGTCGACGCGGCCGAGATTCCCATCATGGACGGGTCTGCCGGGCCATTCGTCTTCCTGCTGCAGTCGGCGGGGATCGAGGAGCAGTCCGCCGCGAAGCGGTTCATTCGCGTCCTCAAGCCCGTGGAATTCCGCGATGGCGACAAATGGGCGCACTTGGAGCCGTACGAAGGCTTTCGGTTGAGCTTTTCCATCCTGTTCAATCATCCGGCGGTCGATCAGTCCGGGACGCAGGTGACAGTGGACTTCGCCGATGACGTGTACATTCGCGACATTGCGCGTGCGCGCACCTTCGGGTTCACCCAGGACGTCGAGGCCTTGCGTTCCCAGGGATTGGCCCTCGGTGGCAGCCTGGATAACGCCATCGTGATGGACGAGTATCGCGTGCTGAACGCGGAGGGCCTGCGCTTGCCCGACGAGTTCGTCCGCCACAAGGTGCTCGACGCGATCGGCGACCTCTATCTCGCGGGCCATCCCCTGCTCGGTGCTTTTTCGGCCTACAAATCCGGCCATGCGATGAACAACCAGTTGCTGCGGGCGTTGCTGGACGATGCCAGCGCTTGGGAGTGGGCCACGTTCGAGCGTTCCGAACTGGCGCCTGCCCGGATTCTCAACCTCTACCCGCAGGCGGCCTAGTGTTGATCCTGCGGATCGTCGGCGTGCTGACGGTCATCGCAATCGGGGCCGGAATCGTTGCCTACTTGTTTTCCGGTGACAAGCGCTATCTGCGCCTGTCGGCGCGCATCGCCAAGTACGCCCTGGTTTTCGTCCTGCTCGTCTTGGCGCTCATGTTTCTCGAGCGCATCATCGTCATCTAGGTCTGATCGACCAGTTTTCTTAAGGCGGCGCCGAGAGGCGAACCCTTCGGCAGGCTTCCTGCCAGCGATGTGAGCGCCCGCTTCTGTTTCGGCCCAATTCCGGCTTGGCGATGATGCGTGGGGCCTTGCTCAGTTGGCCTGCTTGGTTGCACCCGGATATCGATTCCGGTAACCTCCGCCGCCTCTGAACGAAAAACATCCGTCAAACGGGGTTCGATTTGCCTGAGTTTCGCCGCTACGGCGCTGTTGCGCGCGTGGATGACGATTCTCCCCGACCTGAGATTGGCAATTCGCGATTGCAGCGCGAGCGGCGTCGCGGACAGAAAAACCCGCTGGAGCCTCAAGAGGCGCCGCGCATGAGCAGAAAGCCGAGCCAGACCAGTGTCGGCCAGCAGGCAGTCTTCGAGGCTGCGGGCTAGGCGGGGCATGATGGGAAACCTCGGCAGCGAGCTCGGAAAGGAGCAGGGACGTGCATATTATTCTCGTCTCCGACAGGCTGGCAACGGCCAAGACCGTCGTGCTGACCTGGCGTCATGTCGTTGTCGCGGCGTTGATGTTTACCTTTGTTGTCCTGGCGCTATCGTCGCTGTTTTCCTACGTGACGGTCCGCCACGCCGCAGAGATCCGGCTGCCATTCCTCGAGAAGCTGGTGCAGGCGATGACCGCGGAGCAAACGCGCGAGAGCCGGCAATTTGTCCGCGAGAACCTCAACGCCATGGCCGTCCGCCTGGGCGAGATGCAGGCGCAGTTGCTGAGGCTCGATTCCATGGGCGAGCGCCTGGCGGCGGTTGCGGGAATCAAGCCCCAGGAATTCAGGCTTCTCGAGAAGGGGCGCGACGGCCGCGGTGGACCGCTGATCGAACCGCAACCGCTTTCCCCGGACAATCTCAACGAGGCGCTGGACACGCTTTCGCGTCGGCTGGAAGCGAAGAGCGATGCCCTTTCGCTGCTCGAAACGCACCTGTTTGACGAACGCATTCGCAAGAACCGGTTGCCGACATCCCTGCCGGTCGACGCGGCATGGAATGCCTCGAGCTTCGGCGTGCGGCTGGATCCCTTCACCGGCGAAAAGGCAATGCACGAAGGCGTCGACTTCACCGCGGATGTCGGCACGCCGATACGTGCGGCCGCTGCCGGCGTGGTAGTCAACGTCGAAAGGCATCCGGGTTACGGCAACGTGCTCGACATCGACCACGGCAACGATCTGGTCACACGCTACGCCCATTGCTCCAAGATACTGGTGCAGCCGGGTGCCCTGATCAAGCGCGGCCAGGTGGTCGCGGAAGTGGGGTCGACGGGGCGATCGACGGGGCCGCATCTGCATTTCGAGGTTCGCGTCAAGGGCGCGGCGCACGATCCCAACCGCTTCCTGGAACTGGCGCAGGAGAATAGCGCGAACCACGGACATCGCGAGGCGGTCTCCCGCTAACCCCGGCAGCAAACCTTCTGGCGGGGTCGGCCGGACTCCGCATGGTAAAATTGATGTTTTACCCGCATAGGGCGGCCACCCCATGATTTCCGGCCTTCTCAAGAAGATTTTTGGCAGCCGCAACGACCGGCTGATCAAGCAATACTCCCAGAACGTCACCAAGATCAATGCCTTCGAGCCGGCGCTGGAAGCTCTGAGCGACGAGCAGTTGCGGGCCAAGACCGACGAGTTCAGGGCGCGCCTGGCCAAGGGCGACGCGCTCGACAGCCTGCTGCCTGAAGCATTTGCGGTCGTCCGCGAAGCCGGCAAGCGCGTGCTGGGCATGCGCCACTTCGACGTGCAGATGATCGGCGGCATGGTGCTGCACGACAACAAGATCGCCGAGATGCGCACCGGGGAGGGCAAGACGCTGGTGGCGACGCTGCCGTCCTATCTGAACGCGCTGACCGGCAAGGGCGTGCACATCGTCACGGTCAACGATTACCTGGCCAGCCGCGATGCCGAATGGATGGGCCGGCTGCACCGCTTCCTCGGCCTGACCGTCGGCGTCAATCTTTCGCAGATGCCCCACGACCAGAAGCAGGCAGCCTACGCGGCCGACATCACCTACGGCACCAACAACGAATTCGGCTTCGATTACCTGCGCGACAACATGGTGTACTCGCCTGCGGAGCGCGTCCAGCGCGGTCTGGCCTATGCCATTGTCGACGAGGTCGACTCCATTCTCATCGACGAGGCCCGCACACCGCTGATTATCTCGGGCCAGGCCGAGGACCACACCGACCTCTACGTCAAGATGAACGCCGTGCCGCCGCTGCTGACTATCGGCGAGGCGGCGAAGACGCAGGAAGACAAGGACACCGGCGACTACACCGTCGACCTCAAGTCGCACCAGGTGCTGCTGACCGAGGAAGGCCACGAGAAGGCGGAGCGCATCCTGACGCAGATGGGCTTGCTGCCCGAGGGCGCCAGCCTCTACGAGCCGGCCAATATCCTGCTGGTTCATCATCTCTACGCTGCGCTGCGCGCGCACAACCTGTTCCATCGCGATCAGCAGTACGTGGTGCAGAACGGCGAAGTGGTCATCGTCGACGAATTCACCGGCCGCCTGATGGCCGGCCGGCGCTGGTCGGATGGCCTGCACCAGGCGGTCGAGGCCAAGGAAGGCGTGCAGATCCAGGCCGAGAACCAGACCCTGGCCTCGATCACCTTCCAGAACTACTTCCGCATGTACGGCAAGCTGGCCGGCATGACCGGCACGGCCGACACCGAGGCTTACGAGTTCCACCAGATCTACGGCCTCGAAACGGTGGTCATCCCGACCAACAAGCCGATGGTCCGCAAGGACGCCAACGACCAGATCTTCCGCACCGCGCACGAGAAGCACGCCGCGATCATCGCCGACATCAAGGACTGTCATCAGCGCGGCCAGCCGGTGCTGGTCGGCACCACATCGATCGAGAACTCCGAACTGCTGTCGGGCCTGCTCGACAAGGAAAAGCTGCCGCACCAGGTATTGAACGCCAAGCAGCACGCCAAGGAGGCGGAGATCGTCGTCCAGGCCGGCCGCCCGGGCGTCATCACCATCGCCACCAACATGGCCGGCCGCGGCACCGATATCGTGCTCGGCGGCAATATCGAGAAGCGGATCGCGGCGATCCGCGACGACGCGGGCATGTCCCACGACGACAAGGAGGCGACCATCGCGACCCTCCGTGGCGACTGGCAGAAGTTGCACGACGAGGTGTTGGCCGCTGGCGGTCTCCACATCATCGGTTCCGAACGCCATGAGTCGCGGCGCATCGACAACCAGCTGCGCGGCCGCTCCGGACGCCAGGGCGACCCGGGATCGAGCCGCTTCTACCTGTCGGCGGAAGACCCGCTGATGAAGATCTTCGGTGGCGACCGCCTGAAGGCGATCATGAGCTCGAAGCTCGTCGCGCTGCCGGAAGGCGAGCCGATCGAGCATCCGCTGGTGACGCGCCAGCTCGAATCGGCGCAGCGCAAGGTCGAGCAGCGCAACTTCGACATCCGCAAGCAGCTGCTGGAATACGACGACGTTGCCAACGACCAGCGCAAAGTCATCTACCAGCAGCGCAATGAACTGCTCGACAGCGAGGATATCACCGAGACCGTCACTGCCATGCGCCAGGGGCTGGTGCACGACACGTTCCGCATCTACGTGCCGGCGGAGAGCGTCGAGGAGCAGTGGGACGTCGCGGGCCTGGAAACGGCGCTGGCGGGCGAACTGCTTTTGAAACTGCCCGTCGGCGAGTGGCTGAGGGCCGAGACCAATCTTTCCGACGACGACATCCTCAAGCGCGTCATTGGCGCGGCCGACAGCGCCTATGCGGCCAAGAAGGAACTGGTTCCGGCTCAGGCCTGGGCCGGCTTCGAACGCAACGTCATGCTGCAGAGCCTCGACACCCATTGGCGCGAGCATCTGGCGGCGCTCGATCACCTGCGCCAGGGCATCCACCTGCGCGGCTACGCCCAGAAGAACCCCAAGCAGGAATACAAGCGCGAGGCTTTCGAACTTTTCGAGGGCCTGCTGCAGCTCGTGCGTACCGAGGTGACCAAGCTGCTGATGACGGTGCAGGTGCGTTCCGAGGAGCAGATCGAGGAAGCCGAGCAGCATCACCCGCAGGTCGAGAACGTCCAGTATCACCACGCCGATTACGACGAGGCGCTGGGCACCGGCGACGGTGGCGACGAGGTGCCGAAGCCGCAACAGCCTGTCGAGCGGGCCATGCCCAAAGTCGGCCGCAACGATCCCTGTCCTTGCGGATCAGGGAAAAAATTCAAGCATTGCCACGGTAAGCTGAGTTGAGCGAGCTGCGTACCATCCGCGAGGATGGTGACGCAGCGCATCACAGCGTCCTGATCCTCGACCAGACGCGGCTGCCGGCGCAGGCCGCGTTCGTCCGCCTGACCACCCTGAATGAAGCAGCGCACGCGATCCGCGCGATGCAGGTGCGTGGCGCGCCGCTGATCGGTGCAACGGCGGCGTACGGCGTGGCACTGGCGGTGGGTGAAGGCATCGAACTGGACCGGGCGATCGAGGTATTGATCGCGACGCGCCCCACTGCGGTCAATCTGCGCTGGGCACTGGATCGGATGGCCAACGTCCTGCGAAAGTCAGCCGTGGCGGAACGCCGCGAACGGGCGTGGCAAGAGGCCCGCGCGATCGCCGACGAAGACGCCGAGGCCAACGCCGCCATTGGCCGCAACGGCCTGCCGCTGCTGCAGGTCGTCGAGCGTCGTCCGGTCCGCGTCATGACCCATTGCAATGCCGGCTGGTTGGCCACCGTCGCCCACGGCACGGCGCTGGCGCCGGTCTACGCCGCGCAGGCCGCCGGCGACGACGTGTTCGTTTGGGCGTCCGAAACGCGGCCACGCAACCAGGGTCTGCTCACCGCCTGGGAACTCCGCCATGCGAGCATTCCACACACCCTGATCGCCGACAATGCGGCAGGGCTCCTGATGATGCAGGGCAAGGTTGACCTGGTGATCGTCGGCGCCGACCGCATCGCCGCCAACGGCGATACAGCCAACAAGGTCGGCACCTACCTCAAGGCGTTGGCGGCGAAGGCCCACGGCGTGTCGTTCTACGTCGCGGCGCCAGTGTCGACCATCGACTTCGCATGCCCGGATGGTGCCGCAATTCCGATCGAAGAGCGTGACGGTTCGGAGTTTGGTGAGAAAGTCAGCCATGGCGGCACGCCGATCGCCAATCCGGCCTTCGACATCACGCCGGCCGGCCTGATTACTGGCATCATTACCGAACACGGCATACTGCCGCCGACCGGTCTCGCCGCGCTGCGGCGCTAAGCGTGCTCGTCACCGGCGGCAGGTTCGCGCCGGCGCGGGGGGGCGATGGAAGCTGAAGAAACACCAGGATTGGAGGCGATCATCCGCCGTCATGGCCGACGCCCGGACGCGCTCTTGCCGATCCTGCACGACATCCAGGAAACACATGGCTGCGTTCCGGCCGAACTGATGCCGCAGGTGGCGCGTGCGTTGGGTCTTTCGCATGCCGAAGTGCATGGCGTCGTCAGCTATTACCGCCATTTCCGCCAGACGCCGCCCGGACGGCATGTCGTGCGCGTCTGCTGCGCCGAAGCCTGTCAGGCCGTCGGCGCCGAGGCTTTGGCCGAGCGGGCGCAGCGCCATCAGGGCGACCTGACGATCGAGCCGGTCTATTGCCTGGGCCTGTGCGCCGTCGGCCCGGCGGTGCAGGTCGATGAGACCGGTCTTCATGCGCGCATGACGCCGGCCAAGCTCGACGAACTGCTGGCAGGTTTGGAGCGCCCGTCGTGACCGTCACCGTCTTCGTCCCGGCCGATGCCGCCGCGCTGGCTCTGGGTGCTGATGCGGTCGCCGAGGCTATCGACCGGGACGCGCGTCGTCGCGGCCGTGACGTGCGCATCGTGCGCAACGGCTCGCGCGGACTGTTCTGGCTGGAGCCGCTGGTCGAGGTGGCGACCCCGCAGGGACGCATCGCCTATGGTCCGGTGGCGGCCGGCGATGTCACGGCCTTGCTCGACGCCGGGCTACTCGAGGGTGGCGATCATCGCCTCCGCCACGGCCGCACGGACGCCATGACCTGGCTGGCCCGGCAGCGACGCCTCACCATGGGCCGGATCGGCATCGTCGATCCCGGCTCCCTGGCCGACTATTGTGCCCACGGCGGCGGCCGGGGCCTGGCGCGGGCGCGGGCGATGCGGCCCGGCGACATCGTTCAGGCCGTCACCGATGCCGGCCTGCGCGGCCGTGGCGGTGCCGCGTTCCCGGCGGGGATCAAGTGGCGAACGGTGCTCGATACCCAGGCTCGACAGAAGTACATCGTCTGCAATGCCGACGAAGGCGACTCCGGGACGTTCGCCGACCGCATGCTGATGGAAGGCGATCCGTTCAGCCTGATCGAGGGCATGGCCATTGCCGGCCTGGCCGTCGGCGCCACTACCGGCTACATCTATGTGCGTTCCGAATATCCTCACGCCATCGCCCGCCTCGAAACGGCGGTGGCGGCCGCGGCCGATTGGCTGTGCGAACAATCGGTGGATTTCGCCGTCCAGGTGCGCAAGGGCGCCGGCTCCTACGTCTGCGGCGAGGAAACGGCGATGCTGGAAAGCATCGAGGGCCGGCGCGGCCTGGTGCGCGCCAAGCCGCCGCTGCCGGCCGTGGCCGGCCTGTTCGGCCAGCCGACCGTCATCAACAACGTCATCACCCTGGCCAGCGTGCCGGCCATTCTCGCCGATGGCGCCGCGGCCTATCGCGATCTCGGCGTCGCCCGTTCGCGCGGCACGCTGCCGTTCCAGCTGGCCGGCAACATCAAACATGGCGGCCTGGTCGAAGTGCCGTTCGGCCTGACGCTGCGCCAGCTGCTCGACGACTTTGGTGGCGGCAGCCGTTCCGGCCGGCCCCTGCGTGCCGTCCAGGTGGGCGGCCCTCTGGGTTCCTATCTGCCCGAAGCGCGCTTCGACACCGTGCTCGACTACGAAGCCTTTGCCGCCGTCGGCGCCACGCTTGGCCACGGCGGCATCGTCGCCTTCGACGACAGCGTCGACATGTCCCGCATGGCGCGCTATGCCTTCGCCTTCTGCGCCGCCGAATCCTGCGGCAAGTGCACGCCCTGCCGCATCGGTTCCGTGCGCGGCGTCGAACTGATGGACCAGTTGCGCGCCGGTGATGCGTCGCGGGTCGAACTGCTGCGCAGCCTGTGCGACACCATGATTCACGGTTCGCTGTGCGCGATGGGCGCCATGACGCCCAATCCCGTGCTGTCGGCGCTCGACCAATTCCCGGAGGATTTTGCATGAACGGGCGCATGAGCCTGCTCCAGGAGCCCGATTTGGGCACGCCGGCGGTCGATGTCGACCTGTGCGGCGGCGTATCGCCACCACTGACTTTGCACATCGACGGCATCAAGGTCGCGGTGCCGCCGGGAACTTCGGTGATGCGCGCCGCCGCGCTGGCCGGCGTTGCCATCCCCAAGCTCTGCGCCACCGATTGCCTGCAAGCGGTCGGCGCCTGCCGCCTCTGCCTGGTCGAGATCGAGGGGCGCAAGGGCTACCCGGCGTCCTGCACCACGCCGGCCGAAGCGGGCATGCAGGTGCGTGCCCGCTCGCCGAGGCTGACCGAACTGCGGCGCAACGTCATGGAACTGACGCTTTCCGATCATCCGCTCGACTGCCTCACCTGCGCCGCCAACGGCGATTGCGAATTGCAGGACATGGCGGCGGCGGTCGGCCTGCGCGAAGTGCGTTATGGCCTGTCCGGCGCCCACCATCTGGCCGACCCGCGCGACGATTCGAACCCCTATTTCGGCTTCGATCCGGCCAAGTGCATCGTCTGTTTCCGCTGCGTGCGGGCGTGCGAGGACCAGCAGGGCAGTTTCGCCCTGACTGTGACCGGGCGCGGCTTTGCGTCGCGCATCGCCGCCGGCGCCGGCGGCGCCTTCATGGACTCGGAATGCGTGTCCTGCGGCGCCTGCGTCAAGGCCTGTCCGACCGCCACGCTGATCGAACGCACCGTCGTCGACGCCGGCCGCGCCGAACGGGCGATTGCCACCACCTGCGCCTACTGCGGCGTCGGCTGCGGTTTCCTGGCCGAAGTGAACGGGCCGCCCGATACGCCGACCATCGTGCGCATGACGCCGTTGAAGCAGGGTGCCGCCAACCGCGGCCACGCCTGCGTCAAGGGCCGTTTCGCCTGGGGCTACGCCACCCACAAGGATCGCGTCATTCGGCCGATGATCCGCGCTCGCATCACCGATCCGTGGCGCGAAGTCTCGTGGGACGAAGCGCTGCGCCACGCGGCGGGCGAGTTCCGGCGCATCCAGGCCAGGCATGGCCGCGATGCGGTCGGCGCCATCGTTTCCAGCCGCTGCACCAACGAGGAAGACTACCTGGTGCAAAAGCTGGTGCGCGCCGCCTTCGGCAACAACAACGTCGACACCTGCGCCCGCGTCTGCCACTCGCCCACCGGCTACGGGCTGGGCCAGACGCTCGGCACCTCGGCCGGCACGCAAACCTTCTCGTCCGTCGACCAGGCCGACGTCATTGTCGTCATCGGCGCCAATCCCGGCGAGGCGCATCCTGTCTTCGCCTCGCGGCTCAAGCGCCGCGTGCGTGCCGGCGCGCGGCTGATTGTCATCGATCCGCGCGCCATCGACCTGGTCGACTCGCCGCATGTGCGTGCCGATGTCCACCTGCAACTGCGGCCCGGCACCAATGTCGCGGTATTGACGGCGCTGGCGCACGTGATCGTCACCGAAGACCTGGTCGACGAAGCCTTCGTCGCCGAGCGCTGCGAACGGCCGTCGTTCGCCGACTGGCGCAACTTCGTCGCGCGTCCGGAAAATTCGCCGGAGGCGCTGGAAACGGCGACCGGCGTACCGGCGGCACGGGTACGCGCCGCCGCCCGGCTTTACGCCACGGCCGGCAATGCCGCCATCTATTACGGCCTGGGGGTCACCGAGCATGCGCAAGGCTCGACAGCGGTGATCGCCATCGCCAACCTGGCCATGGTCACCGGCAACCTCGGCCGCGAGGGCGTCGGCGTCAACCCGCTGCGCGGCCAGAACAACGTCCAGGGTTCGTGCGACATGGGCAGCTTCCCGCATGAACTGCCCGGCTACCGCCACGTTTCGGATGCCGCGACGCGTGCTGCGTTCGAGCGGGCCTGGGGCGTGGCGCTGCTGCCGACGCCCGGCCTGCGCATTCCCAACATGTTCGACGCCGCGCTCGACGGTTCCTTCCTCGGTCTTTACTGCCAGGGCGAGGACCCGGCGCAGTCCGACCCCGATAGCCGGCACGTGCAGGCGGCGCTGGCGGCGATGGAGTGCGTGGTGGTGCAGGATTTGTTCCTCAACGAGACCGCCCGTTTCGCCCATGTCTTCCTGCCGGGATCGTCCTTTCTGGAAAAGGACGGAACATTTACCAACGCCGAGCGGCGCATCTCGCGCGTGCGGCAGGTGATGGCGCCGCTGGCGGGCATGGCCGACTGGCAGGTGACCGTGGCCCTGGCCGAGGCGCTCGGCTACCCGATGCGCTATCGCCATCCCTCGGACATCATGGACGAGATCGCACGCCTGACGCCGACGTTTGCCGGCGTCGGCTACGAGAAGCTGGATCGTCTTGGCAGTGTGCAATGGCCGTGCAACGATGGCGCGCCGGAAGGAACGCCGACCATGCACGTCGGCGGTTTTCCGTCACGTCCCGGCGGCAAGGGCCGCTTCATGATCACCCAGTACGTGCCGAGCGACGAAAGGGCGACGCCGTGCCGTCCGCTCCTGCTTACGACAGGCAGGGTGCTTTCGCAGTACAACGTTGGTGCGCAAACGCGGCGCACTGCCAACGTGCGCTTCTGCGCCGAAGACCTGCTGGAAATCCATCCCCACGACGCCGAGCAGCGCGGCATCGCCGACGGCGACTGGGTCGGTCTCGAATCGCGCACCGGCGCCACCGAACTGCGCGCCGAAGTCACCGCGCGGGTCCAGCCGGGCGTCGTCTATACCACGTTCCATTTCCCCGAGTCGGGCGCCAACGTCGTCACCACGGACAGCTCGGACTGGGCGACCAACTGCCCCGAGTACAAGGTCACGGCCGTGCAGGTGCGCCGGCTGTCGAGGCCGCCGGCACACGCGGGGGCGACGCCATGAATCCCGCCAACCTGATCCGCATGGCCAACCGCATCGGCGATTTCTTCGCGGCCATGCCGGACCACGAACAAGCGGTCCGCGACGTCGCCAGCCACATCGCCCGTACCTGGGAGCCGCGCATGATTCGCGACCTGCGCACTCACGTTATCGCGCACGGCGAGACGGAGCTCTCGGCCATCGTGCGCGAAGCCTTGACCCGCCTGCCGCAATGAGCGACGCGACCGCCATGACCGCTCTCCGGGCGGCCGTGCTTGCCACGGCGCGTGCAATGAACGCCGAGCGGCTCAATCGCGGCGCCGCCGGCAACGTCAGCGCACGTCATGACGATGGCTTGCTCATCACACCCACCGGCATGGCCTACGACGCCTGCACGCCTGAAGACATGTGTTTCGTCGGCCTGGATGGACGCTGCGAGGGGCGGCGCAAGCCTTCTTCGGAATGGCGCTTCCATCATGACATCTACGTCGCGCGGCCGGAGGCCGGCGCCATCGTGCACGCGCACGCGCCGTTTGCGGTCAGCCTCGCCTGCATGGGCATGGCGATTCCTGCCTTCCACTACATGGTGGCGCGCTTCGGCGGCAGCGACGTGCGCTGCGCCGACTACGCCACCTTCGGCAGCCAGGAACTCTCCGATGCCGTCGTGCGCGCCCTCGACGGCCGCCGCGCCTGCCTTATGGCCCATCACGGCATGGTCGTGTTCGGCGGCAACCTCGATGAGGCGCTGGCGCTGGCTGTCGAACTCGAGGCGCTGTGCGAGCAGTACTGGCGCGTCCTGCAGATCGGCGGCCCGCGACTGCTGACTTTCGACGAGATGGAGCGGGTGCTGGAGAAATTCGCCAACTATGGCCGGCAGTAGTCGGTGTCAGGCGGCAAGGCCTTGTTAAGGCAGATTCCAGGCAAAGAAAAAGGCCACCTGACGGTGGCCTTTTTTGTATCCTTGGTGGGTGGTACAGGATTTGAACCTGTGACCAACTGGTTAAAAGCCAGCTGCTCTACCGACTGAGCTAACCACCCCCACCCTTTCGGGAAGCCGCGCATTATAGGTAACGGGCGGAAGCGGTGTCAAACCAAAATCCGGTCAGAATTCGCCGCTGGCACCCGCGCGCATGATCTTGTCGATCGCTTCGCGGATCTTGATGGCTCCCTCGCGCAACTTGTCGGATATCTGGTTGGGATTCTTGCTGGTATCGAGCCAGCGCACATCCCAGTCGAGGGTCAGCAACCAGATCTTCTTGTAGGCGTCTTCGACCACCGCGATGCGACAAGGCAGGAAGACCGCGAATTCCAGACTGAGATCGAGCAGGTCGCGGGCAATGACGGCGTCGCAGAACGAGAAGAACTCGACGCGCGGCGTGTCGGTTTTGCCGGTGATGGCAACGATGTCCTTCCAAAGAGGGTTGTGGCCGACGAACTTGAAGTTGATTTCGTTGGCCTTCGATTTCATCGCTTCGACGACGTCGTCGAATTTCAACCCTTCCTTGGCGGGATACTTGATCGCCATCATCGCGATCATTTCCTGCATGGAGAATGGGTTCATCGCCATCATGCTGGTGACGAAGTTGGCGCGCGCCTCGGGGCTGATCGACTCGCGCATGGTGTTCGGCACGACCTCTTCCTTGGGGCGCGTTGGCGGCAACTGGATGTTGAAAGGCATGATGGCCGCCGGCGCGGATGCGGCCGCGGGCTTGGCGGCCGGCGCCTTGGTTTCGGCGTGCGCCGACGCGAGTCCCGCCGCGAGCAGCAGGGCGGGAATTGTTCTAGCGATGTTCCGCAGCATGGAAAGCATCCTCCGGAGATTCATGGGAGCAGACGGGAAGGGCATGTGCCCTTCCCGCGCCGGGGAACAGCAGGCCGGCTCGGCGCCCGCTTACTTCTTTCCCGAATAGGCGCTGGCACCGGCCTTGGCGGCGTCGCTGCCTGCCTTGGCGCCGGCCTTGGCACCGGTCGTCGCCGCCTTGGCGCCGGCTTGCGCCGTGCCGGCCGCCGCTCCGGACATCGACTTGTTCATGCTGTTGGCTGCCTGCGGCATGCCGGACATGGCCACGGCCATGGCGTTCATCATCTGCACCATGATGGCGGGATTCATCATCTTCATCATCGCGTCCATCATCTGCGGGCTGGTCATGGCGCCGACCCACTGGTTCATGACCTCGGGCGACATGAACTGCATCATGCCGTTGATCAGCTTGGGATCGGTCATGGCGGTCATCCAGGGCATCCAGACCTTGGGATCGACCATGCCCATCATGCTGTTCATCAGCTTGGGATCGGTCATGGCGTTCATCCAGGGCGTCCAGATCGCCGGGTCGGCCATCTTGAACATGGCTTCCATCATCTTGGGGTCGACCATGGCGTTCATCCAGGGCGTCCAGACTTTCGGGTCGGCCATTTTCATCATGCCGTCGATCATCTTCGGATCGGTCATGGCGTTGATCCACGGCGTCCACATCTTGGGATCGACCATGGCCATCATGCTGTTCATCAGCTTGGGATCGGTCATGGCCGTAATCCAGGGTGTCCACACCTTCGGATCGACGATGCCCATCATCGAGTTCATGAACTTCGGATCGGTCATGGTGGTCAGCCACGGCGTCCACACCTTCGGGTCGACGACCGACATCATCGAATTGATCATCTTGGGGTCGGTCATGGCCGTGATGAACGGCGTCCACACCTTCGGGTCGCCCATGGCGATCATCGAATTGATCATCTTCGGGTCGGTCATGGTCTTGATCCACGGCGTCCAGAGCTTGGGATCGGCCATCGCCATCATGGCGTTGATCATCTTCGGATCGGTCATGCTGTTGATCCAGGGCGTCCAGACCTTGGGATCGGCCATCTGCATCATGGCGGTCATCATCTTCGGGTCGGTCATCGCCGTGATCCAGGGCGTCCATACCTTGGGATCGATCATGCCCATCATCGAGTTCATCATCTGCGGATTGGTCATGGCGGTCATCCAGTCGCCCATGCCCTTGGCCCAGCCGTCCATTGCCGGCATGGCCGGCGCGTCGGCGGCGCTGGCGGTCATCGGAAACTGCATGGCGGCCGCGACGACAACGGCCAGTAGGCTCTTGCGATATTTCATTTCTCTTTCCCCCAGGTTTGAAAACAAGAAACTCGATCGCGGGCACTGGGCCGGGCGATCAGCCGGCCTCGCGCATCATGCGCATGTACTCGTATTTCATGGCCGCCGTGGCGCCGACGACAATGGAAACAAAGGCTAGGATGGAACCGAGCGACAGCGTCGAAAAGCCCGTGATCCCCTGGCCGATCGTGCAGCCCATCGCCGTGACGCCGCCGAAACCCATCAGCACGGCGCCGATGATGTGGCGGAACATGTCCTGGGCGGAAATGAAGTGCTCCCAGCGAAACGACTTGGTGGCCATCGCGTAGAGGAAGGAACCGATGCCGACGCCGAACACCGTGGCGATGCCCCAGGTAACGACCGTGCTGGTGTCGGTCCAGTAGGACCACAGTTCGAGCGTGTAGGCCGTCGGCGCGATGAACGACATCGACTCGAGCAGCTTCGAGTTGGTGCCGAAGGCCATTTCCTCGAGTGTGTCGGGGTTTTCCGCCCAGCCGATCTTGCCGGTGACGTACCAGCCGGCGACCACCACGCCGCCGATCACCAGGCCGGCGATGAAATTGTCCTTGTTTTCCCAGAACTGCTTGTTGAATACCGCAAACGCGATCAGCGCGCCGGCGATGATGACCGCCAGCGTGATCTGCAAGGTCGCCAGTTCCATGCCGGTCGAGCCCTGCAGCAGGTGCGGCAGCGTCTGGTGCGTCGGCAACTGCATGGTCACCGCCGGTGCCTGCAATACATTGACGCGAAATACCGCGAAGATGCCCTTGAGCGTGACGAAAGCGGCGTAGCCCATGTACATGAACACCACCACCGCCTTGAGATTGCCGCCGCCGACGCGCACGAGCGTCTTGTTGCCGCAGCCCGAGGCCAGCGTCATGCCGACGCCGAAGCAAAGGCCGCCGACGATATAGGCAAGCCAGGTGAAGTTCTGGCCGGTATAGATGGTCTTGGTGATGTTGATGGCGCCGGTATAGGCGAGCAGGTTGGTGCCGAGAATCGCGACGCCGATGGCCATCAGCCAGGCCCGCATCCGCCCCCAGTCGCCCATGTTCACGACGTCGGAAATGGCGCCCATCGTGCAGAAATTGGTCTTGTTGGCGAAGAAGCCGAAAATCACCCCCAGGCCGAAACCTGCCCAAACGACCGTGCTCGTGATGGAACCGACATCCGGCATCGAAGTCCTCTCCCCTGCTCTGATTGCCACTACCGTCCGAAGGGGCACGATTGTCCCGGAAGCCGACCCTGCAAGGCAAGGCAATCCTATTTGTCTGCGGATAACCCCCTTCTATGGCGGGAGCGTCGCCGGGGCGAGCCTCCAGCGGATTGTTTTGTCAGGGATTTATGTAAAGCGTTAGATCGTCCACGCCAGCCGAGGCGAAGCCTTCGCGGCGCAGCCGGCAGGCGTCGCACAGGCGGCAGGCCCGACCGGCCGTGTCAGCCTGGTAACAGGAGACGGTCAGGCCGTAATCGACGCCAAGTTCGGTGCCGCGCCTGATGATGTCGGCCTTGCTCATGCTCATCAGCGGCGCGAGGACGTTCAGCCGGCGTCCCTCCACGGCTGACTTTGTCGCCAGGTTGGCCAGGGTTTCGAACGCACGGATGAACTCGGGCCGGCAGTCCGGGTAGCCCGAGTAGTCGACGGCATTGACGCCGACGAAGATGTCGCTGCTGCTCAGAACCTCGGCCCAGGCCAGCGCGAGGGACAGCATGATGGTATTGCGGGCGGGCACGTACGTGACCGGGATACCGGGGACGAGGCCGCCGGTCGGGACCGCGATGGCAGGGTCGGTCAGTGCCGAGCCGCCGAACTGGTTGATGTCGAGATGAATGGTGCGGTGTTCGCGGGCACCCAATGCCGTGGCGACACGTGCGGCAGCCACGAGTTCGGCGGCGTGGCGCTGGCCGTAATCGACCGACAGGCACCAGGCGTCGAAGCCCTGGTCGCGTGCGATGGCGAGTGTCGTGGCCGAGTCGAGGCCGCCGGAAAGCAGGATGACCGCGGGTTTCATGGGTCGATGTTAGCAGTATCGTGTCGTAATCAGCCCGTCTATAATGATGGCATGCCGCTCGACCCCATCACATCCGCGATCGTCAGTTCCGTCATCGGCAGCGCCGTGCAGGAAATCGCCAATGCGCCGGGTCCGGCTGCCCCGGTGCCGGCGGTCGGGATTCCGCGCATCCTTCCCGACGATACGAAGAAGGGCGAGTTGATGGTCGCCAGCCCGACCCGCGGCTTGATCGACGGCCAGCCCGTGGCGCTGGCGCCGGGCGTGCAGATTCGCGATCCTTTCAACATGATGGTGCTTCCCGGCATGATCCAGGGCGCGGTGCCGGTTCGGTATCAGATGGACGTTTCGGGCGCCGTTGCCAAGGTCTGGATACTTTCCCAGCAGGAAGCGGCGCAGCGTTGATGTCGAGCAAGTTGTTCATCCGCACCTTCGGGTGCCAGATGAACGAGTACGATTCGGACAAGATGGCCGACGTGCTCGGTTCCGCCTACGGCGCCGTCAAGACCGATCGCCCGGAAGACGCCGACATCATCCTGTTCAACACCTGCTCGGTGCGCGAGAAGGCGCAGGAGAAGGTCTTCCACGAACTCGGCCGCGTGCGCCAGCTCAAGCAGCAGAATCCGAACCTGGTCATCGGCGTCGGCGGCTGCGTCGCCAGCCAGGAAGGCGACGCCATCGTCGCGCGCGCACCCTATGTCGATGTCGTCTTCGGGCCGCAGACCCTGCATCGCCTGCCGGAGTTGATTGCCAAGCGCCGCGCCAGCGGCCGCGCAGCAGTGGATGTGTCCTTTCCGGAGATCGAGAAGTTCGATGCGCTGCCCGAAGCACGCGTCGAAGGCGCCAGCGCTTTCGTCTCGGTCATGGAAGGCTGCTCGAAGTTTTGCACCTACTGCATCGTGCCCTACACGCGCGGCGACGAAGTCTCGCGGCCGCTCGCCGACGTGCTCGCCGAGGTGTCGCGACTGACTTTGCAGGGTGTCAAGGAAGTCAATCTGCTCGGGCAGAACGTCAATGCCTATCGAGGCAAACTCGATGTCGACTCGGCCGACGGCGAGTTTGCCGACCTGGCCTTCCTGATCGAGACGATCGCCGAAATGCCGGTCATCGAGCGCATCCGCTACACCACCTCGCATCCGCGCGAGATGACGCAGCGGCTGATCGATCTCTACCGCACTGTACCCAAGCTCGTGTCGCATCTGCACCTGCCGGTGCAGGCCGGTTCGGATCGCGTGCTGGCGGCGATGAAGCGTGGCTACACGACGCTCGAGTACAAGTCGCTGGCGAGGAAACTTCGCGCCGCGCGCCCGGACATTTCGCTGTCGACCGACTTCATCGTCGGTTTTCCCGGCGAGACGGAAGAGGATTTCGAGAAGACGATGAAGCTGATCGACGAAGTCGGCTTCGATGCCAGCTTCTCCTTCGTCTTCAGTCCGCGCCCCGGCACCCCCGCCGCGGAGATGGCGGACGAGACTCCCGCCGAGATCAAGACCGCGCGCCTGATGCGCCTGCAGAAGCGCATCGACGAGCTGGCCCGCGCGGTTTCCGAGTCCATGGTCGGCAGCGTGCAGCGCGTCATGGTCGAAGGTGTGTCGAAGAAGAACGGGCACGAACTCGCGGGCCGCACCGACAACAACCGCATCGTCAACTTCGCCGGCGCACCCCGGCTGATCAACTCTTTCGCCGAGGTGCGCATCACGGCGGCGCTGCCGCACAGCCTGCGCGGCGAAGTGGTGACCCACGAATCGTGAAGACCAAACCGCTCGACATCACCCTGGAACCGGTGGACAACGACCGGCTCGCCAACCTGTGCGGACCGCTCGACGAGAATCTGCGCCAGATCGAGACGGCATTCGACGTGAATATCGCCCGGCGCGGCGAGCACTGCCGGCTGAGTGGCGACCCGGCGCGCACGCGACTCGCGGCCCAGGCGCTGGAGCATTTCTACGAGGCCGCGAAGCAGCCGCTGTCGATCGACGACATCCAGCTCGGCCTGGTCGAACTCCGGAACCGCAGCCAGGCGCAGCAGCCGGCGCCGGCGCTGCTGACCAAGAAGAGTGATCTGCACGGCCGCACGCCGAACCAGGTGCAATACCTGCGGCAGATCCAGGAGCACGACATCACCTTCGGCATCGGTCCGGCCGGCACCGGCAAGACCTATCTCGCCGTGGCCTCAGCGGTCGATGCCTTCGAGCGCGACCAGGTGCAGCGCATCGTCCTGACGCGCCCGGCGGTCGAAGCGGGCGAGCGGCTGGGCTTCCTGCCCGGCGATCTGGCGCAGAAAGTCGACCCGTATCTCAGGCCGCTCTACGACGCGCTCTACGACCTGATGGGCTTCGACAAGGTCGGGCGCCTGTTCGAGAAGGGCCATATCGAGGTCGCGCCGCTCGCCTACATGCGCGGCCGCACGCTCAACCATGCCTTCATCATCCTCGACGAGGCGCAGAACACCACGCCCGAGCAGATGAAGATGTTCCTGACGCGCATCGGCATCGGCGCCAAAGCAGTGGTCACCGGCGACGTGACGCAGATCGACCTGGTCAAGGGCCAGAAGTCGGGTCTGGTCGAGGCGCGACGCATCCTTGCCGATGTGCGCGGCCTCGCCTTCACCGATTTCACCGCCCGCGACGTCGTGCGCCATCCGCTGGTGGCGCGCATCGTCGAGGCCTACGAGGCGCATGCCAAGAAAACTGCCTGAGCTGAATCTCGGCGTGCAATACGCCTGCAAGGATGCCGCGCTGCCGTCCCGGCCGCAGGTCAGGAAGTGGCTGCGTGCCGCCTGTGACCGGCCGGCCACGGTGGCGGTGCGCTTCGTCGATGCGGAAGAAGGGCAGGCGCTGAATCGCGACTATCGCCACAAGGATTACGCGACCAACGTGCTGTCGTTCGCTTATGAATCGGAACCGGCCGTCGCCGGCGATCTGGTGATCTGCCTGCCGGTGGTGCTGCGCGAGGCCGCCGAGCAGGGCAAGACGGCCGAGGCGCACTTCGCGCACCTGATCGTGCATGGTATGCTGCATTTGTTGGGTTACGACCATGAAGCCGGCGCGCGGGAGGCGAAGCGCATGGAAGCGAGGGAGCGCGAAATCCTGGCCGGCCTCGGTCATCCCGATCCGTACCACTGACGCAATGGATCCTGACAGTCACAAGCCAACCTTGCTGGAACGGCTTTCATCGTTCCTGATGCGCGAGCCGGAAGACCGCGAACAACTCCTGGAATTGCTGCATGGCGCTTTCGAGCGCAACCTGCTCGATGGCGATGCGCTGTCGATCATCGAGGGCGCGCTGTCGGTGTCGGACATGCAGGTGCGCGACGTCATGGTGCCGAGGGCGCAGATGGATGTCGTCGGCATCGACGACTCGATGGAGAGGATCACCGAGTTCGTGATCGAGGCGACGCATTCCCGTTATCCCGTGATCGGCGCGAGCAAGGACGACGTCATCGGCATCCTGCTGGCGAAGGAACTGCTTCGCTTTTACGCGGGCAAGGAGTTCGACCTGCGCGACACCCTGCGGCCGGCGGTGTTCATCCCCGAGTCGAAGCGCCTCAACGTGCTGCTGCGCGAGTTCCGCGCCAGCCGCAATCACATGGCCATCGTCGTCGACGAATACGGCGGCGTTTCCGGTCTGGTCACGATCGAGGACGTGCTCGAGCAGATCGTCGGCGACATCGAGGATGAATACGACTTCGATGAAGCGGCCGGCAACATCGTCCTCGACAACGTCGGCCGCTACCGTGTGAAGGCGACCACCGAGATTGTCGACTTCAATGAAGCTTTTGGCACGGCGTTTCCGGACGAGGACTACGACACGGTGGGCGGCCTGGTGATTCACCAGTTGGGCCGCCTGCCCAAGCGCAACGAAGCGGTCACGATCGACGGCCTGCGCCTGCAGGTGCTGCGCGCCGACAGCCGCCGCGTCCATACCCTGCTGGTCGATCAGCAGCGCAGCCTGCCGCTCAATCCCGCCGAATGAGATCGCCGCTGCTCGTCGCCTTGCTGGCAGGCGCGGCGACGGTGTTCGGCTTCGCGCCGTTCGGCGTCTTTCCGATTCCCGTCATCACGCTGGCGCTGCTGTTCCATCTCTGGCGCCGCACCGACAGCCCGCGCCGCGCCGCATGGCTTGGTTTCGCCTGGGGACTCGGCTGCTTCCTCGCGGGCGTTTCGTGGGTCTATGTCAGCCTGCACGATGTCGGCGGCATGGCCATGCCTTTGGCGGCGGTGGCCACCCTGCTGTTCTGCGGCTGGCTGGCGCTGTTTCCGGCACTGGCCGGCTATCTGTTCCGACGTGCCGCCACCACTGACTTTCGCGCCATCCTGCTCGCCGCCGGCCTATGGGCGCTCGCCGAATGGCTGCGCGGCTGGATGTTGACGGGTTTCCCCTGGCTGGCCATCGGCTATTCGCAGACACCGCCCAGCCCGTTGGCGGGTTACGCGCCGGTGGTCGGCGTCTATGGCGTGGGACTGCTCGTCGCCGGCGTGGCGTCATGCCTGACTTTCGCGGGACGCAAGCCGCTGGCATGGCTGGCGATCGGTGTCGTCCTTGCCGCCGGTGCCGGGTTGCGGACAGTCGCCTGGACGCAGGCGGCGGGCCGGCCGGTCGAGGCGAGCCTGCTCCAGGGCAATATTCCGCAGAGCCTGAAATGGGTGCCGGAGAACCTGCGCCTGTCGATGGAAACCTACGCCCGCCTCGCGGCCGAACATCCGGCGCCGGTAACGGTACTGCCCGAAACCGCCATCCCGCTGCTGTTCGACCAGATTCCGCCCGAATTCCTGGCCCGGCTGACCGCGGCGGGCCCGGTGCTCATGGGCGCGGCGATACGCAGTCGCGCCGGTGGCTATGTCAATGGCGCGCTGGTGGTCACGCCGGAGCTTTCGGTCACTTCCTACGCCAAGATTCACCTCGTGCCGTTCGGCGAGTTCGTGCCTCCCGGCTTCGCCTGGTTCTTCGGGCTGGTCAACATCCCGATGTCGAACTTCAGCGCGGGCACTCGACAGCAGCAGCCGCTGGAGATCGCGGACCAGAGGGTCATGCCCAATATCTGCTACGAGGACCTGTTCGGCGAAGAACTGCTGGCCGCCCTGTCAGACGCGACGCTGCTGGTGAATCTTTCCAACACCGCGTGGTTCGGCGATTCCCTGGCGCAGCCGCAGCACTTGCAGATTGCTCGCATGCGCGCGCTCGAAACGGGGCGGATGATCCTGCGGGCGACCAACACCGGCATGACGGCAGCCATCGCGCCGGACGGCGGGGTGATCGCGACGCTGCCGCCATTTACCTCGGGTGCCCTGAAGGTTGCGGCGCAAGGATATTCCGGCTTGACGCCTTTCGGCCGCCTCGGCAATGCCATGGCGGTCTTGGCGGCATGTCTGGCGGTGGCCATGGCGGTAACGCGTCGCCGGGTCAACGGCCGTGACGGCACCGGCGTTAACTGACCGGGATGCGAGAGACCATTCAGACGAGGATTTTGATGCGGCGACTATTGAGTGCTTGGTTGTTGATCTGGCTTGGGGCCTGTGCCAGCGCCACGACGCAGACGGCAAGCGACGTTGACGACGAGATGGTCGCTCCGGCACGGCTCGGCGTCGCCGAAGGCCAGGTATCGTTCTGGCGGCCGGGCGAGGACAGTTGGGAGCCGGCCAGGGTCAATACGGCGCTGGTGGCGGGCGATGCGATCCACACCGGTGGCGACGGCACCGCCGAAATCCAGATCGGTGGCCGCGACTTCGTGCGCCTTGCCGCCAACACGCAATTGAGTTTCGTCGCCTTTGATCGTCGCATGGCCAGGTTCCGGGTTGCATCAGGGATGGCTTCCTTCGACCTGCGCGGGGCAACGCCGGACCGAACGGTCGTGATCGACACCGCCAATGCCGCCATCCTGGTCAATGCCAGGGGCTACTATCGGGTCGATACGCGCGGCGGTGCGACGCGACTCACCGCGCGCCATGGCGGGCAGGCCACGCTGACGCTGGCCGATGGCGCGAGCGTCTACGTCGCCGCCAACGAGGAACTGATCGTGCCGGAAACGTCCAGGCCGGTGGTCGAGCGGCGCGTGGCGGCCGCGGCGGACGCCTGGGATCGCTGGAATGATGCGCGTTCCGATTTCCATGCCCAGGCGCCGAGCCTGCGCCAACTGCCTCCGGAAATCTACGGGGCGTCCGATCTCGACCGCTATGGCAGCTGGCGCAGCGTCGATCCCTATGGGGCGGTGTGGGTGCCGGTGGTCGATCCCGGCTGGGTGCCGTACAGCACCGGCCGCTGGCAGTGGGATCCCTACTACGGCTGGACGTGGGTGGACGATGCGCCCTGGGGCTGGTCGACGACACATTACGGTCGCTGGATATACCTCGATGGCTATTGGGCTTGGGCACCCGGGCCAAGGGTTGCCAGGCCGGTCTATGCGCCGGCGCTGGTAGCCTTCTATGGCGCCGGAGCCGGCATAGGCTGGGTGGCGCTCGGCTGGGACGAGCCGCTGGTGCCCTGGTGGGGCCGCCCGGGCTTTCGCGGTTCGCTCTGGTGGGCCGGCTGGGGCGGGCCGCGCCAGGTCAGGGACGTGGAACGGATCATTCACCGCAATCGACAGGTTCCGCATGCCATCATCGGAATGCGCGATGACCGCTTCGGCCGCGACCATGTTCGCGATGCCCGCCTGCCCCCGACCTCGGAGAAAGACCTGCGCCACATCCGCGGCGATCATCCCGTGAGGCCGATCCCCGGGGCCGTCGTTTCCCCGCGAGTCGAGACCCCATCTTCCCGTCCCGTGCCGCTGCCGCCGCCATTGCGAGGTGGTGCGCCCCGGCCAGAGGCGCCCAGGATCGACATGCCGCGGGTCGAGGTGCCGAAAGCGCAGCCACCGAGACCCTCGGCGCCGGTATCCGAGGTGCCCCGACCCGACGTACCGCGACCCGAGATGCCCCGACCCGAGATGCCCCGACCCGACGTGCCGCGACCCGACGCGCCCCGCGTCATCACGCCCAGGTTCGAGGCGCCGGCAGGTGAGTACATCCGGCGGCTGCCGCAGGGTCGCCCGGAGCCAGCACCTCCCGCGGCGACGGTGATGCCGACGCCGGCGCCGATGCCCCAGCAGGCGCTGCCGCCGGGCGGGGCACCGGTTGAGCGACGGGGTGACGGCCGGTTCAGGCGCGATCAGCATCGTGAGGGGCCCACCGAGCGACCGTTCGACGACGACACCAGGCGCGACGACGGGCCGGCGGCCCGCGGCTCGGTGTTTCGCCCGCAGGGACAGCCCAATCCGGGCATGGAGACACCACCCGGCCAGCAGGGTGGCCGTTTCTTCCCGCCGCGCCGCCACGACTGACTATTGGCGCCGTCGGGCATGCCGGATGAAAGTTCGTCCGACCTGAGCTAACATGGCGGCGCAAGACCGCCGGAGTGTGGCAGTCGGGGGCGGTGAGGAGAGGTTCGCCGCCGATCCGGCCGAAGTCGTCAATAGCAAGGACGCCCATGTCAGACGCTCGCCCAACGCTTCCCGCCGCCAGCGGTGACGCAGACTCGCTGCTGCGACTGGTAGCCAATTCGGTGCCGGCCATGATGGCCTATTACAACCTCGACCTGAAGTGCCAGTTCGCCAATCGCCGATACGCCGAGTCCAATGGCCTCACAATGGAGACCATTCTGGGCAAGACCGTGCGCGAAGTGATCGGCGAGGAGGCGTGGCAGCATATCGAGCCCCATGTCAGGCTGGTTCAGGCCGGTCAACCTGTCCAATACGTGCGCGAGCAGGCAATGCCGGGCGGCGCGACGGGCGCCATCGAAGTAAACCTCATTCCGCATGCTTCCGGCACCGGCACCTTTGTCGGCGCCTTCGTGCTCATCAACGAGATCACCCGGCAATGGCGCGCCGAGCGCGCGTTGCGGGAGAGCGAACTGCGCATGCGCAAGTTCGTGCAGGCCTCGAACGAGGGCATCGTCTTTCATCACGATGGCGTCATTACGGATGTCAACGAGGCGCTCCTGCGCATGGGCGGCTACGACGCCGAGGACATGATGGGCCACTCGGTCCTCGACTTCGTGCCGCAGGAATGGCGACCGACGATCACGGACCGGATTCGCAGTCAGTGGGAGGCTCCCTATGAGGCCGAGTTGACTCTCAAGAGTGGCAATCGGCTGCCCGTCGAACTGACCGGCAAGGTGATGCCCTACGACGGCGACAACCATCGCATGGTCATCGTTCGCGACATCACTTTCCGCAAGCAGGCGCAGGAACGCATCGAATTCCTGGCGCTGCACGATGCCTTGACGCAGCTGCCGAACAGGCTGTATCTGAACGAGTACATGGAGAGAACCCTGGCACTGGCCCGTCGCCAGCAGAACGCCGTTGCCCTGTTCTTCATCGATCTCGACGACTTCAAGCAAATCAATGACACGTTGGGCCATCAGGCGGGCGACGAAGTCTTGCGCGAGGCCGCCCGGCGCCTGCGCGCGTCGGTACGAGAGTCTGACCTGGTGGCGCGCCTGGGCGGCGACGAGTTTCTCATCGTCCTCACCAACATCGAGTCGATGTATGACACGGAGCGGGTCGCATCCAGCGTGCTCGCCGCCATGCAACCGCCCGTGCTCCTCAAGCGGCAGGTTGTTGCGGTCCTGCCTTCGATCGGTATCGCCATGTTTCCCCACGATGGCGACTCGATGGATGAACTGATTCGCTGGGCCGACACCGCGATGTATCAGGCCAAGGATGCCGGTGGCAACCGCTACAAGTTCGCCGAAGCCGGGTCGCGGGCAGCAAGGTGATTTCGCGCATTTGATCTTCCGCCGGGCCGGCGCGTTGGCGACCTGATACCGGGGTCGCAGCGTCGCACCTGGCAGCTTCGCCGGGGGGCTTGGGTTGCTCGACCGGTCGCATCGCTCGGGGCTCCGCGAAAAGCCTGTAAAATCGCGCCTTTGCGATTGATGCAGGTTTCATCGATGACCACCAAGCCGACGTTTCAGGAGATCATCCTTCGACTTCAGGGCTTCTGGAACCAGCGGGGCTGCGCGCTGCTGCAACCCTACGACATGGAAGTCGGCGCCGGCACCAGCCACACCGCCACCTTCCTGCGCGCCCTCGGCCCCGAGCCGTGGAAAGCCGCTTATGTCCAGCCTTCGCGCCGCCCCAAGGATGGCCGATACGGCGAGAACCCCAACCGCATGCAGCACTACTACCAGTACCAGGTGGTACTCAAGCCCGCGCCGGCGGACATCCTCGAGCTTTACCTCGGCTCGCTGGAGGCGCTGGGCTTCGATCTGAAGAAGAACGACGTGCGCTTCGTCGAGGACGACTGGGAAAACCCGACGCTGG
>CAYXZX010000003.1:0-63274 GCA_964469455.1 uncultured Rhodocyclaceae bacterium | reverse complement strand
ATAGCTGCCGATGCGCACAAGCGGCGAGGGCCAAAGATGCCGGAACCACGAGGGCGAGGTTTTGACACAGATCAAAAGCCTCTCGGAGCATGGCACTCATCAGAATGTCATACCGCTCAACATCACTTCTCTGAAGGCTGCCTGTTCGCAGTGCAATCTGCGTGAACTGTGCCTGCCCTTCGGTCTCACCGAGAAGGAAATCGCGAAGCTCGACAAGATGGTTGCGTCACGCCGACGGCTCAAGCGCGGCCAGCATCTCTACCGTGCCGGCGCGCCTTTCGAGGCGATCTATGCCATCAAGACCGGTTTCTTCAAGACCGACGTCCTGCTCGAGGACGGCCGCGACCAGGTCACCGGGTTCCAGATGGCGGGTGAGATTCTCGGCATGGACGGCATCAGCACGGAAGCCCATTCCTGCAACGCGGTCGCGCTCGAGGACGGCGAGGTCTGCGTCATTCCCTTCGTGCAGCTCGAAGGGCTGTCGCGGGAAATCCAGGCCCTGCAGCACCACTTCCACAAGGTGATGAGCCGGGAGATCGTCCGCGACCATGGCGTCATGATGCTGCTGGGCACCATGCGTGCCGAGGAGCGCCTGGCGGCGTTCCTGCTCAATCTTTCGCAGCGTTTTACCGCCAGAGGCTATTCACCGCAGGAATTCCACCTGCGCATGACGCGCGAGGAGATCGGCTCCTACCTTGGCCTGAAACTGGAAACGGTCAGCCGCGCCTTTTCCCGTTTTCAGGAAGAGGGTTTCATCAGCGTGCAACAGAAGCACATCCGCATCATCGACATCGCGCCGCTCAAGCAGCTGCTGGCGCACTCGCCGACCTGACAACGGCGATCGGCTGTCAGCGCCAACCCAGCCAAGACAGCAATCCGGCGGGATTCCGGGTGACGGCGACGGAAACGACATAGCCGAACACCGCGAGCGCCGACAGCCAGGCGGCGATTCTCACGCCCCGGGGTCGTCCGGGCTTGAGCGCGACCATGCCCAGCAGAATGTAGGTAAGCAAGCCGACGATCTTGGCGGTCAGCCAGGACCGCGCGAGTGGATACTGCCCACTCATGACTGCCAGGCCGACCGCGGCAGCGAGCAGCAGCGTGTCGTTCACGTGCGGCGCCCATCGCAACCACCGTTGGTTCATCACCGGCGAATCGGCGAAAGTCAGCCAGCCGCGCAGGAAGAACCCCGTGATGCTGACGATCACACACGTGACATGCAGGTACTTGACGGCAAGATACATCGACTGGCTGGCGAGACTAGCCGTGCAGTCCGTCGCCCTGCACGCGCCAATAGGCCGGTGCGTAACGCCAGGCCCAGACCGCGAAAGCGAGCCACCACACCAGGGCGGCCGCGGGATTGAGCAGGGGCTGCCACTCCCCGGCCAGTCGCAGCAAGGCTGCCGCCTGCATGGCCCAGAAGCAGGTCCACATGACCCTGTCACCGACGATCGGCCGGCCGGAATGGCCCAGCGTGACACGCGACGCCATGCCGATCAGCGTTGACGAGGCGAAGCCGACGGTCATGGCGTGAATCGGCGCCAAAGTCAGTCCCGGCAGCCCGCCGGCCACCATCAGGCTGTGCACCCCGAACAGGCCGAAACCGATGCCCGCCCAGGCAAAGGCGACATGCAGCACGGCGAGGATCTTGGCGCCGAAGCTTTCCCGCAAGCGCCAGAGCCAAGTCAGCCTGGCCGCCGCAAATGCCGCCGGCAGATCGACCAGCCACGTCCAGTTCGGCAAGTCCAGCCAAGCGAGCAAGCCATGCAGCATGCTGCCGCCCAACAGTAGGAACAGTGCCCAGTCCGAGCGCGGCGGCCGGAAATTCGGTATCACGCCCTGAGAAAAGAACGGCAGCATGCGATGAAGAACGATCAGGAACACGGGGATCAGATAAAACCACAGGCCGAGGGCAATGACGAGCGGACCAAGCGCGGGCGGGCCGCCCGCCGCCAGCGCGGCGAAGGCGAGCAGGCCCAGCAGACCAGCGGTCTGCGCCGTGGCCATGCAGCCCATGTGCATGCGGTCGCCGACAGTGCACGCGAACAGCTTCCAGAGAAACAGCGTTGCCACCGACCAGCCTCCCGCCGCAACCAGCAAGCCGGCCGGCAGCACGGCCGGCACGAGCAAGCCCAGATCGGCGATGAGCCAGCCTCCGGCCATCAACAACAGGGCCGGCCGAAACACGCCGGGCCCCGTGTCGGGCTGGCGTTGCCACCTTGGCCCGGCCGTCAGGATGAAACCGAAAATGAAGAAGGCGAACATGCCGTAGGCGAGCCAGCCGACGTGAAACCAAGCCGGCGGCAAGGGTGGCGCGAAAGTCAGGCCTGGCGAGACGCCGCCATAACACCCCAGCAGGTCGATGAACCATAGCGCCATGATCAACAAGCCCTGCGCCATGCCGGCGGCGAACATGCCCCGATGAGGCGCCGAGCACAGGATTGGCCAGGTCAAGGGCATGGGCTCAGTGCTCCGACAACTCGGCAAAACCGTGATATGTTCCGCCACCATGGCCAACAACGGAACCGCGCACAAGCACGAACTCGACATCCCCTCGCTGCTGAGCCGGATGCCGCTGTTTTCCGCCCTGACACCGGGTCAGTTGGCACCAATCACGGCGGCGACGCGGGAAAAACGGTTGGCCAAGGGTGAAATGCTGTTCCAGAAGGGCGATATGCCCAAGGGCTTCTTCATCATCGTGTTCGGCCAGGTGAAACTCGCGTTCCCGTCCTCCCAGGGCAATGAAAAGGTCGTGGAGATCATCGGGCCCCGTCAAAGCTTTGGCGAGGCCGTCGTGTTCATGGACAAGCCCTACCCCGTGTTCGCCGAGGCGCTGTCCGACACCTTGTTGCTCCACATTTCCAAGGAGGCCGTGCTCCGGCTGCTGGAAACCGACGTTACCTTCGCCCGCGCCATGCTCGCTGGCCTGGCGATGAGGCTGCATTCGCTGATCGGCGACGTCGAGTCCTATTCGCTCCGTTCGAGCGCCCAGCGGGTAATCGGCTATCTGCTGCAGCATTGCCCTCACGATGGAGAGTGCGAGGAGAGGCTGGAGTTCACCCTGCCCACTTCCAAGCAGGTCATCGCCTCCCGGCTCAACCTGACACCGGAAACACTGTCCCGCATTTTCCATGATCTTGCCGAAGGCGGCCTCATAGAGGTGCATGGCCGGCAGATCATGGTGCCCGATCTGGCGCGGTTGCGCGAGTACGATCTCTGAAGTCACGGAAGAACCGCGCCGCCTGAGTCAGGTTCCAACCTAGCATCGCGCAAGAAATCGCGAAAATGATGCCGGCGATGCGCGTCGCCTCCGGCACGACCGCTCCAGCAAGCAGCAGGACGACGGCCGCAAAATGCATCCGCATCTGCAGTTTCATGGCGCGCTCGGCAATCATTTCCTTCATGTTGGGCGGCAGCATGCCGAGCCCCATCAGGCGCTGGAGGTGCAGCCAATTGAGGAAGGGCACGATCTTGTAGAGCATGCCGTTGATCGCCGACACGAACACACCCGGCAACACGAGCACCCCCAGCCAATAGGGCGCGCGCGGATGCTCGGCGAGACCGGGAAACATCGCCATCATGACAGCCGACAACAGCAAGCCGATCATGCACAGCATGGCGCCCCGGAAAAACACCAGCGTCGGATCGGAAACCCGCCGGCGGCGGCGCTGCTGCAACCAAAGCGTGACGCCGGCAAAGCCGGCACCCACTATTAGACCGGCTAGCCAGACCCATTGCTCCCAAGCCGGGCTCCGACCGCCGACCTGTGCCGACCACAGCAGAAGTATCGCCAACACAGCCGGTGCCAGCCAGCGGGCCAGCCCCACCGGATAGGGTGGTGTCAGTTGAAACATCGGCACGACATAGTAGGAAACCCCTGCCAGCAGCAGCAGGGCCCAGCCGCCGAGGCCCCAGCCGGCATGAACATTGGCCAGTTCGAGCAGCGGCCAGGCAACCTCGCCGGCGAGACCCTCCGCCAGCGTGGCGCCCAGCAGCGCCGTTGCGGCCAAGCCGACAATGGCGAGGCGCATCGAATGTATGGTCGCCCCTTGCGCCGGAGTTCGCCACAACGCGATGCCGACGACTGCGGCGACAAATCCGATGGTCGCGAGCAGCGTGCCTCCGGCCAGACGAAACAACCATCCATCGTGAACGAGGAAAGCGGTGACAAGGGCGCCAGCACCGATCACCAGGGCGGGATGAACCAGACTGGCTACCAGCCCGGGGCGCCAGACGTTGCCGCCGGCGGCGACGGGCACGAATTGCATCATCGCGCCGGTCATGGCCTGCAGCATGAAACCGACCGCAAGCAGGTGCGTCAGGGCCAGCGCACCGCTGCTCCAGCGGGATGCCACGGCTGACTCTCCCAGCCAGGCGAGCAGCAAACCGGCGGCGACGCCGAACAGCGGCGCGGTGAGGAAGAATCGATACGGCACCGTGATGGGCGGCGCCTGCTCGAACGACAGATTCGGATGCATGACGGGCGAGTGATCCCGGCCCTCAGGCTTTGCGAATGCGGATTTCGTGGGTGCCGTCGTCCTGGACCGCTTCGGTCCAGCGATAGCCATTGCGTTTCAGAATGTCGAACAGCGGATGCGGCTGGCAATAAAGCAGCATGACCAGTTCGTCATCGTCGGGCAGCGTGTCGAGCGCCATCAGCGCAAGTTCCAGCGGCTCGGGCGGCTGCAGTTCGCGGCCGTCGATCACGCGGGGCACGCCGCCTCCACTCTTTCCCTCAACGGCTCGATCAGGGACATCCCCTGTCCGGAAAGCGACTGCTCGCACATCGGATAGAGAATGTTCTCTTCCTTCATGTTGTGCTGCTGCATGAGCACCAGGAGGGTCTCGGCCGAACCCGAGAACTGGTCAAGATTTTGTTGAGTCGCCGCCTGCTCCATTTGGCCAAGAAGATCCCGCATCTGGGCATGCTCAAACCGCATGACCTGCGAGGGACCAGCCACCATCCCCGACGCATTTTCGAACGCCGGGAACAGCACCTGCTCTTCGGTCGCGAAATGTGCCTCTAGCTCGCCCCGGAAACGCCGAAACGACTCCAGGCATTGCGGCCAGCGCTTCTTGTGAGCAGCCTCCTCGGCCTCGGCGAAAAGGTCATCACAATGCTTGTGGTGGTCGTGCAAGGGCTGCGTCAGGCTGGTCATGTTGCTGGACACCCATCATTTTGTCAGAGCCGCGATTGTCCGGCCCCCGGCTCTGATCGAGCCTTGATACGTGTCAAGATTTGACTGCGCCTACATCGAGTTGCGCGAACCAATCGATGAAGCGGCGGACATCGTCGCCGCGATAAATGGCGCCATGCTGAGGACAGAGCATGTCGATGTCCATGTCGGCAACCCGCGCGCACCAGTCGCGCTTGGCCCGCTCCGAACCCATCCAGCGCCGATGAAAGGCTTCGGCATGAGCGATGTGACGATCGAAGTTCTCGACGAACAAGCCGTTGTCTCCAGGCGGCAGCAGCGCCGCACCGATGTCGCCTGAAAACAGTATCTTGGCTTTCGGGTCATAGAGATTGAAGTTGCCGGACGAGTGCAGATAGTGCGCCGGCACGGCCCGCAGGCGCTCGCGGCCCACTGGAATGTCCATGCCGGGGTCCGGTATCGGCAAGAACGTGTCGCCGGTGCCGCCGAAATGGGGGACGAATCCGGCCCATAGCCAGCTGATGTAGCACTTGATGTCGGGATTGAACTCCATCCACATCGATAGTGATGAAATAATGTCGGGATCCTGATGCGAGGCGAAGATCTTGCTGATGCGACGCGGATCGTATTCGGCGCACAGCGCCGAGAAGACCGACGGAAAGATCTCGCTGCCTCCCGGATCGAGCAGGATGGCGTCATCGCCGATACTGACGAGATATTCGTTGGTGTCGATCAGATAACCGGGCCGGTCCGGATCGCGCACGATCGCCAGCCAGCGGTGGTCGCCGTTCTCGTAGATCACTTGGGCCGTTTTCATCTGAAGTCCCCCTAGTCTTGATGTCGCGACAATTGCTCGAGCGAACGATGTATCTCGGCGATCGTGTGCTCGAAGTCACTCGATACCTGCATCAGCGCCGCCGAAAAACTTCCACCGTATGCGGCCTCGATCTTTGCCGATCGCGCCAGCACGCTGCCCAGTTCGACCAATTGGGCCGTATCGGCAATGGTCTGGCCCAGGCGGCGATTCTGGGTTGCGATCGCTTCCTGGTGCAAGACGAAGGAAGTCGTCTGCCGATTGCGCAGATACCGGTCGATCATGGCTCGTGCCTGCCCGGTCACCTCGTTGCGCATGCGATCGACCACGCGATTGAGGCGCTCGGTCTTGACGAGTGCTGTCACCGACGCCACGCTGCCGTGTGTCATCTCCCTCAGTACTTCCATCTGCTGCTGAAGATCCGTGGCAAAGCGGCGCAATTCGTTGGAAAGGACACTGAAGCCGAGCGCCGCCTGGCCGGCCCGCTTGGCGAGGAAAATCGCATTCATCGCCATCAGGTTGATCTTGAAAGCGGTGGCGACGACGCTCTTGATTTCTTCGTTGATGCGGACGATGCGGCGCAACTCGCCGCCGGTTCCTGCGACCTGGCTCACAATTCGGCACCTCCTCTTGGCGGCAAGTCGATCGAGCCACCCTTGCTGAACTGATAATCCCGGAAGACGTGCTCGGCCGACAGCAACTGATAACTCCCGTCATCCAGACGATGCGTAGTGTCCTTGAGGCGATAAGTGTAATGCCCGCATGTCCAGCACTCGAAATTTCGCATGTGCGTACACAAGCAGGTCTTGTCCTTCACGGAAACCTTCCTGGCATCAGGATGCGCCTCGACCTCGCGATTGTATGCTTCGACGTAGGCACAACGGCCATTGGCATCGAGCAAATAACCGTAGGCCTCGCAGTTTGGACGGATGCCATCGCCAATGGCCGGACTCCGCTTCAGCATCCTCATGGGATACCCCGTCGGCGAAATGTTATTGACCTCGATATCTTGTTCGCTCGCCCGAAAGTATTCCTGCTGAACAACTTCCGGCAGGCCACATTCACGAGTGACGGTGAAGCGCGTCGCCACCTGGACAGCGGCCGCGCCCTGTTCAAGGAAAGCCGCGGCGTCGCTACCGGTAAAGATTCCGCCCGCCGGGATCAATGGAATCTCGAGTTTTTCCGTCGCGAGCCAGCCGCGAATCTCCTTCACGATGGCCGCGAGGTCATATTGAGCCCAGTCCATGCCAAAACCAAGATGGCCGCCTGCCAGCGGCCCCTCGACGACGACATAGTCGGGCAGGCGTTCTAGGCGCGCGTTCTTGCGAAGAAACAACTGCAGCGCACGCAGGGACGAAACGATGATGCCGAGGTGAGCATGCCGGAAACGCGGGTGATCCTCGATCAGTCCAAACGACCCCAGATGCAAGCCAGCCGCCAGGGTGATTCCGTCCACGCCGGCGTCGAGCGCGGCCGACAGACGCACACGCAGCGTCTCCCTTGGCGCATTCATCGTCAGCTTCTCCATGCAATTAATGAAGACCATGCCATCGCCACGCTTTTCTTCCATGGTCCGACCAACGTGCAATCGCGTTGCCTCGGCAAGATGACCGAGGTCGAAACGCACATCCGACTTGTCGGCATTCGCGACGTTGTACTTGTAAAGCTTCAGTTTGTCCTTGACAAAGCGAGTCTTGAATCGCCGATCGGAAACAGTCGGCACCATCGCATCGGAAATGTGCCCGACACCACCGAGCCGAGCGGCCTCCAGAGCCAGTTCCGCAGTCGATATGTCCACTCCCATGCCACCGATCACGATGGGCACCAGTTCCCGGCCGCCCAAACGCAAGCGGAAATCATCGACGCATTTCATTATCTATGTCCCTGCTCCACCATATCCGGGACAACCGGCATGATTGGGAGCAAATGGCTAATGATATCCGATACCACAGCAGGCAAATGGCGATGCCGGATACGAGTCAAGGCTCGAGAACATAGTTGCCCGGCGCCTTCGCCAGGGACGGGTACTCGGTAGTCGCGACCGGCGGAGGCGTCCTTTGCTTGCCCGACAGGGAACCAAGCCACGCAAGCCAATCCTCCCACCACGACCCGCGCACGTGCTCGGCTCGATCCCGCCAGCTATCCGGCGTGTCGTGGCGCTCGGCAGCGGCAACCCAGTACTCGCTCCTGGTCGGAAACGCCGGCGGATTGATGATGCCAAGGATGTGGCCGGAACTCGTCAGCACGAAGCGCTTGGTGCCGGCGATATGATTGTTGGTCCGAAATGCCTGACGCCAAGGCGCAATATGATCATCCGCCGCGCCGACGGCGTATACCGGCTGAGCAATGCGTTCGAGATTGATCTTCTCGCCGGCGATGAACAGGGCATCTTTCTTGATCAGAGCATTGTTCAGATAGAACTCCCTGAGGTACCACTTGTGCATGGCTGCCGGCATTCTGGTCGTATCCATGTTCCAGTAGAGAACATCGAAGGGTGGTGGCGTTTCTCCGTAGAGATAGCCGTGGACCACGTAATGCCAGATCAGGCTGTTCGATCGGAGCAGTCGGAAAGCGGCCGCCATTTCCCTGCCATCGAGGTATCCCTTTCTATCCATGGACTGTGACAGAAAATTGACGCTGCCCTCGTCGAGAAACACCTCTATGTCACCTGGCTTGTGGAAGTCCACCAGAGTTGTGAGGAAGGTCGCGGAACCGACTGGAATTCTTGCAGCGGGAAAACGTCGATTCGCCCATGCCATATAGGCAGCAAGTGCCGATCCGCCGATGCAGTAACCCACCGCGTTCACCTTGCTTGCTCGGGAGATCTTTCGTGCGACGTCCACCAGGCAAGCGATGCCTTCCGTTAGGTAGGCATCGAATCCGACATCCCGCATGTCTTCGCCCGGGTTCTTCCAACTCGTGATGTATACGTCAAATCCGTGCTCGACCAGATGTCGGACCAAGCTCTTTCTGGGGTTGATGTCCAGGATGTAGAACTTATTGATCCAGGGAGTGACGATGACCACTGGCACGCCGTAAACTTTGGACTGCGCGGGGGCATAGTGAATGATTTCCAGCAATCGGTTGCGGAATACCACTTGCCCCGGCGTTGTCGCCAGATTCCGGCCGACGCGGAAGTCCTCGGGAGCAGTCATGCGCACCGTTCCCGCTTTCAGGTCCGCGAGAAAGTTGCGCATGCCGCGCACGAGGCTTTCGCCGTTGCTTTCCGCCGCCTTGCGCATTGCAACCGGATTGGTCAGCAGGAAATTCGTCGGCGCCATGGCATTTAACCACTTACGCCACCAAAAGGCGGCGCGGCGACGCTCCTGGCTGGACACTCCCGGGGTCTGGTAGAGCATGTCCTGGATATGTCGTGTGCTTAGGAGATACCACTCCTTGGCGATGTCCCAACTCGCCGACTCCGTCCAAACCGGATCGACGAAACGAGTATCGTCCGGGTTTGGCTTCTCGGGGTCGTCCGCGGGAATGCCCAAGGCCCTACGCCACGAATGCCATTGCAACGCCAGCATCTTGCTGGAAAACG
Organism: uncultured Rhodocyclaceae bacterium; assembly: GCA_964469455.1. Classification (GTDB taxonomy): domain Bacteria; phylum Pseudomonadota; class Gammaproteobacteria; order Burkholderiales; family Rhodocyclaceae; genus Fen-999. Next base: position 53,760 of record CAYXZX010000003.1, on the reverse strand, counting down.
CCGCCGCTTCTTCCGCCAATTCCTGCGGATGCACCAACCATGCCAACTGCGCATGCAGAAGAGGCATCGCCATGCCCATGGGATCAACATTGGCTTCGACCGCGTCGTGCAACACCTGCCACGCGGCTCTGGACGAAGTCACACCGTTATTCCTGCTCACGCGCCCGTTGCCTCCATCCGATGTCATGGGTGTCGCCGCGCTCGGGAACAACTACCTCGGGCCAACCCAATTCACGCACGCTGTTTGCGAAGATTTCTGCCGTCGCGGACTCGCCATGCACAACGAAGCACTGCTTCGGAGGCCGCCGAAACCGGGCAAGCCAGCCAAGCAGAGCCTCCCTGTCTGCATGCGCTGACAATCCGCCGATGGTATAGATATCGGCTTTGACCGGAATCTCTTCACCGAAAATCCTGACCCAGCGCGCGCCGTCTACCAGGCGCCTGCCGAGCGTTCCCGCCGCCTGGAATCCGGTAATGATCACAGAGTTCTCTGGACACGCCAGGTTGTGACGCAAGTGATGCTTGACCCTGCCGGCGTCGCACATACCGCTTGCTGCGATAATGACCGCGCCGGACTTGACCGCGTTCAATGCCATCGATTCCTCGACCTCCTGAACGAACCTTATGGCGGGACGTTCCGGATGTCTGCGTTGCCAGTCAATCAGATCACGGGTCACGGCATCGAGCAGATTCTGGTGTTTCAACGTCAGTCTTGTCGCTGCTTCGGCCATCGGCGAATCGACGTGAATTGTCATGGGCGCGAGCCTGCCACGTCGCACCAAGTCCGTGAGAATGAACAACACCTCCTGGGTTCGACCGACAGCGAATGCCGGCAAGACGATGTTGCCATGCTTGCGCTTCAGGGTATGCTCGAAGGCACCGACCAGTTCCTCCACGGTGTCGGCCATGTTCTTGTGAAGCCGATTTCCGTAGGTGGACTCGACGAGCAGGACATCAGCTTCGGCTATCGGAGTCGGATCATTGAGAACCGGCCTGTTCGGCTGACCAAGGTCGCCCGAGATAACCACCTTCTGCACCCGTCCATCTTCACTGAACCACAGTTCCGTAATCGCAGAACCGAGGATGTGTCCGGCGTCGCGAAACATTACCCGAATATCAGGCACGGGCTGCCACTCCGTATCGTACGCGCAAGGCCGCAACTGCTTGAGGCACTGGCGAGCCTGATTCACGGTGTAGAGCGGCGCGCGCTCCCTCCCTAACCGCGCATGCCGCTCACGGTGATGACGGTTTTCCCACTCCGCTTCCTTTTCCTGGATATGGGCTGAATCGAGCAGCAGCACTTCCGCCAGATCACAAGTAGCCTGTGTGGCATACACCGGTCCTCGGAAACCAAGTGCCGAAAGTCTGGGCAGCAAGCCGGAATGATCGATGTGCGCGTGCGTCAGAATGACAAAATCCAGCGCCTTCAGCGGAAATCCGAAATCAAGTGCTGAGAGGTTGCGCCGGTACGCTTCTCGACCGCCCTGAAACATGCCACAATCAATCAAGAAGCGCACGCCTGCTCCCTCGAGCAGGAAGCAAGAACCCGTTACTTCACGAGCGGCGCCGAGAAAGCGGATACGCATGATCAGGAGGGATTCTGCGCAGGCCGCACTAGACGATGTTGACTTGCATCAACGGCCTCCCCGTCTGCGGCTCGATAATTCCACCTTGACCTTGGCAAGCAGGAGAACTCCATGTTCAAGCACATATTGGTCCCGACTGACGGTTCGCAACTCTCGCTCGAGACCGTCAAGCGCGCTGTGCTTTTCGCGAAGGAAGCGGGTGCAAAGCTCACCTTTTTCTTCGCCAAGCCGGACTACCCAGTCGCCTTTTATGGAGAAGGTGCCTTGATTGATCCAACCACTCCCGAGAAATTTGCCGAAATGGCGGATCGCCAAGCCCAAGAGATACTTGCCCGGGCGAGTGCCATAGCACAAGACGCCGGTGTACCAAGTGCGACCGCCGATAGCGTCAGTGACGTGCCCTACCAAGCCATCATCGACGCAGCCAGCAATGCCGGTTGCGACCTGATCTTCATGGCCTCGCATGGCCGGCGAGGATTCAGCGGCCTGTTACTGGGCTCCGAAACCCAAAAGGTCCTCACGCATTCGATCATTCCCGTTCTCGTATATCGCTGAAAATCAGGATCCGAAATACTGGCAACACCGCTTGCTCGGTGCTACTCCCCACTTAGCGTCAGTTCACCATTTGCGGGGAGGACGATGTTGCCCATGAGGCGCCACGACATCGACTCGTCTTCCACGAGGACCAACCAGTGTCCCGATGCGGGTAACCGGAACCTGCCAACATAACGATCGCCGAGACGATCCAGCACGAATTGCTGGTCTAGACCTGCCCGGGTTGGATGCGATAACGTCACCCTCAAAATCCTGGGATAAGAGAAGCTCTCGCTCTTGGTGGCCGAGAGTGCGGCATCAATCGTCTCTGCTGCAAAGCGCGCCTGAAAGCGTAGCCCCAGGTTAGTCGCCTCCCGGCTGCGTGCCAACGTCTGGTCGACCACCAGACCTTTCTTGTAGTAGTCCTCGGCAACCAATCCGTCACTCGTCGAATAGGCAATCCACGCGGTAGTGATGCCGGCGACAATTACGATGGCAGGTCCAAGCATTAGCAGCCACGGCCAAGGCTCGCGATACCAAGGCTGTTGTGAACAAAGTTCCTCTGTATTGGTCATGGCATCAGGAATATTGCTTTTTCGTGAACCTCTATGGCCTTGTCGCTCAAGGATTTCACGTCGAAATAGATCGTGTGCGACCCCTTCGCGGCGGAATCGGGCGGAACCCTCACCTGAAACGTTACATTCTTGTTGCTCGCCGATGGCAACTGGATAATCGGTTCACCCATCAACGCGATTCCGTTCAGCCCGCTAACGCTGACACTGTAACGCTGTTCCTTTTCCGAGACGTTCATCACCTGGAGGCGGAACACGTTTTCCACGAGACCGCCTTCCACCTCGCGCGCGAGCGTCATGCGATCGCGAATCACGTCCACGCGCAATGCCGGCTTGGTCGCCAACCCCCAGATCCACGCGAGCGTAATCGCACCCAGTATGAGCGTATAGATAATGATGCGGGGACGCACCACATGCCCGAGGATTTCCTTGGCCCCCCAATGCTTGGCCAAGGCGTTTTCGGTCGAGTAGCGGATCAGTCCCTTCGGGTAACCCATCTTCTCCATCACTTGGTCGCATACATCGATGCACGCGGCGCAGCCGATGCATTCGTACTGAAGCCCCTTGCGGATATCGATTCCCGTCGGGCACACCGCGACGCATTGATCACAGTCGATGCACTCCCCAAGCCCAAGCGACTTGTGGTCCGCGCTGCGCTTCCTGGTTCCTCTTGGTTCGCCACGCTCTTCGTCGTAGGTAATGACAAGCGTATCAGGATCGAACATGACTCCCTGGAATCGGGCGTACGGACACATATACTTGCAGACCTGCTCCCGCAAATGGCCGGCAAAGCCATAGGTGAATCCCGAGTAGAGAATGATCCACGTCCACTCCCATGGCCCGAACGACAGGGTCATGGCCGACTCCGAGAGTTCCTTTATTGGCGTGAAGTAGCCAACGAAGGTAAAGCCCGTCCAGAACGAGAGAAGAATCCATAGACCGTACTTCAGCATACGCTTGGCAAGTTTGCCGCCGTTCATAGGCGCGGCGTCGAGCCTGATTCTGGCGTTGCGATCGCCTTCGATCTTTTGCTCTATCCAGAGGAAGATCTCCGTATACACCGTCTGGGGGCAGGCATAACCGCACCAGAGCCGGCCAGCCACCGCGGTAAACAAGAACAAGGCGTAGGCCGCGATGATCAGCAGAACGGCCAGGAAGAACACATCCTGTGGCCAGAACACCAAGCCAAACAAATAGAACTTTCGCTCGACGAGGTCGAACAATACTGCCTGCCGCCCGTTCCATGGCAGCCAGCACAGTCCGTAGAACAGAAGTTGGGTAAACCAGACGAGGATCCAGCGCCATGTAGCAAAGATTCCAGTTACGGCCTTAGGGTGGATCTTCCTATGAGCTTCGTAAAGGGACTCCGGCGGTTCCGTGCGAGTCGCGGAGCGTGGGGGGGGCTTGGTTGTCATGCTTGTTTTCAAGAGAATGAAATAGCCAACTACAATATACCCGCTTCAAGCAGACGCCCCCACACGTCTACCCGATCTATGCTACCCGGTACTTATCCCGCCTACGTGCATCGAGCAGGACACTGTACGTCAACGATGCAAATCGCCAATATGCCTATCGGCAACGGCAAGGCAGTTTTTCAAACGGGCGAGGACAACGCCACGTAACATCCTCGCCCGAATCCAAGACTTCGAGAATCAGAGAATCGTCGCCTCCACGCGGCGAGCTTCCTTGTTATCGCCCGTACCCGTTGTTTCGGCGGGCTTGCGCAATTCGATCCGCTCGTCGCCGATACCGGCGGCCTTCAGTATCGCCGCCACCGCAAGCGCGCGCGTCTTAGCCAATTCCTCGTTGGCGGCCTTGTCGCCAGTCGCATCGTGGAATCCCGATATCGCAAACCTGGCTGCCGAGTTCGACTTGGCCAATCCGAGTAGGCTCTGCATGACTTCTTGCGCCTCCGAACCGAGGTCAGCCTTACCGGTGGCAAAATAGATCTTCGCTGTATTGCCCTCGAGAACCGCCATCGGTCCCGAACCGGAAGCATCCGGCTTGACGCCCCCGCCCAGTCCCCAAACATATGCCGTAAGCAGATGCACCTTGGCGTCGCCAAGAAAATCGCCGAACGCCGGCATGCGGTTGGTTCGGCCATTGGTGACGATGTCGATCATCTCCTCTTCACGCGAGCTGTAGAGCCACACCTTATCCGTCAGGTTCGGGTAACCGGCATCAGGATTGCCCTTGGCATCGGGGCCGTGGCAGGCGGCGCAAGCCTGCGGAAACAGGTCCTTGCCGCGCTGAACGCGAATGGAATCGCTCGATAGCCCGGAAAGGGAACGAACATAGTGCACCACATCCTTCACCTGCTCCGCGTCCATGTCGGGCTTGGTTCCCTTCGGAGTCATGACGGCATCATGGCCCTCCTTTATGGTAGCCTTGATCTTGTCGGGCGTGCCGCCCCATAGCCAATCCGAATCGGTCAGATTGGGAAACGACTTCGCTCCCTTCGCATCCGAGCCATGGCACTGCGCGCAGTACGTCAGCCAGAGCCGTTGGCCCATCTCCTTCGCCTCGTTATTGGCGGCTACGGCCATCACATCCTGGCTCAGGAACTTGTTGAAGATCGGCGCAAACTGCTTGTCCGCCTTCTTCATCTCGTCCTCGTACTGCCCGCGCATGGTCCAGCCAAAGGATCCGGCATAGTTTCCGACACCCGGATAGAGGGCGAGATAGCCCAAGGAAAAAACAACCGTAATGTAGAACATCCAGCGCCACCAGTTCGGCAACGGATTGCTGTACTCCTGCAAGGTTTCATCCCAGACATGACCGGTCGTCTGCCCGGCATTCGACTTAGCCTTGTCCTGGACCAGCAGGAATACACCGCAACCGATGACGCTGACCAAGGCCAGCACCGCCACGTAGATGTTCCAGAAGCTGCTGACGAAATCGCTTGTGTTCTTGAAATCCATCTCGAATTCCTTTCAGTATTTCGCTTGATCGGCGCCCCGCCCGGTCACATCCGCTGGTGGGTCATCTTCCAGCGGAATCCGCGCGGCAGCTTCGTAACTCTGCTTGCGACGACTGGAATAGGCCCACCATACGATGCCGACGAATGCCAAGAACGACAGCACCGTGAAGATGGAGCGCAGATCATTGATATCCATTGCTGATCAACGCGTCTGCTTAAGCGCCAGACCCAAGCCCTGGAGATATGCGACCAACGCATCGAGTTCCGTCTTGCCCTCGATCATCTTGCCCGCACCGGCAATCTCGTCGTCCTTGTAGGGCACTCCGACTTTTCGCAACGCATCCATCTTCGCGGCAATGTGCGGTTCCTTGAGAGGGCGATCGAGCCAGTAATAGGCGGGCATGTTCGATTCTGGTACCACGTCGCGCGGATTCAGCAGGTGAATCCGATGCCATTGGTCCGAATAACGACCACCAACACGGGCCAAGTCAGGTCCTGTACGCTTGGAACCCCACTGGAACGGATGGTCGTAGACAAACTCGCCGGCTACTGAGTAGTGGCCATAGCGTTCAGTCTCCGCCCGGAACGGACGAATCATCTGCGAGTGGCAGTTGTAGCAACCCTCGCGGATGTAAATGTCACGTCCCGCCAGCCGCAGGGCGTCGTACGGCTTGACAAGTTCGTTTACCGGCTGAGTCGTTGATTTCTGGAAGAACAGCGGGACGATCTCGACCAAGCCGCCCACGCTAACCAAGAGAACTGTCAGGACGATCATCCATCCGACGTTTCTTTCAATTTGCTCATGCGTCAACATGATTCCTAGCTCCTTGTGAAATGGACGCTGCCGCTCAATGGGCGTGGGATGGCTCAAGCACCGGGGCATCAACCGCCCGGCCCTCTGCCATGGTCTTGAACATGTTGTATGCCATCAGCAGCATGCCTCCCAGGAACAGCGTTCCGCCCACTACACGAATCGTCCAGAACGGGTACGAAGACTTCACCGACTCGACGAACGAGTAGGTCAGCGTTCCATCCACGTTGGTCGCGCGCCACATCAGGCCTTGCATTACGCCCGAAATCCAAAGTGCGGCAATGTACAAAACCGTACCCAGCGTGGCCAGCCAGAAATGGACATTGATGAGTCGCGTCGAATACATCTCCGTCTTGCCGAAGACCCGGGGCAGAATGTAATAGGTTGAACCGATTGCAATCATCGCCACCCAGCCCAGCGCGCCGGAATGAACGTGGCCAACAGTCCAGTCGGTGTAATGCGACAAGGCGTTCACCGTCTTGATCGACATCATCGGGCCCTCGAAAGTCGACATGCCATAGAAGGACAACGAGGTAATCATGAACTTGAGGATGGGATCGTCACGGAGCTTGTGCCAGGCGCCGGACAGCGTCATGATGCCGTTGATCATGCCACCCCAACTCGGCGCAAGCAGGATCAGCGAGAACAACATGCCGAGCGATTGAGTCCAGTCAGGCAGGGCCGTGTAATGAAGGTGATGAGGGCCAGCCCACATATACGTGAAAACCAGGGCCCAGAAGTGCACCACCGAAAGCCGATAGGAGTAGACCGGGCGACCGACCTGCTTGGGCACAAAATAGTACATCATGCCCAGGAAGCCAGCCGTCAGGAAGAAGCCTACGGCATTGTGGCCATACCACCATTGAACCATCGCATCCTGAACTCCAGCGTACGCGGAATACGATTTTGGCGTCAGCACACCCGCGGCAAAAACCGGGATCTCGGCGCTATTGACGATGTGCAACAAGGCCACCGTCAAGATGAAACCGCCGAAGAACCAGTTGGAAACATAAATGTGAGGAGTCTTGCGTTTCATCAGGGTGCCGAAGAACACCACGGCATACGCCACCCAGACAACCGCAATCAGGATATCGATCGGCCACTCCAGCTCGGCGTACTCCTTGCCGGAAGTAAAGCCAAGCGGCAAGCTGAGTGCCGCAAGCACGATGATCAACTGCCAGCCCCAGAAAGTGAACGCCGCAATACCGGGCGCAAACAGCGGCGTGTGACAGGTGCGCTGCACCGAGTAGTAGGAGGTGGCAAACAGCGCGCAGCCGCCAAAGGCGAAAATCACGGCGTTGGTATGCAGCGGCCGCAAGCGGCCGTAACTCAGCCACTCAACGAAACTCAACTGCGGCCAGACCAGTTGGGCGGCAATGATGACGCCAACCAGCATGCCGACGATACCCCAGATGACGGTCATGACGGCAAACTGGCGCACGACTTTGTAGTTGTAAGTCGCTTGCGATTGCATGTTGATTTACCTCACGAAGAACAAAAAAACCACCGGCCAGACCCGCCCTTGCGCGTCATGGGCGGACACCCAATCCATGTTTGCTGTGCAGCATAATGGCAACCTCGGGCGTTATTTTGACTCAGATCAAAAATGCGGCATTGCGAGAATTTTGATCAAGAGATAAGTCCCGCTTGTACGAAAAAAAAGGGTGCGCCTCAGCGCACCCCCAACCCCAACAGAGAGACTAACCCTCTTCCCGAACCGGCAGCATTCGGCCAGCCCAAGAAACCCAAGGTCGAAGTATGGGTAAGGGCATCGTCAATGTTATTGATCTGGATCAACCGTGGTGCCCGAATGGGTTTTCGCTGGGTGATCCCCGCCCGTCCGAATACGCTGCCCGTCGGATTCCGGGCTAACAACGGGGTTGTCATCATCCATGAGGATACGGAAAGCCGGCCCTTCCATATCCTCGAATTGCCCCTGTCGCAACGACCACCAGAAGACGATGCCAATGGCAAAGACGATGATCACCGATAGTGGAATTAGAAGAAACATGATGTCCATCAACTCACCTCGGTTCGTTCAGGCTACCTCGACGTAGCCGAAGGGCATTCAGGACGACCAGCAGAGAACTGGCGGACATGCCGATTCCCGCCATCCATGGCGTAACCCAACCAATCATGGCCAACGGGATGGCCAAGAAATTGTATGCAAACGCCCATGTCAGGTTCTGGCGAACGATGCGCATCGTTCGTCTGCATAGCGCCACGGCGCTTGCCACATGCCGCAAGTCCCCGGACAGCAGGACAATGTCTCCCTGACTGCGGGCGAGGTCGGTGCCACTGCCCATGGCGACCGACACATGCGATTGCGCCAGAACCGGTGCGTCGTTCACACCATCGCCTACCATCGCCACCAGATCGCCATCAGCCTGCCAGCGCCTGATGGCCTCGCGCTTGCCTTCGGGCGTCATGGCCCCTATTGCGGAAGGGATACCCAATGCGTCCGCTGTTCTGGTTACGGACTCGGGCGTATCACCACTGAGCGCGGTTACCTTCAGCCCCTGATCACGCAGCGAACTCACGGCCTCGTGCGCACCTGAGCGCTGACAGTCGGCGAGCCGAAACAGGGCCAGCCAGCCCTTGTCATCCGCCAGCGCGACCACCGTATCACCGGAGGCCAGCCATTCCCGGGCACGATCCGGCAACTGTCCGCCATGCGACTGACCAGCAAAGCCCGGTGCGCCCAACCAAAGTCGGCGGCCATCCAATTCGGCCTGGATACCCTGTCCCGTCACCGACCGAATGGCCGCAACAGCCGGGACCGTGGTCCCTTGTGCCGCTTCCCGGATGGCCCGACCGATGGCGTGCTCGGAGCCAAGTTCCATCGACGCTGCCGTCGCCAGCGCACGCGTCGGCTCCATGCGCCCGAACACCAACGACTCCTTCACTATGGGCCTGCCCTCCGTCAGTGTGCCGGTCTTGTCGAACACGACATGCGTGGCACAAGCCAGCGCCTCGATGGCATGGCCTCGTGTCACCAGCACCCCTTGGCGCGAGAGCGCCCCTGTTGCCACCGTCAATGCCACTGGCGTCGCCAAGGACAAGGCGCAGGGGCAACTGACCACCAGCACGGCGACGAACACCCATAGCGCGCGCGACGGGTCCAGCCACAACCACAAAGCCCCGGTCACCATGGCCAGTACCAACAGCGCGCCGACAAACCGGCCGGCAATGCGGTCGGCCATCTCGACGACCTTCGGCTTTTCCGCCGAAGCTCTTTCCATCAGGCGCTGAATCGACGCAAGCCGCGTCGATTCTCCGACGCGTTCAACGCGGACCGTCAACGGGCTGGCGACATTGACGCTGCCTCCGATCACCGGCATGCCGACGCACTTGTCCACTGCACGACTCTCGCCGGTCAGCAGAGACTCGTCCGCGCTGCTGGCGCCATCGATCACCATGCCATCGGCCGGAATGACTTCGCCAGGCCTCACCATCACCACATCGCCTGCAACGAGTTCGGCAACCGCGACACGCTCGAGTAGCTCTCCCGGGTAATGCGCAAACCGTGAGGCGAAGGCAGGCAGTGCCCGCGCCAGGGCTTCGACACCCCGCGCCGCCTTCTGACGAGCCAGCATCTCGAGGAAACGCCCGCCCAGAAGGAAAAACACGAACATGGTGACCGAATCGAAATAGACCTCGCCGGAATCGGTCACCGTCGCCCATAAGCTGGCCAGGAATGCCGCACCGACGCCGAGCGCAACGGGGACGTCCATGCCGATGCGCCGAAACTTCAGGTCGCGCCAGGCATTGCGAAAAAATGGCGAGGCCGAATAGAAGATCACGGGCAGCGTCAGGACGAGACTGGCCCACCGCATCAGCTGCTCGATGTCACCGGTCATGGTACCGTCGTCGGCCAGATAGACCGGAATGGCATACATCATCACCTGCATCATGCCGAAGCCGGCGACGAACAAACGCCACAACGCCGCACGACGCTCCTTCTGGGCCAGCAACTCCGAACGGGCCGCGTCATAGGGATGGGCGCGATAGCCGATGGTCGCAATCGCCTCGAGAATCTGCGACAGCTTGATGCGCCGCTCGTCCCAGCGGACGCGGGCTCGCCGGGTTGCATAATTGATATCGACGGCGGTCACGCCCGGCTGGCGAGCGACATGCTGCTCGTTCAGCCACACGCAGGCTGAACAGGTGATCCCTTCAAGGATCAGTGCGGCTTCTTTTTCGTGTTCGCCGACGGGCCGCACGAAATTCTTCTGTACGTCCGGGTGATCGAACAGCCCGAGCTCCTGCAAGGCCACCGGCATCGCCTCGCGCGGGCTTTCCGGCATGGCGTCCCGATGGCGGTAGTAATCACCCAAACCGCCGTCGATTATGGCGCGCGCCACGGCCTGGCAACCGGCACAGCACATCTCGTGTCGGCGACCATCGACCTCGACGGGAAAATCCGTGCCGGCGGGAACCGGCAGGCCGCAGTGATAGCAGGATTCGCTCAAGAATGCAGGCGGTGCCGACTTACTTTGGCTGCATGCGGATCCCGCCGTCAAGGCGAATCACTTCGCCGTTGAGATAGGCGTTCTCGACGATATGGGCGACCAGCGCCGCGAATTCGGCCGGACGACCCAGCCGTGGCGGGAACGGAACCATCTTGCCGAGCGACTCCCGCACCTCGGGCGCCATGCCGAGCAGCATCGGCGTTTCCATGATGCCTGGCGCGATGGTCATGACCCGGATTCCCGACCGCGCCAGCTCGCGCGCAATCGGCAGGGTCATGGCGACAATGCCACCCTTCGAAGCCGCATAGGCCGCCTGGCCAAGCTGCCCCTCGTAGGCCGCAACCGATGCCGTGTTAACGATCACGCCACGCTCGCCGCCGGCATTCGGCTCATTCCGGCCCATGGCCTCGGCGCATAGCCTGATCATGTTGAAGCTGCCAACCAGGTTGATATCGATGACGCGACGAAATGTCTCGAGCGAATGCGGCCCTTCCTTGCCGACGACTTTTTCACCGGCGACGATGCCGGCGCAATTGACCAGCCCGTCGAGTCGCCCGAACACGGTCATGGCGGCCCCGACCGCCTCCCGGGCCGAAGCCTCGTCGGCGATGTTCGTGGCGCAGAACGCGGCACGGCTTCCCAACTGGCCCGCCAGTGCCTCGCCACCGCTCACGTTCAGGTCGGCCAGCAGCACCTGGCCACCCGCCTCGACCAAACCTTTTGCTGCCGCCGCGCCAAGGCCGGAGGCCCCGCCAGTCACCAGAAACGTAGAGCCCGCGATGTGCATGTGTGCCTCCGGAAAGCAAAAAGGCTTGCAGCGCAAGCCTCGGAGAAATCATGGTGCCGCTTGTCTGACTCGAACAGACGACCTACCGCTTACGAAGCGGTTGCTCTACCAACTGAGCTAAAGCGGCGTTGAAACGGGCCGCATCTTACCGGATTTTCCGTCTTCCGGTTCAGCTATCGCCACCGGCGCGGGATCAAGCCAGGGCCTTCGGCAAGGGGAAGACTACCCCCTCGGGAATGAAATCCGTCTCCACCACGGTGCCATGCGCCATGGTCTTGATCGACTCGATCACTTCGGCCACCAGTACTTCCGGGGCCGACGCGCCGGCGGTGACCCCAATCGCTGCAGCCTCCGCAAACCAGCCCGGGTCGAGTTCGGCGGCCCGATCCACCAGATAGGCCCGCGCCCCGCCATGCCTCGCCACTTCGCGCAGGCGGTTGGAGTTGGAACTGTTCGGCGAGCCGACCACCACGATGACATCGCAGTCGCGCGTCATTCGGGTCACCGCGTCCTGGCGGTTTTGCGTCGCGTAGCAAATGTCGTCCTTCCTGGGCCCGACAATGTTGGGGAACCGCTCTTTCAAGGCGGCGACAATCGCGGCGGCATCATCAACCGACAACGTCGTCTGCGTCACATAGGCGACCCGATCCGGGTTGGTCAAAGTCAGCCGTGGCACATCGCCGATGCTCTCAACCAGATGCATGCCATCCGGACTCTGACCCATCGTGCCTTCGACTTCCGGATGTCCCTTGTGGCCGATCATCACCACTTCCCGGCCCTGAGTGCGCTGGCGCGCCACCTCGAGATGCACCTTGGTCACCAGCGGACACGTGGCGTCGAACACGCGCAGGTTGCGTCGGGCCGCCTCCTCCTGGACTGCCTTTGAGACGCCATGGGCACTGAAGATGACCGTGCCGCCGTCGGGCACCTGGTCAAGCTCGTCGACAAACACCGCCCCCTTGGCGCGCAGGCCATCGACCACGTACTTGTTGTGCACCACCTCGTGACGGACATAGATCGGTGCGCCGAACAGTTCCAGCGCCCGCTCGACGATGGCGATGGCACGCTCGACCCCGGCGCAGAAACCGCGCGGGCTTGCCAGCAGGATGTCCGTCACAGTACCCCCACGATCTCGACTTCGAAGCGTACACCCTTGCCCGCCAGCGGGTGATTGAAATCGACCAGTGCCGAATCGTCGTCAAGCTCGCGAATGAGGCCCGTGAAGGCAGCGCCGTCAGGGGACGCAAACTCGACCATGCTCATGACCGCCACCTTGTCGTTATCCGGCAGATCCTTGCGGGTCAGTCGCTGCACAAGGTCGGGATTGTGCGGCCCGAAGGCCTGTTCGGCGTCCAGCAGGAAGGTCTGGCGATCGCCCTCCACCAGACCCTCGAGACAGGCTTCCAGTGGTGGTGCCAGTTCGCCGTGGCCGAGTTGCAGCGTCGCCGGCGAGGCATCGAAGGTGCTCACCAGGGTCACGTCGTCGGCCGTGGCGAGCCGGTAATGCAGGGTCACGAGGCTGTCCGGCTTCACGCGTTCGCTCATGCCCGCCTATCCTTGCCGAAAAGCTCATGCCACAACATGAGCGCGACGCCCACGGTGATCGACGAATCGGCGACGTTGAAGGCAGGAAAGAAATGTTCGTTCCAGTGAAAGTGCAGGAAATCGGCCACCGCGCCAAAGCGCACGCGGTCGATGACGTTCCCTAGCGCACCGCCCAATATCAGCGCCAGCGCCAGCGGCAGCAGCCGCCCGGTCCCGTGCCGGCGCAACATCGTCACCAGCCAAGCCGAAATCGTCAGCGCCAGCGCCGTGAAGAACCAGCGTTGCCAGCCGCCGGCATCGGCGAGGAAGCTGAACGAGGCGCCCGGATTGAACAGCAGCACCAGGTTGAAAAACGGCGTCACCACCACGCTCTCGCCGACATGAAAGGCAGCAAGAATCCAGGCCTTGGTAGTCTGGTCTAGCACGATGACCAAGGCAGCCAACACCAGCCAGCGCGTCCAGCCAAGAATCAGTCGTGGCGACACGCCGCCACTAGGCGTAGTCACGCTGCTCGCCACGACCGAAGAGATTCTCGGCACAACGGCCGCACAGTTCCGGATGCCCGGCCGCATGTGCATGGTCGCCGACATCGGCGCGCCAATGCCAGCAGCGGGCGCATTTCCTGTGGCCGCTGGCGGTCGCGATGATCGCTTCGGCACCCGGATCACTGGCCTTGACCAGCGTCGTCTTCGAACAGATCAGCACAAAGCGAAGGTCGTCCTCAAGACTGGCCAGCAGTTCGTACTTGGCGCCGCTGGCGCGAAGCTCGACTTCGGCTTGCAGCGAAGAGCCAATCCTGCCCTCCGTGCGCAGATCCTCCAGCACCTTGCTGGCCTCGGCCTTGACTTCGCGGAGGCGTCGCCAGCGATCGACCAGCGCAGCCTCATCGGCCGGCACCGGCAACTCGTGCCAGTTGCTGGTCATCACCGTGTCGCCGCCGTCGACGATGGCCCAAATCTCCTCGGCGGTGAAGGCGAGGATGGGCGCCATCAAGCGCGTCAGCGCCTGGACGATGTGCCAGAGCGCACTCTGGGCCGCGCGGCGCGACCGCGAATCCTTCCCCGACGTGTAGAGGCGATCCTTGAGGATATCGAGATAGAAGGCTCCCAGATCCTCGGCGCAGAAATTCTGCAGGGCCTGGACGATCTTGTGGAACTCGAAGCGATCATAGTCGGCGATGCACTGCGCCTGCAGCGAGCGCGTCATCACCAGCGCATAGCGGTCGATCTCCAGCCACTGCTCGACCGGCAGCATGTCCCGGGCAGGATCGAAGTCGACCGTGTTGGCAAGCAGGAACTTGAGGGTGTTGCGCAGGCGCCGATAGGTTTCGACCACGCGGTCGAGGATCTCCTTCGAGATCGACAGCTCGCCCGAGTAGTCGGTGGCCGCCACCCACAGGCGCAGGATCTCTGCGCCCAGCTTGTCCGCAACCTCCTGGGGTGCCACCACGTTGCCCTTCGACTTGGACATCTTCATGCCCTTGCCATCGACTACGAAGCCATGCGTCAGCAAAGCCTTGTACGGAGCGCGGCCGTCGATGGCGCAGCCTGTCAGCAACGACGAATGGAACCAGCCACGATGCTGGTCCGAGCCTTCGAGGTAGAGGTCGGCGGGGTACGCGCATTGCTCGGCATGGGAACCGCGCATTACGCTCCAATGTGTCGTGCCGGAATCGAACCAGACGTCGAGGGTGTCGCTCATCTTCGTGTAGCTCTCGGCTTCGGCACCCAGGAGTTCCTTCGGGTCGAGCGCGAACCAGGCCTCGATGCCACCTTGCTCAACGCGCCTCGCCACGGCCTCGATCAGTTCCGGCGTGCGCGGATGCGGCTCACCGGTTTCCCGGTCGAGGAAGAAGGGAATCGGCACGCCCCAGTTGCGCTGGCGCGAAACGCACCAGTCGGGCCGGTTGGCGATCATCGCGTGCAAACGCGCCTTGCCCCAGGCCGGGAAGAACTCGGTGTCCTCAATGGCCTGGAGCGCCGTGCCGCGAAGGCTGACTTTCGACTCGGAATCCATGCGCACAAACCACTGCGTCGTCGCGCGGAAGATGATCGGTGTCTTGTGCCGCCAACAGTGCGGGTAGCTGTGCTGGATCTTGGTGTGCAGCAGCAGCACGCCCTTGAGCGCCAGCGTCTCGATCACCTTCGGGTTGGCCTGCCAGACGCTCATGCGGGCGAAGATCGGCATGCTCGCGATGAACTTGCCATCGTCGCCGACCGGATTGTCGATGGGCAGGTGGTAGCGGCTGCCGACGTAGTAGTCATCCACGCCGTGCGCCGGCGCGGTGTGCACCAGGCCCGTGCCCGCCTCCAGCGTCACGTGGGTGCCGACGATGACGGGCACCTGGCGATCCAGGAAGGGGTGGTTCAGCTGCAGTCCTTCCAGCTTGGCGCCGGCGGTCGAGGCAATCGCCTTGCCGCGCAGGCCATAACGGGCCAGCGAGGATTCGACCAGGTCGCGGGTCAGGATCAGCAGGCCCTTCTCGGTCTCGACCAGGTCGTAAACAAAATCGGGATGCGCGCAAACCGCCTGGTTGGCGGGCAGCGTCCAGGGCGTGGTGGTCCAGATCACCGCATAGGCCGGATGCTTGATGCCGACGCCAAAGATCTCCCGCAAAGTCTCGACATCGGCCACCGGGAAACCAACGTCGATGGCGTCCGAACTCTTGTCCTCGTATTCGACCTCCGCCTCGGCCAGCGCCGAACCGCAGTCGAGGCACCAGTTCACCGGCTTGAGGCCGCGATAAAGATGACCGGCCTGGCGCATCTTTTCCAGCGCACGGATCTCGTCGGCCTCGGTCTTGAAATTCATCGTCAGATAGGGGTTGTCCCACTCGCCAAGCACGCCCAGGCGGATGAAATCCTTCTTCTGGCGTTCGATCTGCTCGGCGGCGAACTCGCGGCACAGCTGGCGCACCTTGTTGCCGTCGAGGTGCTTGCCATGCTTCTTCTCGATCTGGTGCTCGATGGGCAGGCCATGGCAGTCCCAGCCCGGAATGTAGGGTGCATCGAAACCGGCCAGCGTGCGGGCGCGGACGATGATGTCCTTGAGAATCTTGTTTACGGCATGACCGATGTGGATGTCGCCATTGGCATAGGGCGGACCGTCGTGCAGCACGAAGCGCGGCCGGCCATGGGAGGCCTCGCGGATCTTCCGGTAGACCTGCTTCTCCTGCCATTGCTTGATCCATCCCGGCTCGCGCCTGGCGAGGTCGCCGCGCATCGGAAACGGCGTGTCGGGCATGTTGAGCGTCGATTTGTAATCAGCCATGGGCGTCGTTGCCTGAAAAATAGGTTCGCGTTGCCGCCACATCCTTCCCGATCTGTGCGGCAAGCGCGGGCAGGGAATCGTACTTGGCCTCGTCGCGCAGCTTGTGAAGGAAATGCACGGTCACGTGCGCGCCGTAGATGTCGCGATCGAAATCGAGCAGATGGACTTCCAGCGTCGGCTTGAGCCCCGCGCCCACGGTCGGCCTGACGCCGAGACTGGCCGCGCCGGCCAAGTGGCGCTTGTCGAGGCCGGAAACAGTGACCGCGAACACACCGCATAGCGGCACGCGTTTTCGCTTCAATTGCACGTTTGCCGTCGGGAAGCCGATGTCGCGGCCGATCCTGTTGCCCCGCACGACGCGCCCTGCGATGTTGTATGGCCGGCCCAGCAAGCGCGCCGCGTGCTCGAGGTCGCCGGCGGCCAGTGCTTCGCGCACGGCGGAACTGGAAACGCGCTCGCCGTCGATGTCGATGGTGTGCATGGCCTCGACGCCGAAATCATGCTCGACGCCGGCCTGTCGCAAGGTGGCGAAGTCGCCGCCGCGGCCACGGCCGAACCGGAAGTCGTCGCCGATGATCAGGTGACGCACCGCCAAGCCCCGCACCAGCAGTTGCTCGACGAACTCGTCGGCGGAAAGCGCCGCCAGTTTCCGGTTGAAGTGGCAGACATAGGCGCGGTCGACGTCGCAGGCCTCGATCAGGCCGAGCTTCTCGCGCAGACTGGTCAGGCGCGCGGGGGCCTGATCCGGAGCAAACAGTTCGCGCGGATGCGGCTCGAAAGTCATCACCGCCGAAGGCAGGCCGAGTTCGCGCGCCTTCGCGGTCAACCGGCCGAGCAGCGCGCGATGCCCCAGGTGCAGGCCATCGAAGTTGCCGATGGCCAGCACCGTCGGGGATGCCGCCCGCGCTGGTATGGTCCGGAATACCTGCATGCCGCCCTGCCTTGCAAAAAGGGGCGAATTATATCAATCCAGCAGGGCCAGCCTCGACTTGGCGAGCGGCGGATTCTTCGAGAAATAGCGCTTGATGCCGCGCAGGATGGCCTCGGCCATCTGGTCCTGATAGCCGTCATCCGAGAGGCGCGCTTCCTCTTCCGGATTCGAGATGAATGCCGTTTCCACAAGTATCGACGGGATGTCCGGCGCCTTGAGCACGGCGAAGCCCGCCTGTTCCACGTAGGCCTTGTGCAGCGTGTTGATGCGGCCCAGTTCGCCGAGCACGTCCTTGCCCAGCTTCAGGCTGTCGTTGATGGTCGCTGTCTGCGACAGGTCGAGCAAGGTTCTGGCAAGGTGCGGATCCTTGACGGGCTGGCCCACGCCACCGATCAGGTCGGCGGCGTTTTCCTTCTGCGCCAGCCAGCGGGCTGCGGAAGAAGATGCGCCGCTTTCGGACAGCACGAAAACGCTGGAGCCGCGCGCCGTCGGCCTGACGAACGCATCGGCATGAACCGAGACGAACAGGTCGGCGCGCACGCGCCGGGCCTTGTGCACGCGCTGCTGCAGCGGAATGAAGTAGTCGCCGTCACGCGTCAGCAGCGAGCGCATGGCGGGCTCGCCGTCCATTCTTGTCTTGAGGCGCCGCGCGATCGACAGCGTGACGTTCTTTTCGTAGTTGCCGCCACGGCCGATGGCGCCAGGATCTTCACCGCCATGGCCAGGGTCGATCACCACGGTGACGAGTCGCGATATCTCCGGATAATCGCCCTTGCGTGGCAACTCCGCCGGAACCGGCCGCTTTTCCTCGCTCTTCAGCAAGGCCATGAGCGGGTCGGCTTCCTCGGCCGGGTAGAGATCGAGCACCAGCCGGTGCCCGTAATCGCCGATCGGCTTAAGGGTGAATACCTGCGGGTTCACTTCGCCCTTGAGGTCGATGACCAGTCGCACCACGCCGGGCCGGTTGCGGCCGGCGCGGATCAGCTTGATGTAGGGGTCGCTGTCGGCGATCTTGCCAGGCAGGCTGCCCAGGACCGAATTGAGCTCGACATCCTCGAGATCCACCACCAGCCGGTAGGGGTCCTTCAAAAGCAAGTGCGAAAACCGCATTGGCTGGTCATGCTCGAGGGTGATGCGCGTGTAGTCGGCGGCGGGCCAGACGCGCACGCCCAGCACGGTGGGCATCGCGGCCGCGGATGCGGTTCCTGTCGGGGTGATCAGCAGCGTCAGGGTGGCGGCGGCGAACCTGAGGACATCGCGGCGGGAGGAACGAAATTCGTCAGACATCGCTCGCCCCCTGGGCTGGTGGCTTGCACGTCGGCGACACGCCTGTTCTTGTCCACCGCAAGGCAAATGACCAGGTCGGGTTCGGGCAAATATGGCGCGGCCTGTGCCGGCCATTCGACCAGGCAGATGCCATTGCCATCGAAATATTCCTCGAGCCCCGCATCCAGATATTCTTCCGGGTTACTGAATCTATAAAAATCAAAGTGATAGAAGTTTAATCCAGAAACAACATGAATTTCAACCAAGGTGTAGGTAGGGCTTTTGACAGGACTGCTATCGCTCAGGGCGCGCAAGAGGCCGCGTACCATCGTCGTCTTGCCCGCACCGAGGTCGCCTTCAAGGTAGACGACCAGCCCCGGCGACATGCAAGGCGCCAACGCCGCGCCCAAGGCCAGCGTGGCGGTTTCGTCAGCCAGAATGATGTTCATAATGTCGCATGGATAAAGACAATTTGCGGGCACTGGCGGCGCGCATCAAGGACTGGGGGCGCGAACTCGGTTTCGCGGCCACCCGCATCGCCAGCCCCGTGATTCCGCACGCCGAAGCCGGCCTTCTTGCCTGGCTGCAGGCCGGCTGCCATGGCGAGATGGATTATATGGCGCGCCATGGCGCCAAGCGCGCGCGGCCCCAGGAACTGCTGCCCGGCACGCGCGCCGTGATCGTCGCACGCATGAACTACTTGCCGGATGCGGCCGATGCGGCAGAAACCCTGGGCGATGGCCGTCGCGCCTATGTCTCGCGCTATGCCCTGGGGCGGGACTACCACAAGCTGCTGCGCGCGCGGTTGCAAAAGCTCGCGGAACGCTTGGTCGCGGAGGCCGGACCGAGCGGCTATCGGGTCTTCGTCGATTCGGCGCCGGTGATGGAGGCGGAACTCGCCGCACGAGCCGGGCTGGGCTGGCGCGGCAAGCACACCCTGCTGCTCGACCGCGACGTCGGCTCATGGTTCTTCCTCGGCGAGATTTTCACCGACCTGCCGCTGCCTCCCGACGCTCCGGCAACGGATCACTGCGGCAGCTGCCGCGCCTGCCTCGATGCCTGCCCGACCGGCGCCATCCTCGAACCCGGCCACCTCGATGCGCGCCGTTGCATCTCCTATCTGACCATCGAACTCAAGGGCGGCATTCCGGAGACCCTGCGGCCACCGATCGGCAACCGTATCTACGGCTGCGACGACTGCCAGCTCTGCTGCCCCTGGAATCGCTTCGCGCCACACGCTGCGGAAAGGGATTTCGTGCCGCGCCATGGTCTGGATGTGGCGACCCTAGTGGAACTGTTTTCGTGGTCAAAGTCAGTCTTCGCGGAACGCCTCGCCGGCTCCGCCATCCACCGCATCGGTCACGAGCGCTGGCTGTGCAATCTGGCCGTCGCGCTGGGCAATGCGCCGACATCGCCCGACATCGTGGCGGCGCTTGAATCACGCCGCGACGATGAATCCCAACTGGTCAGGGAGCACGTGCAGTGGGCGCTGGCTCGTCACTGCCCGCGCGGCGGGCCTACATCCCGGTAGCAACCGGCCGCGACGGATCGGCGCACCACTCGCTCCACGAGCCGGGGTAGAGCCGGGATCCCCGAAGGCCGGCGATCTCCATGGCCAGAATGTTGTGGCAGGCGGTGACGCCCGAACCGCATTGCTGGATCACGTTGGCGGCGTCGCGCCCGCCCAGCAGCCCGGCGAACTCGGCACGCAATTCATCGGCCGGCCTGAAGTAGCAGCCGGAATCGTCCAGGTTGTCGAAGTAGAACCGGTTGATCGCGCCGGGGATATGGCCGCCGACCGGATCGAGCGTCTCCTGTGCGCCGGAGAAGCGCTCGGGCGCTCGGGCATCGAGGATCAACACACCGGGCGAGCCAAGCTGGTCTTGCACGAAGCCGGCGTCGACTGTCATCGCCTGGGGCCGGACGAGAAGATCCGCTGGCGCGAAGTTCGGTATCTCGGTGACCAGGGCTTGCCTGGCGCGACGCCAGCCGGGCAAACCACCGTCAAGCAGCGCCACTTTTTCGTGCCCGACCCAGCGCAGCATCCACCACAGGCGCGAGGCGAACACGCCTCCCTCGTTGTCGTAGGCCACCACCTGGGTATCCGGCCCGACACCGCATTCCCTCATTCTCCTGGCGAACACAGCCGGGTCGGGCAGCGGGTGGCGGCCGTTGCGGCCATTTTTCTCGCCGGAAAGATCGCGGTCGAGGTGCAGAAAGACCGCGCCGGGAATATGGCCCTTGGCATAGGCCTCGGCACCGTATTCGACATTCTGGAGATCGTGGCGGCAATCGAAGATCCGCCACGATGGGTCGCCGATGTGAGCGATCAGTTCGTCGGTGCTGACCAGCAGGCTGCTCACGAGGCAGCCTCTTCGGCCAGCCAAGTGATGGCCTCGCCCTGGTCATCGAACACGCGCAGATCCGCCGACACGAACAATTGTTCGAGCCAGGCACTCCACGTCACCCATTGGCTGTCGGTGACCACGGCGATGCGGCGGAAATCGCCGCCATGGCTGCGCGAGAACTTGATCTCCTCCCAGGCCATGTCGACGGTGAAGCCCGCCATCTCGCGCAGGTCGAACAGCAGATCCGGCGTGGCGCCATGGCTGACTTTTCCGAGCACCAAGTCTTCGAATTCCTTGAAGTCGGCCAGCGTGAATTCGCCGAGAACGGTAACGGCGAGCAGCGATCCGCGCTCTTCGGTGGTGATCATGTCGTGCTCCTGAAACCGGGTTGGCTCACTATAACTCAGCCCCGACGGCGTTGCGCGCCGAGGACGCCCACGTCGTCGCGCCCCCTGCGCCAATGATCAGGGCGATGCCCACCCATGCGGCGATGGGCAGGGACTCCCGCCACAACACCATGCCGAACACGCTGGAAAACACCACCGTGCTGTAGGCGAGATTGGCGGCGGTGAGCGTGCGGCCGCGCGTGTACGCCGCGGTCATGCAAAGTTGGGCGGCGACGCCGAAACCGCCGACCCCGGCCAGCAGCAACCCGCCGGTGATGTCGATGGCATGGAATGGATGCGACAGCAGCAGCCACGGCAATCCGCCGACCGCCGAAAACAGCGAGAAGTAGAAGACCGTGCGCCACTCCGGCTCCCCGACGGCGCCGAGTTGCCGGACGTTGAGATAGGCCATGCTGGAGACGATGCCCGACGCGAGGCCGAGGATGCCGCCGAAGAGCTGCTGGCGCTCCATGGTCGGCTGGAGCACGAGCACCACGCCGACGAACCCCGCCGCCAGTGCCAGATGGAGCCGTGCCGGCGGTCGTTCCCCGACCCAGAACACCAGTAGCAAGGCAAGGAACAGCGGCGACGTGTAGTTGAGCGTAACGGCGGTGGCCAGCGGAATGAGGGTGATTGCGTAGAAGTAGGCGACCAGCGATGTGAATCCGGCCAGGCCACGCCAAAAATGCGTCCTGGCGTACCGCGTCGTCAGCGGCAACCGGTGCCAGGCGACGATGGCACCGAGAATCACGGTCGCGATAAAGCCGCGATAGAACACCAGTTCCCCGGCACTGAACCGCTCGGCCCCCAGCTTCACGCATACACCCATGCAGGCGAACAGGAAGCTGGCGGCAATCATCCACAAGGAAGCCATGGCCCGAAAAGAAAAGCGCCGGCCCGACGGCCGGCGCTTTTGCCGTTCGCCTCCTTCTAACCGAGGTGTTCGGCCATGACGCGCCGGTAGAACTCGTGGAAGTGCTGCATGCCGTCTTCCATCGGCGACTGGTAAGGGCCCACCTCGCTGCGTCCCTGCCTGAGCAGGGCATGGCGCCCGCGGTCCATGCGTTCGCCGATGTCGTCGTCCTCGATGGCCGTTTCCATGTAGGCGGCCTGCTCGGCCTTGATGAAGTCGGCCTCGAACAGTGCAATGTCCTCGGGATAATAGAACTCGACCACGTTGAGCGTCTTGTCCACATCCTGCGGGATCAGCGTAGACACCACCAGCACGTGCGGATACCACTCGACCATGATGTTCGGATAGTAGGTCAGCCACACGGCGCCCTGCTTCGGCAGTTCGCCGTTGTAGTAGTCGAGCACGGCCTTGTGCCAGCGCGCATAGGTCGGCGAGCCAGTCTTGGCCAGCGAGGTGATGCCGACTCTCTGCACCGAGTACCAGTTGGCGAACTGCCAGGCCAAGTCGTCGCAGGTGACGAAATTCCCCAGCCCGGGGTGATAGGGCACGACGTGGTAGTCCTCGAGATACACCTCAATGAAAGTCTTCCAGTTGTAGTTGCACTGATGGAGTTCGACATGGTCGAGCTTGTAGCCCGAGAAATCGAAATCGCCCGCCACCTTCATGCCGGCGAGATCGAGATTGGCCGAGCGCGGCCCCTTGAACAACAGGCCGTTCCAGGATTCGAGCTTGCGCTTGTTCAGGTTGAGGCAGGGATTCGCCGGAAAATGCGGCGCGCCGATCAGTTGGCCCTCGGTGTCGTACGTCCAGCGGTGAATCGGGCAGACGACGTTCTGCGCCGTGCCTGACCCCTGAAGCATGATCGCCTGCCGATGCCGGCAGACATTCGACATCTGGTACACACCATCGGGCTGACGAACGAGGATATGCGCGTGATCCGTCCACTCGGTCGAACGGTAGTTGTAGAGTTCCGGCACCATCAGCTCGTGGCCGACGTACCCCGGCCCGGCATCGAAGATAAGCTTTTTCTCCAGTTCAAAGAGCTTTTCGTCGAAATACCAATCAACGGGGAACTGAGAAACGCCTGGGTCGAGCTTGGCGTGGCTCGCGATGTCGGACATGATTCCCAACCTCCAAGTAGTACCGGAAACCGGAAACAGTGGAAAGAAAAGGACAAAAGGCCCAATACCGGGCCTTGGGCAAGTATAGCCAAAATTGTTCTCAAATTGACCGGGAAGCGCGGCTTGGAGTATCTTTTCCGACTTTTTCAGCACCGCTCACTTCATGGTCAAGGCCAATCCGCCGCCGCCCGGCGAAACGTCTGTCGCGTCCTTCGAATCCTCGCTCAGGGAACTCGAAGCCATCGTGCAGTCTATGGAAGCCGGCGACGCGCCACTGGAAGTCGCGTTGGCGTCCTACGAGCGCGGCGTCGCGCTGGTCAGGCAGTGTCAGGAAACCCTGGCGGCGGTCGAGCGGAAATTGCAGATCCTTGAAAACGGCACGCTACGAGAGGCCAATGTTGCCGACAACAACGGCCCGGAGAACCAATGATGGACTTCGGTGGCTGGATGTCGGCCATCCAGGCCCGAACCGAATCGGCGCTCGCGCGCTTCCTGCCGTCGGCCGGCACGGCTCCCGCGCGCCTGCATGAAGCCATGCGCTACTCGGTGCTCGGTGGTGGCAAGCGTGTACGCCCGCTGCTATGCCATGCCGCCGGCGAGATCTTCGCCGCCGATCCCGACAGTCTCGATGCCCCCGCCTGCGCGGCAGAACTGATACACGCCTATTCGCTGGTGCACGACGATCTGCCGTGCATGGACGATGACGTGCTTCGTCGCGGCAAGCCCACCTGCCACATCGAGTTCGACGAGGCCACCGCACTACTGGTCGGCGATGCCCTGCAGACGCTCGCCTTCCAGGTGCTGGCGGAACATGGCGGCACGCCGCCGATGCTGGCGCTGCTTGCCCACGCCGCCGGTTCACGCGGCATGGCTGGCGGCCAGGCCATCGACCTTGGTGCCGTGGGCAAGACCTTGTCGGTCGAAGAACTCGAGTTCATGCACATCCACAAAACCGGCGCCCTGATTCGCGCGGCGGTGCTGCTGGGCGCGCATGCCGGCGGCGCGGATGGCGAGTCGCTTTCCGACCTTGCCCGCTATGCAGGCCGCGCCGGCCTGTTGTTTCAGGTCGTGGACGACATCCTGGATGCCGAGGCCAGCACCGCGACGCTCGGCAAGACCGCAGGCAAGGATGCGGTCCAGCACAAGCCAACCTATGTCAGCCTGCTCGGCATTGCCGAAGCCAAGCGCAAGGCCGCGGAGCTTCGAGTCGAGGCCAAGGAGGCGCTCGGGCGTTTCGAGGGGCGCGGCGCGCGCCTGCACGCGTTGACCGACTACATCGCCGAGCGCAGCTTCTGATGACCTATCCCCTGCTCGAAGCCATCGACGATCCCGCCGCACTGCGTGCGCTGCCGCGCGAGTCCCTCGGCGCGCTGGCGCAGGAGTTGCGCGCTTTCCTAATCGAGTCCGTCTCCAAGACGGGGGGGCACCTCTCGTCCAATCTCGGCACGGTGGAACTGACCATCGCCCTGCACTATGTGTTCAATACGCCAGAAGACCGGCTGGTCTGGGACGTTGGCCACCAGACTTACGGGCACAAGGTGCTGACCGGCCGCCGCGCCGGCATGGCGAAGCTGCGCATGAAGGACGGCATCGGCGGCTTCCCGCGTCGGTCAGAAAGCGTCTACGACACCTTCGGCGTCGGCCACTCATCCACGTCGATCTCGGCCGCGCTGGGCATGGCCGTCGCCGCGCGCCAGCAGCGCGACAACGGCGGACCGGACCGGCGTGTCGTCGCCATCATCGGCGACGGCGCCATGTCGGCCGGACAGGCCTTCGAGGCCCTCAACAACGCGGGCGTCGCGGATGCCAACCTGCTGGTGATCCTCAACGACAACGACATGTCGATCTCGCCGCCGGTGGGGGCTCTCAACAAGTATCTCGCGCGGCTGCTCTCCGGCCGCACGTTCAATGCCGCCCGCCGCGCGGGCGAACGAGTGCTGTCGGTCTCGCCGTCGTTGCTGGAATTGGCCAAGCGCGCCGAGGAACATTTCAAGGGCATGTTCGTTCCTGGAACGCTGTTCGAGGAATTCGGTTTCAACTACATCGGCCCGATCGACGGCCACGATCTCGAAGCCCTGATTCCGACCCTGGAAAATCTGCGCCAGCTGAAAGGCCCGCAGTTCCTGCACGTCATCACCAAGAAAGGGCAAGGCTACAAACTGGCGGAGTCGGACCCGGTGCTGTACCACGGCGTCTCGAAATTCGACAGCGCCAACGGCATCGACTCCGGCAAGGGCGGCGGCAAGCTCACCTATACCCAGATCTTCGGCGACTGGCTGTGCGACATGGCAAAGGCGGACGAACGCCTCATCGGCATCACACCGGCGATGCGGGAGGGCTCCGGCCTAGTGCGCTTTGCGGAGGAATTTCCGAGCCGCTACCACGACGTCGGCATCGCCGAGCAGCATGCCCTGACCTTCGCCGCCGGCCTAGCCTGCGAGGGCATGAGACCGGTGGTCGCCATCTATTCGACTTTTCTGCAGCGCGCCTATGACCAGTTGATCCACGACATCGCCCTGCAGAACCTGCCCGTGATGCTGGCCATCGACCGCGGCGGACTGGTGGGCGCCGACGGCGCCACCCATCAGGGGGCTTTTGATCTCTCCTATCTCGCCTGCGTGCCCAACATGGTGGTCATGACGCCCGCCGACGAGAACGAATGCCGACAGATGCTGACCACGGCCTTCCGCATCGACGGCCCGACCGCCGTTCGCTATCCGCGCGGCAGCGGGCCCGGCGTGTCGCCATCGCTGACTTTGGAAACATTGCCGATCGGCAGGGGCGAACTTCGTCGGTCCGGAAAGCGCATCGCCTTCCTCGTCTTCGGCACGCTGCTTTCAGCTGCGCTGGACGCCGCCGGCACGCTCGACGCCACGGTTGCCAACATGCGCTTCGTCAAGCCTCTCGACCATGGTCTGGTCAGGCAACTCGCCGAAGCACACGAACTGCTGGTCACCATCGAGGAAAATTCCGCCATCGGCGGTGCCGGCTCGGAAGTTGCGCGCTCGCTGGAAACGCAGGCGCTCAGGACGCCGCTGTTGCGTCTCGGCCTGCCGGACCATTTCGTCGAGCATGGCGACCAGGCGCAGATGCTGGCGGAACTTGGACTGGATGCGGCGGGTATCATTCGCCAAGTGCAAGCCCTCATTAGTTGAGTATTTTTATCGGGAATGCTATTCTCGGGCCAGAATGAATGACGCGATGGGCATATCGCACCGCCGCGCACCCCCAACCCCGAAAGAGCATTTCCATGAACATCAGAGATCCCATGGCCATTCCAGACGTACAAGGCAGCGCCGATTCGCGCCAGTTGCCCATCAACAAGGTCGGCATCAAGTCGGTAAGACATCCCGTGCGGGTGCTCGACAAGAGCGGCGGCGTGCAGCACACCATCGCCAGTTTCAACATGTATGTCGGGCTGCCTCACAATTTCAAGGGCACGCACATGTCGCGTTTCCTCGAGATTCTGAACGGCTACGAGCGCGAGATCTCGGTGGAGAACTTCGAGTCCATGCTGCGCGAAATGGTGAAGCGGCTCGAGGCCGAGACCGGCCATGTCGAGATGAACTTCCCGTATTTCATCAACAAACAAGCCCCGATATCCGGCGTCAGGAGCCTGATGGATTATGAAGTCACCTTTACCGGCGAAATCCTGGCCGGAGGCGTTTATCGGCAGACCATGAAGGTCGTGGTGCCGGCTACAAGTCTCTGCCCGTGCTCCAAGGAGATTTCAGAACGCGGCGCCCACAACCAGCGCTCGCATATCACCGTCACGGCCCGCACCAACACTTTCGTCTGGATCGAGGACCTGGTGCAGATGATCGAAGGGCAGGCATCGTGCGAGGTCTACGGTCTCCTCAAGCGCACCGACGAGAAATACGTCACCGAGCGCGCCTATGACAATCCCAAATTCGTCGAGGACATCATTCGTGATGTTGCCGGCATGCTCAATGCCGACGTGCGCATCGACGCCTACGTAGCCGAAGCCGAGAATTTCGAGTCGATCCACAACCACTCGGCCTACGCACTGATCGAACGCGACAAGACGCTCTAGCGAAAGCGGCAAGCACGGAAAAAGAAACGGGGCGTCTGACCTGCGCCCCGTTTTTACTGATATTGAGATCCGATCGGTCAGGCTTTTCCCGCCGACTTGTCGACATTGCGCACTTCCAGCTTTTCCTTGATGCGCGCCGACTTGCCCGAACGCTCGCGCAGGTAGTAAAGCTTGGCACGGCGCACGTCACCGCGGCGCTTGACCTCGATGCTGGCCACCAGCGGTGAGTAGGTCTGGAACGTCCGCTCGACGCCCTCGCCGGCGGAAATCTTGCGCACGATGAAGCTCGAATTGAGGCCGCGGTTGCGCTTGGCGATGACCACGCCTTCGTAGGCCTGCAGACGCTCGCGGTTACCTTCCTTCACCTTGACCTGAATCACCACGGTATCGCCCGGGGCGAACGCGGGAATGGTCTTGCCCAGACGGGCGATTTCTTCCTGTTCAAGCTGCTGAATCAGATTCATGTCGTTTTCTCCTTGTGACTGCCACTGCTTGTTACGACTGCAGAGCTACCGGTTCGATTCGACTTCGATCTCACGCAGTAGTTGCGCTTCTTCCTTGCTCAAGCCGCGAGCATGTTGCGCCAGCCATTCGGCAAACAGCTCCGGGCGGCGCTCCCGGGTCCGCGCCAGCGACATCTTCAGCCGCCAGCGACGGATATTCTCGTGATGTCCGGACAACAAAACATCCGGCACCGCCATTCCTTCATACACCTCGGGTCGCGTGTAATGCGGACAATCCAGCAAGCCCGCCACGAACGACTCTTGCACTGCCGAGGCGTCATCGTTCAATGCCCCCGGCAACTGCCTGACGCAGGCATCGATCAGCGCCATCGCGGCAATTTCACCGCCGGACAGCACGAAATCCCCGAGGGAGATTTCCTCATCGACACAACGCCCGATCAGGCGTTCATCCACTCCTTCATACCGGCCACAGAGGAGGATTGCGCCCTCCGTGACAGCCAGTTCACCAACCCGCCCATGGCTCAGTGACCTGCCCTGCGGCGACAGGTAAATCACCCTGCCGGTCCCGCCACGATCCGCCTTCGCCGCCGCAATCGTCTTCTCCAGCGGCCCCGGCATCATCACCATGCCCGGACCACCGCCAAAGGGCCGGTCATCCACCGTCCGGTAGGCATTCTCGGCCCAGTCGCGCGGGTTCCACGTCGCCAGCCGCCACAAGCCACGCTCAATCGCCCGCCGCGTGATGCCCGCGCCGGTCACGGCATCGAACATCTCCGGAAAGATCGTGACGACGTCGAAACGCAGCGTCACCAGTCCCTCATCACCAGTCAACTTGCCAGGCAACCCGAACTCGGCCACCGGGCACATCCACGTCCTTTACCACCTGCGCCACAAACGGCAGCAGCCGCTCGCTCTCGCCGTTCCTCACGACCAGCACCTGGTGGGCACCGGTTTCCACCAGTGAGTCGATCCTTCCAAGCGACTCGCCCTGTTCGTTCATCACATCCAGGCCTATCAGATCGGCCCAGTAATACTCGCCCGTCTCGTTGCGCGGCAGTTCGCTGCGCGGCGCCCCGACAAACCGGCCGTCCGCCACTTCCGCAGCCGTCCGGTCATCGATGCCGGCCAGTTTGACCACCCACGAAGCGCCATGCGCACGCAGGCTTTCGAGATTGAATGCCTGCCAGCGGTCTCCCTCGGCATCGGCACCCAGCCATAACTGCGACATGCCACGCCAGGCTTCGGGATCATCCCCGAATGGCTTGACCTTCAACCAGCCGCGCACGCCGTATGGGGCAACGACACGCCCCAGGACGATCATGCCGATCAGGCGGCCTTCGTCTGCACCGCCTGCTTGGTCAGGCGAGCAGCGGTGGGCGACAGGCGCGCGCCCTGGCCTTGCCAGTACGCCAGTCGCTCGGCGTTGATCACCAGGCCCTGCTCGCTCTCGGCGGCAACCGGGTTGTAATACCCAATGCGCTCGACGAAGCGGCCATCGCGGCGATTGCGCGAGTCAGTCACCACCATGTTGTAGAAAGGGCGCTTCTTGGCACCGCTGCGGGCAAGCCGAATGACAACCATGTGTCGATCCTTAAATTCGTAAAAAGCTGGCGATTATAATCTAAATTCTAACAATATCAATCAGCTGAATAACTCGGCGATCGTCCGCTGAACCGCCAGTGCCGCCGCGCCCGGATCGGGAGCCTGCCGAATCGGCCGGCCGACGACGATGTAGTCGGCGCCATTGCGAAACGCTTGTGCCACGTCGACCGTCCGCTTCTGGTCATCGGCAGGCTTGTTCTCCACCGGACGGATGCCCGGCGTCACCACGAGCAGTTTCTCCCCGAGTTCGTGGCGGATCATCGGCGCCTCGAGGCCGGAGGAAACGATACCATCCACGCCAGCCTCCAGGGCGCGGCGAGCCCGGGACAGGACAAGCTTGTCGACATCGCAGGCAAAACCGAGATCATCCAGATCACCCCGGTCAAGACTGGTCAGCACCGTGACCGCAAGGATCTTGAGATCGCCCTTGTCCCAGACGGCAGCTTCCATGATCGCCTGGTTGCCATGAACGGTGGCAAAGGTCGCGCCGCTGCCAGCCAGGGCCCGAACGGCGGAGCGCACGGTTTCCGGAACATCGAAGAACTTGAGGTCGACGAACACTTTCTTCCCGCACTTGACCAGCCACTCCAGGAGTTCGAAATAGCCGCCGGCCATGAACAGTTCGAGGCCGATCTTGTAAAAGCGAACGCTGTCGCCCAACCGGGACACCAGCGCCTTCGCCGCCTCTGCCTCCGGGACGTCGAGGGCGACGATCAGTCGATCAGCGGGGGAAATCGGCTTGCGTGACAACAAGGTGTTCATGTCGATCCTGCAGTAACCGCGGCTATTGGAAGGGCATGAATTCTACTAGAATCGGGCCGCCGGCTTCCTCGGCGGCCCGTACCGGTGCCATGACCATCTCCTATCGTCTCCAACCCCAACCGATCCTGCAAAGCGCCCTGGCGTGGCTCAAGGCCCCTCCCGCCGGCGATCCCCTGCACGATCTCGCTGCCCTCCGTCAATACCTGAAGGAGGCTGCCGAGGCGATGATCCAGCCGGTGCAGCGGCTGAAGCTGCTTGAGCTGCTGCAGGCACGCTCCGATTCGACCAGCGTCATTCTGCGGCCTCGGCTGCTTGATGCCACCCTGCCCCTGCCTCATCGGCTGCGAACCATCGCCCAGGGTTTGCTGGACGTGCGCGGCCTGCTGGCGACTGCTCAATTGAACTCGCTCCATCAGTTGGATAGCGATTCCGCGGCGATCACCGAGGAGGATATTTCCAC
The DNA here is from genome assembly GCA_964469455.1 of uncultured Rhodocyclaceae bacterium. Lineage (GTDB taxonomy): Bacteria > Pseudomonadota > Gammaproteobacteria > Burkholderiales > Rhodocyclaceae > Fen-999. The sequence continues at coordinate 22,956 of CAYXZX010000003.1, read as the reverse complement.
CAGTTGCGCGCACGTACTTGCCAACCTTGCCGAACAGCAACAAATTGCCCTGATCGTGTCGACAACAGTTCCGAATGGGCTCTGGTTGCAGGCGCAGGATACATTCAGGCTCCTCGAGAAAGCGAACGGTGGCCAGACGGGAGCGGGGCGAGATTCGCTCAAGATCATGCTGGCGCTGGTGGCGGCACAGCCCGAAGCCTTCACCGCGCGCGAAGTTTCCTTCCTGATCGAATATCTGCGCCAATTCAGCCCGGCGGTGGAGTTGGGCAACCAACCGGTGCCGCCATTGGAGCGCTGGTACTGGCTCGAACAAAGCCGCGACCTGCCGCCCGTCGCCATCGCCCGCCGGCAGCCACCCAGCCAGGGGAGTCTCCTCTATTTTTCCTGTGCCACGTTGGGCAAGATCGCCAGCCAGCACCTGATTCAGTTGGCGAACGGTCGCTCTCCGGAGGAATTGCGACTGCCCGCGAACACCATCGACGAGAATCGCGAGGTCCTTGTTCGCGCGCAGCAGCGATGGGCATCGGTGCCGCGGCGCCATTCGCATCGAAGACCGAGCCATTATCGCGTGGAAATCTGCGCGCGCATCCAGACGCTCTGGAACATGTTGCGCGGTGGGGAGCCCGCGAAGGTCAGCCGTGATGCGACGCCGATCACCGACTGGATGGTGCTCAATGAAAGCCCCAGCGGCTTCGCGTTGATGCATGTCGCCGGCACCATTGAGGACATGGCCCCAGGGGACGCCCTCGGCTTGAGAACCGCTTCCGGGCGGCCATGGAACATCGGATTGATTCGCTGGGCACGCAGCGACAACCCCGAGCACTTTGAACTCGGGCTGGAGATGATTTCACCGACGGCGATTCCGGTCGAAGTCGTCCAGCCGCTTGCGGAAGGATCCCGGCGCTGCCCTGCGCTGCTGTTCCCGGCGGTATCGGGCCTTGATCGCAGCGAGACGCTGATGACCCGGCGCGGGCAACTGTGTCCCGGGACATTCATGCTCATCCGGGAAACCGATAACCGGTTGCAGGTGACCCAGTGCCAGATGCATCATCTGGTACTGCAAACGTCAAAGATCGAAATCTTCGAATTCAGGCGAAACTTCTCCGCCGAGTAGCTGGTGGGTTCCCGATGGCCTTGGGCAATTCGGCCGTCACCAGGGCACCAACGAGTATCACCGTCCAGGACGCGTACAACCAGACGAGAAATATCGGCAAGGCGGCAAAAGATCCATACACCAGCGCATAGGCCGGGAACTTGACGATGTACAGGCCGAACAGCCGCTGCATGCCAAGAAAGCCGCCAGCAGCCAGCAGTCCACCGACGGCGGCATGCCAGCGCGACACGTTCCGGTTCGGCACACCCCAGTAGAGCAGCGCGAACAGGCCCGCGACAAAACCGAAGGACAGGATGCGAAACACCATGGTCGTCACCCACTCGGGTTCAGCAACCAGTCCCAGCGAGGCACTCGCCAAATAGGTCGTGGTGGCCAGGCTGGCGCCGAAAAGCAGCGGCCCCAAGAGTAGGGCGAGACCGTGAATCCAGAGCCGCCGCAACAGGGAACGCGATGCGCGCACTTTCCAGATGGTGTTGATGGCGTGCTCGATGGTCAGCATCTGCATCAGCGCTGTGGCCGCGAGCGCGGCAATGCCTACCATCGTCACATTCTCGGCGCGACCTGCGAACTGGCCGACCACATTGGCGATCACGGCCCCGGCCTTTTCCGGCAAGAGATTCGCCAGCAGGAACTTCTCGAGCGCCTTGCCGATCAAGGCAGCGAAAGGCAGATGATCGATCAAGGCCGCCGCGACAATGATCATGGGCACCAGGCCGAGCAAGGTGGCGAAACACAGCGCAGCCGCCGTCTGCGCCAGTCGCTCGGCCCGGAACCGCCTGAATACCAGTACCGGCAGACGGAAAGGCGCCGAAAGATGCATGGCAGCCCCTGCGGCGCGCCAGCTACAACTGTGGATTGAGCCGCTCGTTGCCCTGATACAGTCGATTCAGGGCATTGAGGTAAGCCTTGGCCGACGCCACCACGATGTCGGTATCGGCGCCCTGGCCGTTGACGATGCGGCCAGCATTGGCCAGCCGTACCGTCACTTCGCCCTGCGCGTCGGTACCCGTGGTAATGGCATTGACCGAGTAGAGCAGCAGTTCCGAACCGCTGGCCACGACGGTTTCGATCGCCTTCAATGCCGCATCGACCGGTCCGCCGCCATCGGCCTCGGCATGTCGCTCGACACCACCGGCCGACAGCGTCAATTCGGCGTGAGGAACTTCACCCGTCTCGGAATGGAACTTGAAAGAAAGCAACTTGTAATGCTCGTGCGCGGGCGGCAGCCCCTCATCCGACATCAATGCCTGCAAGTCCTCGTCGAAGATGTCGTGTTTCTTGTCCGCAAGTTCCTTGAACTTCGCGAACGCCGCATTGATGGCCTCCTCGCTGTTCACCGGAATGCCCAGCTCCTGCAAGCGGTTCTTGAAGGCGTTGCGGCCCGAGTGCTTGCCGAGCACGAGCTTGTTCTGCGCCCAGCCGACATCCTCGGCACGCATGATCTCGTAGGTCTCGCGATGCTTCAGCACGCCGTCCTGATGGATGCCGGATTCGTGGGCAAAGGCATTGGCGCCGACAATGGCCTTGTTTGGCTGCACCGGATAGCCGGTGATCTGCGCAACGAGACGCGAGGCGGGCACGATCTGGGTGGTGTCGATGCGGGTTTCGAGATGGAAGATGTCGGCGCGAGTCTTCACGGCCATCACGATCTCCTCAAGCGATGCGTTGCCGGCGCGCTCGCCCAGGCCATTGATGGTGCACTCGACCTGACGCGCACCGGCCTGCACGGCGGCGAGGGAATTGGCCACTGCCATGCCGAGATCATTGTGGCAGTGCGTTGACCAGATCACCCGGTCGGCATCTTTCACACGCTCGATCAGCGTCCGGATGCGCTCGCCCCACACGGACGGGATGCTGTAACCGACGGTGTCCGGCACGTTGATCGTCTTGGCTCCCGCGGCAATGACGGCGTCAAAGACGCGGCAAAGAAAGTCGATGTCCGATCGGACGGCATCTTCCGCTGAAAACTCCACATCATCGGTGTACTCGCGGCAGATGCCGATCGCATTGACTGCCGCTTCGACGACCTGATCGGGCGTCATGCGCAGCTTCTTTTCCATGTGGATCGGGCTGGTGGCGATGAAGGTGTGGATCCGGCCAGAACGCGCCGGCCTGATCGCCTCGCCGGCGCGGCGAATGTCATTCTCGTTGGCGCGCGCGAGCGAGCATACCGTGGAGTCCTTGACGGTCTCGGCAATGGTCTTGATGGCGTTGAAGTCTCCCGGAGAGGCGGCGGCGAAGCCGGCTTCAATGACATCGACGCGCATGCGCTCGAGTTGCCGCGCGACGCGCAGTTTTTCCTCCTGGGTCATGGATGCGCCAGGGCTTTGTTCGCCATCGCGGAGCGTGGTGTCGAATATGATCAATTTGTCTTTGGCCATGATCGTCTCCTGTCGGACTACGGGTCGAAAAATAATTCGAAGTGCCTGGGCGCCGGGCCTTCGGGCAGGGGAAACCTGGATTGTGGGGGTAGGGTCTGCTAGCGCGCGCGGCGCAGCAGCGGCCGGGCCAGCAATAAGCTGGATAGCGCGAGGATGGCGGCGGCAAGGAGAATTGTCGCAAACATGGGCTCGAATATAGCTGCTTTATTCAGGCCGCGCAACATTTCGGCGGCGTCCGCCTGCCTGCCATGCCGTCATGACATAGCCCGACAGCGCATAAGCGAGGAACAAGGCGAACAGCACGCCGGGGGGATAACTGGACACCAGCGCGAAACCGACCGCGAAGGCAACCACGATGATGAAAGGCACGCTCTTTCTGAGGTTGATGTCCTTGCCCGACCAGTAGCGAATGTTGCTGACCATGGTGATGCCGGCAAACATGGTCAGTACGCAGGCATACCAGCGTGCCTCCTCCCCCGTCCAGCCGTTGTCGATCATGACCCAGACCAGGCCCGCCACCAAGGCCGCAGCCGCAGGACTGGGCAGGCCCTGGAAGTAGCGCTTGTCGACGACGTCGATGTTGGTGTTGAAGCGCGCAAGGCGCAAGGCAGCGCCAGCGCAGTAGATGAACGCGGCGATCCAGCCGAGTTTGCCCAAGCCCTTGAGCGCCCATTCATACATCACCAGCGCCGGCGCCACGCCGAAGGACACCATGTCGGACAGGGAGTCGTACTCGGCGCCAAACGCGCTCTGCGTGTGGGTCAGGCGGGCGACGCGGCCGTCCAGCCCATCGAACACCATGGCCAGGAAAATAGCCACCGCCGATACCTCGAAGCGCTGGTTCATCGCTTGCACGATGGCGAAGAATCCAGCAAACAGCGCGGCCGTGGTAAACAGATTCGGAAGAATGTAAATGCCACGCCGACGAATCTCGTTCCTCGTCAGCGAATTGCGGGGGCGCAATACCGTCATCGGGATCTAGCCACCAGTCCGTTGCACCGGGAAAGTCACGGCAGGATGCGAAAGTCAGTCATGGCAGCACGGCGAGTATGGTGCTGGTGGCACGCACTTTGTCACCGATCGTCACGCACACGCGCACATCGACCGGCAGGTAAAGGTCAACGCGGGAACCGAAACGGATGAAGCCGTAGCGCTGCCCGCGCGCCAGCTTCGAGCCCGCATCGACATAGCACAGGATGCGTCGCGCGATCAGGCCGGCAACCTGCACGCAAGTGACATCCTGCCCCGTGGCCGTGCGGATATGCAAGGCATTGCGCTCGTTCTCGGTCGACGCCTTGTCAAGGTCCGCGTTAACGAAACTCCCGGGGTTGTACCAGCGCACCTTGACCTCGCCATCGACCGGGCTGCGATTGGAGTGCACATTGAACACATTCATGAAGACGCTGATCTTCAGGGCGTTCCGCTTGAGCCAGGGGTCTAGCGCCGACTGGATGGCGACGATCCGCCCGTCGGCGGGCGACAGCACGCTGCTGGAATCGCCCGGGATTTCGCGTGCCGGATCACGAAAGAACTGGAGGACAAAGAGGGCGATTATCCAGAACGGCAGCGACCAGGCGAAACCGGCCAGCCACGTCACCAACACCGCGGTCCCTACCGCTGCGGTGATAAACGGCCAGCCTTCGCGTGCAATCAAGGGATGAGGATAAGAATGCATCTGTCTGTTGTTTTACAAGCAAAACGGGCACAGCCATGCCGTGCCCGATGCGCCAAGCCTTGTCGTGGGATCAGTTCCTGCTCTGGTCGACCAGTTTGTTCTTCTTGATCCAGGGCATCATGTCACGCAGTTGTCCGCCCACCTGCTCGATCGGATGGGCGGCGGTGAGGCGGCGGCGCGCGGTCATCTCGGGGTAATTGGTGCGTCCCTCGAGGATGAAGCGCTTGGCGTAGTCGCCATTCTGGATGTTCTTCAGGGCCGCCTTCATCGCAGCGCGTGCTTCACCAGCGATCACGCGCGGACCGGTGACGTACTCGCCGAACTCCGCGTTATTGGAGATCGAATAGTTCATGTTGCCGATGCCGCCCTCGAAAATCAGGTCGACGATCAGCTTGACTTCGTGAAGGCATTCGAAATAGGCCATCTCCGGCGCATAGCCCGCATCGGTGAGGGTCTCGAAGCCGGCCTTGATCAGTTCGACCAGGCCACCGCACAGCACGACCTGCTCGCCGAACAGATCGGTTTCGGTTTCATCGCGGAAGGTCGTTTCGATGACGCCACCTTTGGTCCCACCATTGGCCGCGGCATACGAAAGGGCAATGTCCTTGGCCTTGCCGCTCTTGTCCTGATACACCGCGATCAGCGAAGGGACACCGCCGCCACGCAGGTACTCGGAGCGCACCGTGTGACCAGGGCCCTTGGGGGCCACCATGACCACGTCGATATCACCGCGCGGCACCACCTGGTTATAGTGGATGTTGAAGCCATGGGCGAATGCCAGCGCGCAGCCTTTCTTCAAGTTCTGCTCGACATCGGCATAGTAGACCGAAGGAATGTTTTCGTCGGGCAGCAGCATCATGACGACGTCGGCGTCCTTGACGGCCTTGGCGACCTCCTCGACCTTGAGGCCGGCTTTCTTCGCCTTGTCCCAGGAAGCACCGCCCTTGCGCAAGCCGACGGTCACCTTCACACCCGACTCCTTGAGATTGAGGGCATGGGCGTGGCCCTGGGAGCCATAACCGACGATCGTGACTTTCTTGCCCTTGATGAGCGACAGGTCGGCATCCTTGTCGTAATAAACCTTCATATCAAACCTCGCTTGGGAAAACTGTTGCAAAAAACGGTCAGCGGGAAACAATCTCAGACACGCAGAATCCTGTCGCCGCGGCCAATGCCGCAAACGCCGGTCCGCACGGTCTCGAGAATCAACGAACGGTCGATGGCGTCGAGAAAGGCGTCGAGCTTGGCGGTATTGCCCGTCAACTCGATAACGTAGCTCGATTCGGTAACGTCGATAATGCGGCCTCGGAAGATGTCCGCGACGCGTTTCATCTCCTCGCGATCCTTGCCCGTCGCCCGGACCTTGACGAGCATGAGTTCGCGCTCGATGTGCGCGGCCTCGGATAAATCGACCACCTTGACCACGTCGATCAGCTTGTTGAGCTGCTTGGTGATCTGCTCGATGATGTCGTCAGAGCCAACGCTGACGATGGTCATGCGGGAAAGCGACGCGTCCTCTGTCGGCGCGACGGTCAGCGACTCGATGTTGTAGCCGCGCGCCGAGAACAGTCCGGACACGCGTGACAAGGCGCCCGCTTCGTTTTCGATCAGAATGGAAATGATGTGGCGCATGGTCAGAGATCCTCCGCCAGAATCATCTCGGACAAACCCTTGCCGGCGGCGACCATCGGGAAGACATTGGCCTTCGGGTCGATGATGAAATCCATGAACACGAGGTCGTTCCTGTGCTTGGTGAAGGCTTCGCGCAAGGCCGGCTCGACATCCGCGGGCTTTTCGATGCGCATGCCGACATGGCCATACGCCTCGGCCAGCTTGACGAAGTCCGGCAAGGCATCGACATAGGATTCAGCGTAGCGATTGCCGTGGAACATCTCCTGCCATTGCCGGACCATGCCGAGGTAGCCGTTGTTCAGATTGATGATCTTGATCGGCAGGCGAAACTGCTTGCAGGTAGACAGCTCCTGAATGCACATCTGGATCGATCCCTCGCCCGTGATGCAGGCTACCTGAGCCTTCGGGTTGGCAAATCGAACACCCATTGCAGCCGGCAGGCCGAACCCCATGGTGCCCAACCCCCCCGAGTTGATCCAGCGACGCGGCTTGTCGAACTTGTAGAACTGTGCCGCGAACATCTGATGCTGCCCAACGTCGGAAGTAACGAAAGCGTCGCCGTTTGTCACTTCATAGAGCTTCTCGACGACGAACTGAGGCACGATGATATCCTTGCCCTGCTTGTACTTCAGGCAGTTGCGCCCGCGCCAGCTCTCGATTTCCTTCCACCACGCCGCCAGCGCCTTGCCTTCCGTCTTCGCGTCAACCGCCGCCATCTGCTTGATCAGTTCGTCCACCACGTCCGGAACGTTGCCGACGATGGGCACATCGACCTTGACACGCTTCGAGATGCTCGACGGGTCGATGTCGATGTGAATGATCTTGCGGGGAACCTGGCCAAAGTGGGCTGGATTGCCGATCACCCGGTCGTCGAAACGCGCACCGATCGCCAGAACGACATCGGCATGCTGCATCGCCATGTTGGCTTCATATGTCCCATGCATCCCGAGCATGCCAAGGAACTGCTTGTCCGTGGCCGGGAAGCCGCCCAGCCCCATGAGGGTTTGAGTGATGGGGAACCCCAGCGCACGGGTCAATTTGGTCAGCTTCTCGGCGGCATCCGAAAGAATGACTCCCCCGCCCGTGTAGATAATCGGCCTCTTGGCTTCCAGCAATATCTGCAGAGCCTTCTTGATCTGTCCGGCATGCCCCTTGACAACCGGGCTATAAGACCGCATGGAAACCTGCCTGGGATACTGAAACTCGCACTTCTGGGTCGTGATGTCCTTGGGAATATCCACCAGTACCGGACCCGGTCGGCCGCTGTTGGCCAGATAGAAGGCTTTCCTGATGGTCAGCGCCAGTTCATCGATGCTCTTGACCAAGAAATTGTGCTTAACACAGGGCCGCGTGATGCCGACCGTATCCGCTTCCTGGAAGGCATCCTGGCCAATGTAGGCAGTCGGCACTTGGCCTGTGATCACCACCATGGGAATCGAGTCCATGTAGGCCGTGGCAATTCCAGTCACTGCATTGGTGACCCCAGGACCGGAGGTAACCATGCAGACGCCGATCTTGTTGGACGAGCGGGAATAAGCATCTGCGGCATGCACGGCGCCCTGTTCGTGCCGGACCAGAACATGCTTGATTTGATCCTGCTTGAACAACTCGTCATAAATGAAAAGTACCGAGCCTCCCGGATAACCGAAAACGTGCTCAACCTTTTCTTCTTGTAAACACCTGATTACAATCTCAGCGCCAGTCAACTGCATCATTTGTTCCCGAATTCGTGGGGATTCGACCTAAAACGCGTTACCTTACTGGCTCACAGGCGGTTGGTCAAGGTAGCGAGAGACCAGCCGACGGCGAGCGAATGCCATAATCGCTTGATCCACAAGGATTTCGACCTGGCTTCCCCTTCAGAACTTTCCGATTTTCTTGCCAGCGTTGAACGCCGCGCCTTCAAGCAGGCGCTTTTCGCTGTTCGTGACGAGGACGATGCACTGGATATCGTTCAGGATGCCATGATCAAGCTGTCGGAAAAATATGGCGCAAAGCCTGCCGCCGAATGGCCCCTGCTGTTTCAACGCATCCTGCAGAACACCATCCGGGACCACTATCGAAGGCAGAAAGTCCGTTCGACATGGACGACGCTCCTGTCCGCCTTCTCGGCGGACGACGACGACGCCGACCCGCTGGAAAGCCTGCCAACCCCTGCAGAATCCTCCATAGGCAACCCGCACGCCTCACTCGAGCAGAACCAACTCATTGCTATCATTGAAAAAGAGCTGAACAAGCTGCCGCCGCGTCAACGCGAGGCGTTTCTGCTACGTTATTGGCAGGATATGGACATTGCCGAAACTGCAGCCGCCATGGGTTGTTCCGAGGGTAGCGTCAAGACGCATTGCTCGCGTGCCACTCATGCGTTGGCTGCGGCACTGAGTGCGAAAGGCATCAGGTTGCCATGAGACATGATTTCAATGAAGCTCGGTTCGCGACAAGCTTGTGCCGCTTGCTCGACCAGGGCACAGAAAATATTGGCGCGAAAGTAACCGGACGACTGCACGAGGCGAGACAGCGCGCGGTGGCTCGCCGTGCAGAACTGGCCGTTGCCACCTATGGCGTTGCCGGGATCGGCCAGGGGGTCCTCCTGTCGGTGCACCGGCATTATCGTGGCGTGCTGGCGTTGCTGGCATTGCTTGTCGGCGCTTTCGGCATGCACATTTGGCAGGAGAATCGCGAAGCGGCAGCCCTGGCTGAAATCGACATGGCGCTCCTCAGCGATGAAGTTTCACCTAGCGCCTATCTTGACCAGGGCTTCATGGCATGGCTCGACCGCCTCTCTCAGCACGAAGACAATTCCTTGCCGGAATAGTGCTGGCGGCGCTGGCGCCAGTGACGGCGACAGCCGCTTTGGCGCCTCCCTCCGGGTGGAGCGACTTGCCCGCCGACAAGCAAAGGATTCTCGCACCGCTTTCGGCCGAATGGGGTCACTTGGAATCATGGCGCAAGAAGAAGTGGCTGGAGATTGCGGATCGCTATCCACGCATGGCCCCGCTCGAACAGCAACGTGTGCAGCAACGCATGAAGGACTGGGTTCGACTGACCCCGGAGGAGCGGAAAGCGGCGCGCGAGAAATATCGGAATATTCAGAAGGCCACTTCCGAACAGCGCCAGGCCGTAAGGCAACTGTGGTCCGAATACGAGACACTACCCGACGAGGAAAAGCAACGCCTGCGGGACACTGCCGCGAAGTCGGCCCCCAAGAAGGCTTCCGGACCCTCAATAAGCTCAGGCAATAAGTAAGGCGAGCACGCCACGGGGAAAATCGGTGGCGGAAGAACTATCAGGCATTCGCCGTCGCCTCGCCAGCCTGATCTACGAGTGCCTGCTCCTGCTTGGCGTACTCGGCGCGCTATTCCTAGTTCCGCATCTCGCGCTTGGGTTGGTCGCTGGCGTCACCTCCCCTGGTTCAGCGCTCGTTCTCCACGTCTTCTTGCTCCTGGGCTGCTATTTCCTCTGGTACGGGCGCCATGGCGGTCAAACCCTGGCCATGCAGACCTGGAATATCCAGTTGCAGTCGGTAAACGGCCTTGTGCCAACGTGGTCGCAACTGGCATTGCGCTATCTACTGGCATGGCCGAGCCTGCTTCTTTATGGCGCCGGGTTGCTCTGGGCGTTTTTCGACCGCGACCGCCAGTTTCTGCACGACAGACTGGCCGGTACGCGCATCGTACTCAAGCGCTGATCAGCGCCGCTCCACCCACCAGATCATCGCCGTCGCTGCCAGCAGGAAAAGTATGCTGGGCGTAACCGCCGCATAAAGAGGCGGCCAGCTGTTGATCACACCAAGGCTAGAAAACAATCCGTTCAACATATGAAAAGCCACGCCAAGCATGACTCCCGAAAATACCTTGAAACTGATGTTTCCCAGCCGATCATGCAGATAGCCGAATGGCAGCGCAAGGATCATCATGACCAGCGCGGCCATGGGATAGAACACTTTCTTCCACATGGCAATTTCGTAACGCTGCGTCTTCTGACGGTTTTCGGTCAAGTGGCGGGTGTAGAGATAAAGATTGACCAGGGACATTCGCCCGGGGTCGACCAGCAAGACGGTCAGGATGTCGGGAGACAGGGCCGACTGCCACAGGACTTCGGCATGGCGGTCAACACGGACGCGCTCGCCCTCGAATAGCGTTTGGGCAACATTGGCGAGTTGCCAGCTGTTCGGCGGCTGGAAATGCGCTGCTTCGGCCTCGCTGATCGACAACAACTGGTAGTTCTGATCGAACTGGTAGATCCGGATTCCGCGCAAGGATGTGTCCGGTAAGACCTCGCGAACGTTGACAAAGGCATGTTCGTCCTTGACCCACAAGCCCGAGCGGAACTGCTGGCCGACGACAGAACTCATCGCCTGCAGGCGCAACTGCTGTGCCGCCCGTTCCGCGGGAGGCGCGATGAATTCCCCGACCACGAAGGTCAGAAGCACAAAGAGCGCACCGATTCTCATCAAGGCAAGCACGAGCGTGGCGGTGGATAGCCCGGAGGCGCGCAGGACGGTGATCTCGGAGTGTCTCGCCAGTAATGTCAGCGCGTACAGGCTGCCGATCAACACCGCGATTGGCAGTAGTTCATAGACGTAGCCGGGAAGGGTAAGCAGCACGTAGCCTACGGCATGGTAAAGCTGGTAATTGCCCTTGCCGACGTCTCCCAATTCATTCACGAGGTCGAAAAAGGCAAATAGCGCCAGGAATGCAGCCAGGACAAGAAGCGTCGACGCGTAGATCTCGCGCGCGAGATAACGCTCGAAAACGCGGATGCCGCTTGTCAGCGCCACCAACGCCCCCAGGAAAACACCATCAGACGCCGGAAGAGCAACGCCAGCATGCAGATGAACATCACCGCATGTACCGCCCACACACCGATTTCAAACGGCAGTCTTCCCTGCGAAACCCAGGCCTGGCTGATACTGATCATGTTGCTGTAGATCATGAACGTCAGCAGTGCCAGGAGAAGGTTATTGGTGCGTCCGGCCCGAGGATTGACGAACGAGAGAGGGATCGCCAGCAAGGCCAGGTTGAGCGCCAGAATCGGCATGCCTACCCGCCAAAGAAGTTCGCCAAGATTGCCCGGGGTCGGCTGGCGCAGGAGTTCCCAAACCGGCATGTTCTTTCGTGTCTGCTCGATTCCTCGGCCTTCCTTGGTTTCGATGCGAACGCCATAGCGTTCAAACTCCATGAGGCGGTACTCCCGGGAACCGGGCTGCCCTTCATAGCGCCTCCCGCGGTCCAGTACTAGGAAGCGGTCGCCCGCTGGGGAAACCTCGGTATGCCCCTCGGCCGCGACGACGACGCCGAGCCGTCCCTGATGAACGGAACTGACAAACACGTTTCTGACTCTCCCTTCGTCGCCGGCGACAGCCTCGACGAAGATCACCCGTTCGGCCTGAGTGGATTCCTGGAAAGCTCCCGGTGAAATTCGCGACACGTCGTCGCGCTCGTCCATGCGCTGACGGTACTCCGCGCTCTTGGTGAGCGCCCACGGCGAAAGGAAGATCGACAAGACGCCAACGAGAATCACCAGCGGCAGCGCGAAACTCACCACGGGCCTTACCCATGCCGTAAGGGGCATGCCGCTGGAGAACCAGATCGCCATCTCGGAATCGCGGTACGAGCGCGACATCGTCAGCAATACCGAAATGAACAGAGTGAGCGACAGCAAGGTCGGCAGATAATTGATAGCGCCAAAACCCAGCAATGCTATGACACCCTCCGACGCAATCCTGCCCCCGGCCGCCTGGCCAAGCAGCCTGATCAACTGCGTCGTGAGGAGAATGGCAAAGAGCGCAACAAAGACTGTCGCGGCGGTCTGGGAGAATTCGCGCTTGGCTGCGCGCTGGAAGAGCATCTCGACGCTATCCCGGCCTTGATCCGTGGGCTTTGACTTTTGCCAAAAGTATTGGCGATAATCGCAAGGTGTTTAAATTCTAGCAAAACATCAAGACTTCCCTCCCCACGCATACTAGGAGCGACACGTGGAATTTAGCATAAGAAGCGGCAGCCCCGAAAAACAGCGAAGCGCCTGCGTCGTGGTTGGCGTTTTCGAGCCCCGCAAGCTGTCCGTGCCGGCGGAAGTTATCGATAACGCCGGGCGAGGGTACTTGGGTGACCTGGTACGCCGTGGCGACATGGAAGGCAAGCTTGGCTCGACCCTCTTGCTGCACAACGTGCCCGGTACCCTGGCGGACCGTGTCCTGCTGGTCGGGCTCGGCAAGGAAAAGGAATTTCGCGAGAAGGAATTTCGAACCGCCGTGGCCACCGCGGTCAAGACGCTCAACGAGACCGGCGGCTTCGATGGCACGCTCTATCTCACTGAGCTCATGGTCAAGAAGCGGGATGTCGTCTGGCGGGTACGGCAGGCCGCCATGGTCGCGCTGGAAGCGCTATACCGCTTCGACAAGCTCAAGTCGAAGAAGGATGATGTCCGGCGGCCCCTGCGCAAGCTGACCTTCTGCGTCGAGCGCCGCAACGAACTGGCGATGGCCGAGGACGCATTGGCCCAGGGGCAGGCGATTGCCACCGGCGCCACGCTCATGAAGGACCTGGCCAACCTGCCGGGCAACATCTGCACGCCTGCCTACCTTGCCGATCAGGCCCGCGAAATCGCCAGCGAGCACGGGATGACCGTGGAAGTTCTCGAACGGGAGGACATGGAAAAGCTCGGCATGCACACGTTGCTTTCAGTGGCGCGTGGCTCGCACGAACCGCCCAAGTTCATCGTGCTCAAGTACGCAGGCGGCAAGGCAGGCCAGAAACCGATCGTGCTGGTCGGCAAAGGCATAACCTTCGACACCGGTGGCATTTCCTTGAAGCCTGGCCCCGAAATGGACGAAATGAAATTCGACATGTCCGGCGCCGCGAGCGTTCTGGGAACGATGAAGGCCGTCGCCCAGATGAAGCTGCCGCTCAATGTCATCGCCGCCATTCCGAGCACGGAGAACATGCCGGGCGGCGCCGCAACCAAGCCGGGCGACGTGATCACTTCCATGTCCGGGCAGACCGTGGAAATCCTCAACACCGACGCGGAAGGCCGTCTGATCCTTTGTGATGCGCTCACGTACGTGGAACGCTTCGATCCGGATTGCGTGGTCGATGTCGCAACGCTGACCGGCGCCTGTGTCATCGCCCTCGGCCATGTCGCCACCGGCCTGCTGGCCAACGATGACGCCTTGGCGCGCGAACTGCTCGATGCCGGCCAGGAGGCGCACGACCGGGCTTGGCAGATGCCGCTTTGGGAGGACTATCAGGAACAACTGCAGAGCAACTTCGCCGACATGGCAAACATCGGCGGACGCGCCGCCGGAACCATCACGGCAGCCAGTTTCCTTTCACGCTTCACCAAGAAGTACGACTGGGCACATCTGGACATTGCCGGTACTGCATATCGCTCCGGCAAGGAAAAAGGCTCCACCGGTCGTCCGGTGCCACTGCTCACGCATTTCCTGCTGGCGCGAGCCGCCGCAGCCGCCAAGCCGTGACGCGTATCGAGTTCCTTCACGGCGCTCCCGACCGCCTGACAGCGGCCGCCAGTTGGCTCCGGCAGGCTTGGGCCCGGCGACGGCGGGTGATGGTCTACGTTCCCGAACGGAAGGAGGCCGAAGATCTGGGCCGCCTGCTCTGGTCCCAGCCGGCCACGGGGTTCGTGCCGCATTGCCTAGCCAACTCGGCGCTGGCCGATGAAACGCCGATCGTGATGACCGACAATCTGGACCGCCTGCCTCACGATGTCTGTCTGCTCAACCTGGCCGACGAATTACCACCGGGCTTTTCCCGCTTCGAGGAATTGGTGGAAATCGTCAGCACCTCGGACACCGACCGTCTGCCGGCCCGCGAACGCTTCAAGTTCTACCGGGAACGAGGCTACGCACTGGAAGCACGCGACATTTCCGGGGGGCTTTGAAATGGACGAGAGCGAGCGGGTCATCGCCCAGGCCGATAGTTTCATGCGTAGTCACGGTCTTGCCGCAGCGCCACCGGCCCGCAGTGGCGGCGAGGATGACGGCTTGCCGGTACTGACCGACATCGTCTCGACAACTTCGACCCTGACACTCGAGCCGGCGCCCCCAGATCCACTGCCGTCCTCCGTCCTGCCGCCGGATCGCCTCGAGGCATTGGCACGGGAGATGTTATTCGATCGATTGCCACGCCAGCGTCGGGCGCTGGCCGAGGAACTGGCGGCCTGGCTCGATGACGAGTTGCCCCAGATCGTCCTGCGGGTCCTGGATGGTGTCACCGACCAGCTGATCGATCAGGTGACCGCGGAAGCGCGGGCCATTTTGTTGCCCAAGCTGCAAATGGTGATCGAGGACGAAAATCAGGCGTCGCGGAGCGCCGGCCCCGGGGCATAGAGCCGCAGCGCGGGCGGCCTAAGCCCGGCACTTCGATATAATTTCTTCCCTTTTGCCGCTGAAACTCAGGGCTTCCATGGAACTCGCCAAAAGCTTCGAGCCTGCCGATATCGAGCAGCGCTGGTACCCCGTCTGGGAATCCAACGGCTATTTCGCCGCCGGTCTGGACAAGTCGAAACAGGCCAACTTCTGCATCCTGCTGCCGCCACCGAACGTGACCGGCACCCTGCACATGGGCCACGGTTTCAACCAGACGCTGATGGATGCGCTGACCCGTTACCACCGCATGCGCGGCGACAACACCCTCTGGCAGCCCGGCACCGACCACGCGGGCATCGCCACGCAGATCGTCGTCGAGCGCCAGTTGGATGCCCAGGGCATCTCCCGCCACGACCTCGGCCGGGAGAAGTTCCTCGAAAAAGTGTGGGAGTGGAAGGAATACTCCGGTGGCACCATCACTCGCCAGATGCGCCGGCTGGGTACGTCGCCGGACTGGAGCCGCGAGCGCTTCACCATGGATGCGGGACTCTCGAAGATCGTCACCGAGACCTTCGTCCGCCTCTACAAGGAAGGCCTGATCTACCGCGGCAAGCGTCTGGTCAACTGGGACCCGAAGCTGCTCACCGCCGTCTCCGACCTCGAAGTCGTCAGCGAGGAAGAAGACGGCTTCATGTGGGAGATCCAGTATCCGTTCGCCGAATCTGCCAACATGGGCAACGGTTCGCTGACAGTGGCGACGACGCGGCCGGAGACCATGCTCGGCGACGTCGCCGTGGCCGTGAACCCGGAAGACGAACGCTACGCCCACCTGGTCGGCAAGCACGTCGTGCTGCCGCTCACCGGCCGGACGATTCCGGTCATCGCCGATGTCTACGTCGACAAGGAATTCGGTACCGGCTGCGTCAAGATCACGCCGGCACACGACTTCAACGACTGGCAGATCGGTCACCGCCACGGCCTTGCGCCGATCAACATCTTCACGCTCGACGCGCGCATCAATGAACACGGCCCCGAACGCTACCGCGGCATGGACCGCTACGAGGCGCGCAAGGCGGTCGTTGCCGATCTCGAAATCAATGGTTTGCTGGTCTGCGTCAAACCGCACAAGCTGATGGTGCCGCGCGGCGACCGCACCAGCGCGGTCATCGAACCCATGCTCACCGACCAGTGGTTCGTCGCCATGAGCAAGCCGGGCGCCGATGGCAAGAGCATCGCAGGCAAGGCGCTGGAATGCGTGGCCTCGGGCGACATTCGCTTCGTGCCCGAGAACTGGGTGAACACCTACAACCAGTGGTTGAACAACATCCAGGACTGGTGCATCTCCCGCCAATTGTGGTGGGGCCACCAGATTCCCGCCTGGTATTCGGACGACGGCCGCTGCTACGTCGCCCACGACGAAGGTGAAGCCTACCAACTGGCGAAAAAGGACGGCTACACCGGCGGGCTCGAGCGCGATCCAGACGTGCTCGACACCTGGTATTCGTCGGCGCTCTGGCCGTTCTCGACGCTCGACTGGACCCCGCAATGGCAGGAAGATCCGGCCGGCCACCCGAACCCCACTCTAGATCTTTATCTGCCCTCCTCTGTGCTCGTCACCGGTTTCGACATCATCTTCTTCTGGGTGGCGCGCATGGTGATGATGACCAGGCACATCACCGGCAGGATCCCCTTCCGCGATGTGTATGTGCACGGCCTGATCCGCGATGCCGAAGGCCAGAAGATGTCGAAGTCGAAGGGCAACGTGCTCGACCCCATCGACCTGATCGACGGCATCAGCCTCGACGAACTGGTGAAGAAACGCACCACCGGCCTGATGAACCCGAAGCAGGCAGAGCAGATCGAGAAGCGCACGCGCAAGGAGTACCCCAACGGCATCCCCGGCTTCGGCACCGACGCGCTGCGCTTCACCTTCGCCTCGCTCGCCTCGCCTGGACGAGACATCAAGTTCGACATGCAACGCTGCGAGGGCTACCGCAACTTCTGCAACAAGCTGTGGAACGCCACGCGCTTCGTGCTGATGAATTGCGAGGGCAAGGACTGCGGTCT
The DNA here is from genome assembly GCA_964469455.1 of uncultured Rhodocyclaceae bacterium. Classification (GTDB taxonomy): domain Bacteria; phylum Pseudomonadota; class Gammaproteobacteria; order Burkholderiales; family Rhodocyclaceae; genus Fen-999. Next base: position 5,758 of record CAYXZX010000003.1, on the reverse strand, counting down.
GGCCGAACGTGGCTCGGATTCATGCAATGCCCAGTATCTCGACTTCTCGCCAGCCGACCGCTGGATCGTCAGCCTGCTGCAGAAGCTGGAAGCGGAAGTCGCAAAGCATTTCGCCGACTATCGTTTCGACTTGCTGGCCAAGGCCATCTACGAATTCGTCTGGGACCAGTACTGCGACTGGTACGTCGAGCTCGCGAAGGTGCAGATGCAGACGGGCAGCGAAGCCCAGCAGCGCGCGACACGGCGTACCTTGGTGCGTGTGCTCGAGACCATGCTGCGCCTCGCCCATCCGCTGATCCCCTTCATCACCGAGGAACTCTGGCAGACCGTGGCGCCAATAGGCGGCGTGAAAGTCAGTGATGGCGCCACGCTGATGTTGCAGCGGTATCCGTCGGCCGACCTGTCGCGCTGCGACGAGAAGGCCGAACAGCGGGTCGCGACGCTCAAGGACATGGTCAATGCCTGCCGCAGCCTGCGCGGCGAGATGAATCTCTCGCCGGCGCAGAAGGTGCCGCTGGTCGCCGCTGGCGACAAGGCCGCCGTCGAAGCCTACGCGCCGTATCTTGCGGCGCTGGCCAAGCTATCGGAGGTCACGGCCGCCGGCGATCAGCTGCCGGTGTCGGAAGCGCCGGTGCAGATCGTCGGCGACTTCAGGCTGATGCTGAAGATCGAGATCGATGTCGCCGCCGAGAGGGAACGGCTCGGCAAGGAACTCGCGCGCATCGAAGGCGAGATCGCCAAGGCCGAGAAGAAGCTGGCGACCCCGAGCTTTGTCGAGCGCGCTCCGGCGACCGTGGTCAGCCAGGAGAAGGAGCGGCTGGCGACCTTCGCCGATCTCCGGACGAAGCTCGCCGCGCAACTGGCGCGCCTAGGCGGCTAGGCGCGCAGGCTGCTACTGGACGCCGGCAACGGCTTCCAGCATTTCCCTCGTACGATCCGGATGGATCGAGATGCCCATGAACTGGCCCATGCCCAGGGACGGCCAGGCCAGCGCGGTACGGAAGCGGCCGAACAGGGCATAGACCTTGCCGTTGACCACGAAGACTTCCCACGGCAGCGCCGCAACGTGATCGGCACCGATCTTGTTCACCCACCAGCCTTCACCGTACTCGGGATCGTTCATCGCAACGCCGAACACCGCGATCTTCTTGTCCGGTACCACGACCTCATAGACCTTGGCCGTGGCCTTGACGCCCTTGGCAAGGTTGTCGTGCACGGCCTTAATGGCATCGTCGAAATTCGCATACTCCTTGAGTAGCGAATTGCCGCTGTCAAAGCGCTCCATGCCGAACATGTAGCGATAGTTGGCAAGATCCTCGGTCTTGACGTCGCCACCGAAGGCCGCGCCGCCACCAAGTGCCTGCTCGAGTTTGGCGGCCGCCGCCTTGACGGCTACCTCTGCCTTGCCGTAGTCCTTGCGCAGATAGGCGCGCTCCCAGTATTCCAGGGTCTGGTACGAGACTGTGCCATCCGCCTTGACCCCCACGCGAATAGGGAGTCCGACGATAGCGCTGCCGCCGAGGTCCTTGACCGCGTTGCTCAGGCCAGCGTCGCTCACCACGACGGTCGCCTGTTTCGGCAGGCCCTTGGCCATGTGCACCCCAAGTGTCGTGAAGCCGGCGGCGTTGAGCTTTTGTTCGACGGCCGTTACAGCCGCGGCCAGGTCGCCGCCCGCCAATTTCGCACCGTTCGTGTACGGCTGCAGCGCCAGCACGCACCACGACATGAGAGCACATGCTGCACCGACAATCCATTTCAACATTTCGCTTCCTCCCGGCTTGAACTTTTCCCGCGAATCAAGAAAGAAAAAGCCGGCTGTGGATCAGCCGGCTTGACGTTAGCATTCCTTCCGCGTCGGCCTAAAACCTGAGACCGTAGGCAATGCCCAACGAATCTTCATACATCTTCAGATTCACGTTGCCGCCTGGGAAGCCACCACCAGCAGGAATGGAGTTCGAGCCATTTACCTTCTTCTCGAAAGCATGCATGTAGCTCAAGCTGAGCTCGGACTTGTCAGACAGCGCCCACGTTGCTCCAAACGTCAAGTGCGTTTCCACGGTCGCTGGCGCCAGGATGTTGAACAGCGTCTGGTTCGACCGGATCGGTTGGCGGGCAGTGCTGACGCCGCCGCGCAGGGTCAAGCTCTTCGAGTAATCGTAGCTGACCCCGAGCTTGTACGCCGTCACGTCGCGCCAACCAAAGCCGGCGCCATTGGAACTGCCAGTCTGACACATGCCGGCGAACAGGCAGTCGACCTTGTTGCCGACCGAGTCGACGTCGCTGTAGTTGATCTTCTGCACGTCGAACGCAACCGTCAATGCCGGCATCGCCTTGACCGCCACCCCGACTCCATAGGTTTCGGGAATATCGAAATCGCCCTTCCCGGCGAATAGTCCCTTGTACTTGTCGAACTCGCCCATGCGTGTTTTCGATTGATAGGTGGCGCCGATGGTCACAGCGTCGGTGATCTTGCCGGTGTAGCCCACCTTGACGCCCCACCCGGTGGCACTGTCATAGCCGCGGTTGGTCACGTTGCCGGGGGACGACGAAAAACAGCTTGGGCAAGGTCCCGTGAAATTCTGCAAGCCATGCGCCTTGAAGCGCTGGTATGCCAAGTTCGCCGACACGCCCACCGCGTGACCGGGCGCCACCTGGATGGCAAGAGTCGGGGCGATGAACAGTTGGGACAGATCGACGCCAGCACTGGAATTGCCAAACAGCGGGATGCCCTTCTTGTAGTCGGAATTCATGCCGCCATTTCCGTACACCGAAATGCCGACCGACATCGTCGGACTCAACATCCTGTTGTAACCAAACTCGGGGATCAGGAAATCCTTGGTGTCGCTACCGCTGTAATTGCCGTTGATCGGCGGGTACCCCGTTTCCAGTTGTGCGCTGCGTATCGGCCGGAACCAGACGAGGCCGACATCCACGCGATCACCGACCATGGCCATGCCCGCGGGGTTGGTGGCCGCCGCCAAGGAATCCTGGGGCATGGCGATTCCCACTCCAGCCATCCCCTGCGATTTCACGCCGTAACCATGCTGGAAATAGCCATTGGTTGCAAACACCGGCGTAGCCAAACCGGCCAGCGCGAGCGTGGAGACAAGTTTCCCGATTTTCATGTTCTGTTTCCCCCTAGGAGTCGGTTAGCGGAATTACGTAACTCAAGTATTAGATAAACAAGCAAACATCCGAAGTCTGCGCCACGGGCAGGAAGGAGGCGGCACCGACATAATCCATGTCATCGATGAAGTCGTCGTGGCTAAAGCCGAAAAGCTCGACGGTCATCTGGCAGACGACGAACTTGACGCCCGCTTCGCGCGACAACTCGCGCAGTTCGGTAATGCTGGCCACACCATTGTTCTTGATGGTCTGCTGCATCAGAGACGTGGCCACGGACTCGAAGCCCGGGATGCCGGCCTGAACGATGTTTGGAATGTTCCAGTTGATGCCCTTGAACCAGTCCGGACCGAACGGCATTTTCATCGGCATGCCGGGGTTGCCCAGCGGGCTGACCTTGAGGTCGGAAACGTCCTTCTTGACCAGGTTCAGCCCATAGAACGTGAAGAAAATGGTCACCTCCCAACCCAGCGCGGCTGCGGTGGAGGCGAGTATGAATGGCGGATAGGCCCAATCGAGGGTGCCCTTGGTGGCGATGATCGCCATCGACGGCGTCTTGCTTTCCTGGATTTCCTTCAGCTTCTCTTCGATCTTGCCAGGCAGAATTTCGTCGAGGCGCTGGCGAATCAGGTCATCGACGACTGCGATTTCGGGAGTGGCACCCATGATTCCTCCTTATGATTTCTCGACCGTGGGACAAGCCAAGACCGATTATTTATTACCATATAGCACTATGGTTATATTGTGCCTCCATGTCGAACAGTTTGTTCTTATGGCCGCATAATTTCAACGCGGTGCACCTGATCGCGCCCAAACGACGAAGGGCGCCCACCGGCGCCCTTCCGGCATCCGGCAAGGAGCTTACTTGCGCTTGATGTAGAACTCGAATTCCTTGTTGTTCTCCGCCGAGGAAAGCAGCTCGTTGCCGGTCTGCTTGGCGAATGCCTGGAAATCCTTCACCGAACCGGGGTCGGTGGCCACGATGCGCAACACCTGGCCGGAAGTCATCTCGGCCAGCGACTTCTTGGCGCGCAGGATGGGCAGCGGGCAGTTCAAGCCGCGGGCATCGAGTTCCTTGTCAAAATTCATGGCGTTTCCTCTATTGGTCATGGTTGATGGATGGGTGGAGATTCACGACATCACTTGATGCAAAAAATGATATTCCCACATCGGCTTGCTCGGCAATACCAACAATATCCCTGCCCGGCGCGTCAGGCCGCCGATTGATAGTACAAGTTCTGCGGATGGCTTGCCTGGGCGAAGAAGAACCAGCGCTCGGCAAGCAGTCCCGGAAACTGGGCGATAAAAGCGGCAATCAGGTGAGGCGCCGGCACCTCCGCAATCATCGCCGCGCCCAGCGTAGTCATCGGTACGACAAACGCGAGCGCCAGAAACGTCCATTTCACGACTCCCAACACAGAGTCCGGCCGACCGTGAAAAAACTCACGGGTGTTGAACGAACCACCCATGGCACCCTGGGTTTTCTGCGCAATGCGCGGATGCTTGATGCCGAGCGCCGACTGCAAGGTCGATTTCGGTTTCAACCGGGCATTCCGAACAAGGGATGCAACGCGACTCAACATGGCGATGAAGGTAATGACCAAAGCCCACCCGGCGAAGAAACGCGTCAGTTCTGGCAAGACCCACGCCGAGAACAGCGCGGCAAACACGAATCCTGACGCACCTCCCAGCAGGATGTAATTGACCACCGTCAAAGGGGTGTGCCATTCCCTGAGAAACCGCAGGCATGCATACACCATGCCGGTACAGACGAAGAGCGCAAAGGCCAACACCGTTCCGGCCGTGCCGAGCACCGCCGTCACATTCACCGGCGCGCCGCTCGGAAGCGCTGCCAACTCTGGATTGACGCCCAACCAGTGGGCCATGCCGTAAAGGAACACTGTGCCCATGAATACCGGCAGCACGATCACTTCGCGCGCGAGCCAAGAGGTGCGCCATTGCGTCGCCGCCCGCCAGGCCCGCTCGGGCCGGCCGAGATGGAAGAAGGATGCGATCAGGCCGCCGGCAAGGAAGGTCAATGCAATCGCGCTGCCGATGGCGTAGAAGTAGTCCGGCTGCTTGGGCAGCAGGTCGAAGGCGGCATAGGACTCGGCCGTGAACAACGCCAGGAACAGCCCCTGACCGGCACCAATCAGGGTCGTGAGGAAAATGACAGAAAAAGCCGGCTTCATGGTTGGCTACCAACTCGTGACATCGTCGAGCGCAGGCTCGGCCTTGTCCGGCTTGGGCAGCAGGCCGTCGATCTTGAGCGGGTTATCGGCGCGCTCGATTTCGTCCTGGCGGATGCGCAGCTTGATCTTGCGCCGGGGCAGGTAATGGTTGGCCGGGTTGGTACCCCATTCGGGCATCAACTGGTAGCCGCCGGCTTCGCGGATGGCATGGCTGACTTCGGACTCGGGATCGTGGATATCGCCGAACAACCGCGCGCTGGTCGGGCAGGCGCGCACGCAGGCGGGCCGGCGCTCTTCCTCGGTCATGGTCTTGTCGTAAATGCGATCGACGCAGAGCGTGCACTTCTTCATCACCTTCTGGTGCTCGTCGATTTCGCGCGCGCCGTAGGGGCAGGCCCACGAGCAGTACTTGCAGCCGATGCACTTGTCGTAGTCGACCAGGA
>CAYXZX010000002.1:0-68499 GCA_964469455.1 uncultured Rhodocyclaceae bacterium | reverse complement strand
GCGGATCATCGCAGGGCTCTTGGCTGCGATCTTGCGAGCGATTTCCATCGCGGTGTCGCGCAACTGCTCGCGGGGCACCACCCGTTCGATAAAGCCGTACCGATATGCTTCGGGCGCGCCCACCTTTTCGCCAGTGAAAAACATGTGGCGTACTTTCTGCACCGGGAAGAGACGCTGAAGATGCGCCGCGCCACCCATGGCACCACGGTCGACTTCAGGCAGAGCAAAGGTGGCGCATTCCGAGGCCACTACGACGTCCGCCGCACCGGTGATACCGATGCCGCCGCCAAGCACGAAGCCATGCACGGCCACGATGACCGGCACCGGATTGCGATGCACCGCCTCGAAAGTTGCGTAATTGCCGGCATTGACCTTGACAATCAACTCCGGATGCCCATCGAGTTCCTTGATATCCACACCGGCGCAGAAACCGTGCCCGTCCGCCCGAATAACGATCACCCGGGTCTTCGGATCGGTTCCCAGTGCACGAAAGCAGGCCGCGAGCGACAGCCAGCCCTCACTGTCCAGCGCATTGACCGGAGGTTTGTCGATGACAATCTCCGCGATGCCTTCGGCATCGGTCGAAAAACGAAACTGTTGGCTCATGATGTGGTCTCCTTGCCTCCTTCAGCGCGTTCACATAAAGCGCGCAGGCAGGCCTCGGCCTCCACCGCGATGCCTTCGATGACGTCCTTGCAGCTCTTCAGCTCTCCGATCGCGGCGGCAACCTGGCCACTCGGGAGAATTCCCTCATCTGGGCGCCCTTGGACCATCGAATGCTGGAGGAGCACCGGCTGATTTGCCGACATCACCACCTGAGATACAGCCGATGGGTCCTCCTTGATCGCCCTGACGAGAACTTCGATCATGTGACTGACGCTCATACCCGTCTGGGCTTTCCATTGCCAGGCGCTACGCAAGGCAATCAACAAACGCCCCACGGGGCCTGCCGACTCTAGGCGGCGTATGAACGGGTTGTCGATCATCCGATGACGCATTCCATCGACTGCGGTGGTGACCCGGATGTTCGATACGTCGTCCACTTCGACGTACTTGGCAAGGGTGCTTGCCGGCGTCGGCACGTCGGTGGTCATCAGGAACCGCGTACCCATGGCGATGCCGGCTGCACCCGCCGCGAGAGCGGAAGCCAGTCCTCTGCCGGTCGAAATGCCGCCGGCGGCAATCACGGGTACCTTGACCGAATCGAGAACCTGCGGCAACAGGATGGACGTCGGAACGCTGCCGGTGTGGCCACCTCCCTCTCCTCCCTGGATCGTGATCATGTCGGCGCCGAGTTGAACTGCCTTGACTGCGTGTTTTGCAGCACCCACGGTGGGGATGCAGAGAATTCCAGCTTCCTTGAAGCGTTGTATCGTCTTCTTGTCGGGGCCACGCCCGTAGCTGACCGCCCGCAGTTTGTGCTTGATCGCGAGATCGAAACACTGCTGGGCGTTTTCCTGGAACATGTGAAAGTTCAGACCAAAATTGCTGCCCCCGGTCGCATCTCTCACCTTGACGATCTGGTTCTCGAGATCGGCGGGTGCGATTGTCGCTCCGGCGAGGAAACCAAAACCGCCTGCGCGCGTCGTTGCGATCACCAGTCCGGCATCTGCCACCCATCCCATGGCGGTTTGCATGATCGGGTAGCGGCAACCGAGCGCCTCGGTCATGGGCGTGCGAAGCAAGGCACCTGCGTGCATGGTGTTTCCCGTATCCCTATTTCTTGACAATCACGGAAGATCCGTGTCCGAACAACCCCTGATTGGCGGTGATGCCGACCCTGGCGCCGTCGACCTGGCGACCATCTGCCGTGCCCCTCAATTGCCACGTGAGTTCGCATACCTGTGCCAGCGCCTGTGCCGGCACCGCTTCGCCGAAACACGCCAACCCACCCGATGGATTGACCGGCAGACGCCCCCCCAGACGCGTCACGCCTTCGCGAACCAGACGGGCCGCGTCGCCACGCGGACAGAACTGCAAGTCTTCGTACCAATCCAGTTCCAGCGCCGTCGACAGATCGTAGACTTCGGCGACGCTCACATCCTCGGGTCCGATTCCGGCTTCCTCGTAAGCCTTGCGGGGCAGCGCCGCGCGGAAACGACAGGCATCTGCCGCCACTGCCGAGTCAGTGGCCAAGTCGGGCATTTCCAGGACTTCCGAGGCGAACGTGGGAGTAACGGTTGAAATGGCGGCGATGCGGACGGCGTCACCCCGACCGTGACGACGCGCGAAATCAAGGCTCGACACGATCAGTGCTGCCGCACCATCCGACGTTGCGCAGATATCCATCAATCTCAGCGGATTGGCCACCATCGCCGATGCAGCCACGTCCTCCATGGTGAACCGCTTGCGGTAGCGGGCGTTCGGATTGCCAAAACCGTGATCGGCATTCTTGACCTTGACTCTCGCAAAATCCTCCTGCGTGTCACCGTAGAGCCCCATGCGCCGACGAGCGTAGATACCAAAATACGTTGGATTGGTGATACCGAGGCGGAAGCGGACCCAGTCAGGGTCATCCGGACGCTCTCCCTTTTGCGGAGCAAGAAAGCCCTTAGGCGTCGTATCGGCACCAATGACCAAAGCGACATCGCATTCGCCCGCGAGAATCTTGGAACGCGCCGCCGCGAGGGCTTGCGAGCCCGAAGCGCACGCTGCATAGGACGTATTCACCTGTGCGCCTTGCCAGCCAAGCGCCTGTGCGAACGTGGCACCCGACACGTATCCGGGATAACCGCAACGAATGGTGGCCGCGCCTGAAACGAACTGAATCTTGCGCCAATCGACTCCGGCATCGGCCAAAGCCGCCCGAGCCGCCACCAGCCCGTACTCGACAAAGTTCCTGCCCCACTTGCCCCATGGGTGCATCCCGACACCGAGAACAGCGATCTCTCTAGTCATGATCTCAGGCTGGCCTCCATTTCCAGACGAGGCTCTCGGTCGTGTCGTCGGCAAACAATGGCTCGAGCACCAGTTCCATCGACATGCCCAGGCGAAGCTGCCCGACATCGACCCCGCTCACCACCTGGCCCAGCACGACCATGCGCTCATCGTCGAGTTCGACTGCAGCAATGGCAAAAGGAACGAAAGGGTCTGGTGCCGGAAAGGGTTCCGGCGGCTGGTAACAGGCATCGGTGAACGACCAGAGTTTCCCGGTTCGCGACAGCGGAACCTCTTGAAGTTGATCGTTGCCGCAGGCCGGATTTCGGCAAGCCGTGGTTCTAAGCGGAAAGTAATAGGTACCGCAAGCGACGCACCGCGAACCAATCAAATGCGGCTCGCGATCCAGCGAATACCAGCCAGGCAGGGCGGCGATCTGTGTCTTGGCTCCCACGCGGGTCCCCTCAAGCGCCTAACGCCGTCGACCGCAAGTCATGCGGATCGAGTTCGGCGAGCAATGCCAGTTGAGCCTGGGTCGGCTCGGGCGTCACGGGAATTCCATTCGGCACGCATAGCGGGAAGCCGGTATTGCTCACGACATCATCCACCGAAACGCCCGGATGAAGCGAGTGAATGCGGATCTGGCGATCCGGCCCACCGAAATCGAGGATGCAGAGGTTGGTGATGATCCGACGAATATCGATATCGGCGAAGGTGTAGCCCTTGGGCATACGCGCCGGGTTGTAGCCTATCGAAGCCACCATGTCGACCTCGCCGGCAACGAAGACCTTGCTGTTGTGGCTGGGCACGAAGAACGAGTTGGCGTGATTGATCGAGTTGCCGGGGAAGCCCCGCACGCCAAGCATCTGGGCCTTGGGACGTCGGTAATCCGCACCTATGCAGGAAATATTGGCCTGTCCGAAACGGTCGATCTGCGTTGGACCGACCATGGCATGACGCCGCCCGCCCCACACGTTATCGAATATCCTGGAAAAACCCATCCAGGTTTCCAGGCGAGGCTTGTAGGCTCCGCGGGGTCCGATCGGCACCGGTTCGCTCACCAGCCATGCTTCCGAATCCGTCATCATCAGGTCGGAATTGATCGTCTTCATGCATAGCGAGGCCGCGAGTCGCGGCACCACACCAATGCCCGTCGCCAGAACCTCCCCGTCGTTGCGCCATGCCTCGGCAGCCGCGCAGATGATCAGGTCAACCAGTTTGTAGTCGCTCACGGAACGCTCCCGGATCAATCTCTAGAACACCGGCAAGGGCAGTTGGCGAATCGCCGCCATGCCGCCGACCCGGTTGAGGTATTCCTCTTCGCCACAGGCGACGTAGCGCTCGAAATACTGGGTCCAGCCACCGGCTTCCTTGGAACTGGCCGCGTATTCCTTGAAATGCTTGACGTCAAAGCCGTAGAGCGGTGCGCAGGAACTGGGATGCGCCCCCCCCGGCTGGTGAATCACGCCGGTGGTCTGGGAACGCTCCCAATAGACCTGTCGAGCCTGCGCCGGATCGGCGAAGAACTCCGTATCGACCAGTTCGTCGCAGCTGACGAACACCTTGCCGGCCGCCCGGGCGAACAAGTCATCCATGTAGTGATCCGGGCCGCATATCTGGCAGACACCCCGGGCATCCGCCCGATCTACGTGCAGCAAGGCCGCATCGAGCGGCAACGCCGGCATGGCCACCCAGGCCTTGTCATCATATGGCGAATCGATGACCTTGATCTGCGAACTGTACTTGAGCACATCTGTGCCAAGTCCAATGCGCGTTGGAATGAAGGGAATGCGCATCGCCGCAGCCTTGAGCCCCAGAAGGAACATGCCCTCGTCGATTTCCATGACTTCGATGGCGCCATTCTGTCGAGCGCTCCGGAAGTACGGCTCGAGCGGAATGAAGTCGAGCGAGACGAAGGCGAATATCACCCTCCTGACTTTGCCGGCGGCGCACAGCATGCCGACGTCGGCACCGCCATATGCCACGATGGTCAGATCCTTCAGGTTCGAACGAAGCAACTCGCGAACCAATGCCATCGGCTTGCGTCGCGGTCCCCAGCCGCCAATACCGATCGTCATGCCATCCTGCAGCCCGGCAATCGCCCGTGCTGCGGTTGTTTCTTTGTCCATGGTCAGCCCCATTATCAACCGCCGATCCTGCCAAGCCTCCAACTCGGTGACTGGCTAGGCGAATCATTCCAATCAGCATGACGAAAGCGATCGGTATGCTCATGATTCTCCCCGACCGCCCCGCCAGAATTCATCGTCCGTTGGGACTAACAATGGCCTGATTGCCCAACGAATCCACGACGCCCTACATGTACAGGATTACCAGGTCGTTGATGACCGACGGACGATCGTTGCCAACGACGTGAATATTCATTTCCAGAATGAGTTGCGTACCGCTCTTGACCTTTTCCACGGCCTTGACCCGCGCGCGGCCGTGGATTCGGCTGCCGACAGTCACGGGCGACGGGAAGCGCAGCCGATCCGAGCCGTAATTGAGCATGTTGTTGAAACCCACGACCTCGAATTCCATGGGCATCTGAAAGCGCGACTGCAGTATCTGCACCAGCGCGCCGTGCGCAATGGTGGTCTTGAAGGGACTTTGCCTGGCAGCTCGCTCGGGGTCCGTATGTATCCAGTAGTCGTCCCCGGAAAGGTCGGCAAACCGGTTGATCAAATCCTGATCCACGAGCACTTCGTTGCTCCAGCCGCAGAATTTGTCGCTGACCAATGACTTCATGGCTTCCAAGTCATCGGCTCGCACCTGCCGCTTCTCGATCTTTGCCAACGCAGCCGGCGGATAGTCCGAGTAGCCGGCGGTTCCGGGCGTATACAGCGCCTTCAAATCGAATTCCGCCAGAGGTCGCCTCTCTCGCAGCCTTGCCACCAGGTCGGGATTGCCTATGAAATGGCGCCCGAACGATACTGCATTGCGCGCCTCCGCCATGACTGCGCGCCGGGCCGAATCGCCGTCGAAGCCGTCGTTGAGGATCATGGCACCGTCGAAGTTGGCCCGTGCAAAGGCAAAGGCATCGAAATACACGAGCGGCGACCGAATCACGTGCAGGTAGGCCAGCCCAAGGTGCGCCAGCCCCTTCAGGAGAGCGCCATAGGTTTCGGCCGGATTGCTGTCGGCCACGTCGTTGAACGGATTGCCGGGACAGATCCTGATGCCCAATCGATCCGCGCCAATGACAGCGGCCATGGCTTCAAGCGCTTCGATGACAAAACGGACGCGGTTTTCCGCGGACCCGCCATAGGCATCGGTACGCAGATTGGTGTTTCCCGCCAGGAACTGCATCGGCAGATATCCACTGGTGCAGTGGAGTTCCACGCCGTCGAAGCCAGCAGCCACGGCATTGGCCGTGGCCTGACGATACTCGTTGATGACGCCGGCAATCTCCGACGTCTCGAGTGCGCACGGCATGTCGTGTTGCTGCATGCCGGCTGCGTCGGTGTAAATCTTGCCGGCGGCACGAACCGCCGACGGTGCCACTGCGCGCGCTCCCGTCGGCCTGTTTTGAACGGCACCGATCCGTCCGCAGTGCATGACCTGAAGCACGATGCGACCGCCCTCGGCGTGCACGGCATCGGTCACGCGACGCCAGGCGGCGACTTGAGACTCGTCATAAATTCCGGGTGTCCGGCAGTACCCTATGCCATCAGGCGAAGGTGCAGTGCCTTCCGTGACGATCAGACCGGCACTGGCGCGCTGACGGTAATACTCGACCATCATGTCGTTGGGCATGGCGCCGGCATCGGCGCGGCTGCGGGTCATGGGTGCCATGACGATGCGATTGGCCAGCGACAGGCTGCCCATCTGCATGGGCTCGAACAGGCGACTCATGGTTCAGCGTATCCTCATTTTCGGAGCAGGCGTGCCCCGCCTCATGGTTTCCAGGAAGCGATCGACCGGCGCTGGAGCCGCCACCTCGGGAAGCTTGTCACGTTCGGGTCGATTGGCCCAGAACTCCTTCCACGACGGGAACAACTCGTGGAAACTTCCCCAGTAGGGCTCGCGTCCCGGCCAGCGCATCTTCATGTCACCGATGGGCGGCTTGTTGAGATCGGTCGCGTACCAATAGCAAGGCAGCCGCCGCCGGAAATACCACGCACCATCGATGCGTTCGTAATCGTCCCAGTACAGCATCTGCATGATCACCCACTCGGCGCCGCATTCGTGCTCGTTCTTGGAGTAGACCACGCCGAGCGCATGGTCGGCATCCTTGAACTCGATGATGTGCTGCCCGAGATGATGCGAGGTGCCGGTGAACTGGTTGCGCAGGGTGTCGTCTACCCAAGCCTTCAGATGCGCCCGCCCCACCAGCCCCTTGCCGACGCGAATGTCGTGCGCGAACAGGTTGACATGGGCATTGAGATCGCGCATGTCCAGCGACAGCGAATAGCGTCCGGCCAGTTGACGAATGGCATCGATCGACTCCAGTCGATCGATGCGTGCCTCGAGCGTGGCATTGGTCACGGCCTTACTCGATTGCCGTGATCAGGTCGGCAGCGCGCCCGCCGTCGACGGACAGGGTGGCGCCAGTGATGTACGAAGCCTCGTCCGAAGCAAGGAAGAGAACCGCGTTGGCCAGTTCCACCGGCTCGCCGATGCGCCTCATCGGAATCAGCTTTTCGGTGTTCTTGCGCGAAGCTTCGTTGCTGAGCATGTCGGCGGTGGCCGGAGTCGCCACGACACCGGGAATCACCACGTTGCACCGAATGTTGCCGGCTGCGCCCTCCGACGACACTGCGCGCGAGAAATTGATGATCGCCGCCTTCGCGGCGCTATAGCCGGTCATCCACGCCGTGCCAAACAGACCGCAAATGGAGGCGATATTGACGATGCTGCCCCCCCCCTGGGTCTTCATGATTTTTACCGCCGTGCGGGTGCCCCAGAAGGTGCCGTCCACGGTGGTGGCGAAGTTGGCATGCCAATCGGCTGTGGACATGGTATCGACACCACCCCAGGTAAACGCCATGGCATTGTTGACCAGAATGTCCAGCCGGCCGTGACGCTGCGCCGCTGCCTCGATGGCGCCCACGATCTGGGCCTCGTTGCTGACATCCGCCACCGCGAAGTCCGCCTTGCCGCCCTTTGCCTTGATGGCGGCAACGACTGCCTCCAAAGGCTCCTTGCGCCGGCCGCAGACTACAACGGTCGCACCCTCCTCGGCCAAACGGTGGGCGGTCGCCTCGCCAATACCGGTCCCGCCGCCAGTCACGAAGGCGACCTTGCCCTGCACTCTTCCCGCCATGTTCCTCTCCTCCTACTTGAAATACGAACCGCCGTTGGCGACGATATCCGCACCGGTGATCATCGCCGCGTCGTCGGAAGCCACGAAGGCAACAGTGCGGGCGATGTCTTCCGGCTCGGCCATGCGGCCGAGCGGAATGCCCGCCACCATGGAATCGATCCACGCCTGGCTGACACCGCTCATGATGGGCGTATTGACCGGCCCCGGCATGACGTTGTTGACACGGATACCGCGAGGCGCGACTTCACGCGCCAGACTCCGGGTCATGCCGATCAGGGCGGACTTGGAGGCTGCATAGTGCAGCGCGCCTTCGCCGGACATGGCGGCCGTGCTCGAGATGCTGACGATCGCGCCCTTGATGCCGTGCTTGACCATGGAGCGCACGGCTTCACGCGTGCAGTAGAAGGTGCCGTTGAGGTTGACGTTCATGACGCCCTGCCAGCCCTCGTCCTCCATGTCGATGATGATGTCGGGAAACACTGTCGGCTTCTCGCCGCGCGCCATCTGAGCGCCGCGTTCGCCCATGCGGGCGAGCAACTTGTCGAAGCCATCGTTCTTGGCCGAGCCGATGCCAGCATTGTTGACGAGCACATTGACGCCGCCGAGCTTAGCTTCAACGGCCGCGAACAGCGCCTTGACGGCGCCGCTGTCGGCGATGTTGCACGAAGCGGCCATGCCGGTATCCGAGCTGCCCACCTGGGACAAGGTCTCCTTCGCCGCAGCCTCGTTGATATCCACCGCAACCACTTTCGCTCCCTCGCGAGCGAACAGTTGCGCCGTCGCCCGGCCAATGCCCTGGCCGGCGCCGGTTACCACAACCACTTTCCCAGAGAATCTCATCGTCACGCTCCCCCACAAGATCAGTCGATTCAGTTATCAAGGCGGGGCCTCGTTGCAAACCCCGTTTTTCCTCTTGCAGACTAACGAATGGCCATCCCCGGCTCTTCGTCTGAACGGACGATACCTCTTGGCGCAGGAATCACGGCCTCGCCGGCCGCGCTCGACTGCGCCGAGTATCGAGTCGCCCTGTGCGACACACCACCCAAATGAGGTATGACATGCCCTCTCGCCAGCGAAGATACTGGTTTGCATCGATTTTCCCGTCGCCGACCCTCAGAGGTTCCGGCGGAATCCCACTTTCGGACCCCTCCATGCCGGTGGTCGATCAAGTCGGTACCATGCCTGCCACGTTTAGAAACAGCACTCATTGATAAGGAGTCCAAGATGCCTGAAGCCGTCATCGTCGAAGCCTGTAGAACCCCCATCGGCCGCGGGAAGCCCATTGTCGGCGATCTGTCCGGCCTGCATGCCACGAAGCTGTTGTCGGTCACGTTCGAGGAACTGATCCGCCGGAGCGGAATTGACTACGCCGACGTCGACCTGGTCGCCGGCGGCTGCGTCACCCAGGCCGGCGAACAGTCGAACAACATTGTCCGCCAGACCTGGCTGTCGATGGGCAAGAACTACAGCACCGGCGGCTTCACGGTCGACGCACAATGCGGTTCCGCCCAGGCCTGCAACCACATCATTTCCTCGCTGGTCGGCGCCGGCTCGATCGATGTCGGCATTGCCTGCGGCCTGGAACTGATGAGCCACGTGCCGCTGGGCGCCAACGTCATGCACGGCCCCGGCTATTTCATTCCCGAGGGCTGGCCCTGGAATACCGCACAGACCCAGTTCGAGATGGCGGAGCGCATCGTCAAGAATCGGGGACTGACGCGCGAAATGACCGACGCCCTCGCCTGCGAGTCCCAGCGTCGGGCCAAGATTGCCTGGAACGAAGGCCGCTTCGACCGCGAGACGTTCGCCGTCGAGGCGCCCGTGCTCGGCGAAGACGGCAAGCCCACCGGCGCCACGCGCAAGGTCACGCGCGACCAGGGGATGCGCGACACGACAATGGAAGGCCTGGCCGCGCTCAAGCCGATGATGCCTGGAGGCATCATTACCGCTGGCAGCAGTTCGCAGGTTTCCGACGGTGCGGCCGCGGTTCTCTGGATGAGCGCCGCCGAGGCCAAGAAGCGCGGGCTCAAGGCGCGCGCCCGCATCATCACCGATTGCGTGGTTGGTGCCGATCCATACTATGGACTCGACGGCCCGGTCGACGCCACCACGCGGCTGTTCAAGCGCAGCGGCATGAAGATGAGCGATATCGACCTCGTCGAGATCAACGAAGCCTTTGCCTCCGTAGTGCTTTCGTGGGCCCAGGTATTCGACGCCGACATGAGCAAGGTCAACGTCAATGGCGGTGCGATGGCGATCGGCCACCCGGTCGGCTCGACCGGCGCCAGACTGATCTGCACCGCCCTGCACGAACTCGAGCGTCAGGACAAGTCAACGGCGCTCATCACCATGTGTTGCGGCGCCAACGTCGGCACCGGCACCATCATCGAACGCATCTGACAAAACACTTCAAGGCGAGGAAAGGATCCAACATGGGTGACTTGACAGGCAAGGTGGCCATCGTCACGGGAGCGGGCCAGGGACTTGGCCGCGAGGAAGCAATGCAGCTCGCGCGCCAGGGAGCGCGTGTGGTCATCAACGACATCGATTTCCCGGCGTCGGCCGAAAAGGCTCACCAGACGGTCGCCGACATCAAGGCTTTCGGTGGCGAAGCCATCGCCGCACTCGGCGACTGCGCCGACACCGAATCGGCGGGCAGGACCTTCAAGGCGGCGCTGGACGCCTTCGGTGATGTCAACATCATGGTCAACAATGCCGGCTTCACCCGCGACAAGACCATCTACGGCATGACCGACGACGAATTCGATTCCGTGGTGCGCGTGCATCTGCGCGGTCATTTCGTGAACATGCGCAACGCCGCGCAGTACTGGCGAGAGAAAGCCAAGGCCGGTCCCGTCTATGGCCGCCTGATCAGCACCGCGTCAGAGGCCATGTTGTTCGCTGCTCCGGGGCAGCCCAACTATGCGCCGGCCAAGGCGGGCATCGCCGCCCTAAGCATCGGCGTCGCCGCCCTGATGATCAAGCTTGGCGTCACCTGCAACGTCATCCTGCCGCGCGGGCGTACCGCCATGACAGAAAACATGCCGCATGCGCACCTGTTCGCGGCGCCGAAGGACGGTTTCGACGTCTTCGATCCCGCCAACGTCGCGCCGCTGGTCGGGTATCTTGCCTCGCCAGAAGCCGGGCACATTTCCGGCGAACTGTTCGTCGTCTGGGGCGGCCGGGTCAACATCGTGCAGCGCCCCCGCCTGGACGTTTTCTACGACAATCCCAAGGGCGGCAAGTGGGAACTGGCCGATCTGCACACGACGCTGTCCCAGTACTTCAACGACTCGCACAAGCCGGTGGTAGACGGCTACGCGCTGCCTCCGCAGTAAGCCTGATCAGCGTCCGCCCGACCGTCGGGCGAAAGTCAGTCTCGGCGGGACGCCGACAATGCCCTGGCCACCTTGGGCATGTCGGCGAGGGCACGCAAGGCATCGTTGAGATGCGTGCAACCGAGCACGCCACGCAACTCTGTCAACGCCAAGGCCCGCAATCTCGGTAGCGGCGAGCCGACCAGCCGTGCGATGTTATCGACGGCTTCCGGGCATTCCGGATTCGGCAGTATGCGCGGGTCGGCATGGACATCGAGTAGTTCCAGAGTCTCCGGATCGGCATCGGCGTGCAGTGTGTATTCATGCACGGCGACCCGGGTGCCGTCGGGCGTCAAGGCGCTGTCCTGAAAATGCGCCTCCAAGCGCAAGCTGCCATCCAGCCAGGCGTCCATCCGCCGCGCCCGGCGCAGCGATGCCTGCGGCGCCGGAGTGGGTAGCGCATGCCAGCCGGCCTGATCGTCCGGGTGGCTCAGTTCGCCCACTGGACGGCAGCTCTGGTCACGTCCCCAGACATCATCGAATGCGCTCGATCCCGGCCGGAATCCCGTGCAGACGCCTTCCATCCGCTTCTTGCGCAGGAGGCGCGCCTGTTCCTCGTCAGCGGGGAAGTAGCGCCTGCGCCATTCCGGCGTCCAACGAGACCAGGCCCAGGGCGCCACCAGACTGGCACCTACCAGGTCATCGAGCAATTGATACAAGGGCCTGCCGGCAGCCCGGTCCTCCCGAATGGCATCGCCGAGATGGTGGCGCAACCGACCGCCGTCGATGCCCACCAGGACGCCGATATTCGGTCGTGCCGGAAAACTCTCGATAGCTTCCACGGTTCGATCGAAGGCCATCACGGCCCGAACAGCATCCTCGGCCAGTGGCAACGGTTCGCCGCCCGCCGCAGGCGTCATGATGTCGCGGCAGCGGCCGTCGAACTGCATGCGTCCGCCATAACCTTCCGGCCAGACGACATCGATCGACGACGTCCGCCGAACCGAGCAGGGGCGACGCAAGGGCGCGTGCCCAGCCGGATTTGCCGGAGGCTGGGGCCGTCGATGCCCTACTTCACCCGCGCTCATTGCGACTCCCAGCCCATGATCGCTTGAAAAAAAGGGGCGGCCCCGAGAAAAGCGGGCCGCCCGATCGCCATCAAGCCGGATCAATACTGATAGA
This sequence comes from uncultured Rhodocyclaceae bacterium, assembly GCA_964469455.1. Classification (GTDB taxonomy): domain Bacteria; phylum Pseudomonadota; class Gammaproteobacteria; order Burkholderiales; family Rhodocyclaceae; genus Fen-999. The sequence goes on along the minus strand of CAYXZX010000002.1, from coordinate 55,860 downwards.
TAAGGTCCATGCCGACCGTGCGCGGCTCGCCCCAGGTGCCGGAGCCATCGTTCACCCACGCGCCGTTGGCCAGCGTCAGGTACTTCTCGTTGGTCAGGTTCTTGCCCCAGAGCGCCACGGTGAGCGACCCCTTGCCTTCAGGCGCGACCTTGATGCGCGAGAGTGCCAGCCGGGCATTGACTACATGGAATGCCGGCGTCGTGCTGTAGGTCTTCACGTTCGGAATGGCGAGGTTGAGCGGTGTCGAGAAGTCATCGCGATGCGAATACGTCACCGTCCCATCCAGCCTGCCGGGCAGGCCGAAATTCGGGAAGCGGTAGTCGACGGTGATCGAGTAGTCGTTCTTCGGCACGATCAGCTTGCGGTTCTTGGCCACGTCCTGACCGAAGGTGGGCGACATCGGGTTGTTGTCCATCCACTTGTCGTAATCGTGGCTCAGGGTGGCATAGCTCGCCGTCACCCGCAGGCTTTCGGTCACGGCCGCCGTCAAGTCGAGTTCCAAGCCCTTGTACGTCGAACCGCCAACGTTCTCGACCGCCCAGCCGCCGCCGAGTTGGGCCGTGCTCTTCTGCTCGTTGTCGAACTTGCTCTGGAACACCGCGATGTTGGTGCGCAAGCGCTTGTCGAGCAACTCACTCTTCAAGCCCAGTTCGATCGACTTGATCGTCTCCGGGCTATAGCCCTTGCTGAAGCTCGCGGCGGAAGCAGGACCGGAAACGGGGTCGAAGCCGCCGCCCGTATAGCCCTTCGAGTACTTCACGTACGTCATCAAGTCCTTGTCCCAGTGGTAGTTCAAGGACAGCGATGGCGTGGTCTTCGAATCGCGGCGATCACCCGAGGCGCTGGCAAAGCCGAAGCCGGGAGCGCCCGGAATGGTCGAGACCACGGTGCCAGAAGTCGCGCCGGTCGGATTGACGATGTAGGTATTGGTCCAGCCGGTGTTGTAGCCATTCACCCAGCGGTGGTCGCGAGTGAAGCGCAGGCCTGGCACCACCTCGACCTTGCCGCCAAACATCTCCGGTGCCCAGCTGACCTGCCCGAACACTGCCCAGGAGTCGCTCTTCGCCGAGTGCAGGCCCTTCTGGTCAACCAGCATGGCATCGGTCCCCGATACCGGTGGAATGCCATAGGCACCGAAGAAGCCCAAGTCGGCCAGATACTGGCCGATGTTCGGCCCTGAATCCTGATGGCCTTTTTCCGTCGAGTAGTAGATTCCCGCGGTATATCTCAGGTTCTTGGCCAGGTCGCCGAGGAACTGGAACTCCTGCGAGAACGACTCGTTGTACAGCTTCACCGGATGGCCGAGTTGCAGCGTGCCGACGCCCGGCACGTTGGTGAGGGTGAATGGACCGCTGTCGGAGCGCAGCACGGCGCCGCCGCCATAGGCCGCGTAGATGTAATTGTTGCGGGTATCGATCTCCCGATAGCCGGTGATGGAGCGGACCGTCAGCGTCGAACTGACCTTCCAGTCGACATTCAGCGTGTGGCCTTCAGACTTGTTCCGGTTCTTCTGCCAGTCGAACGGCGCGTAAAGATGGCTCAGTTTCCTTGGCGAACAGCCGTCTACGAACTGCTTGACACGCGGATCCGCCAAGAAGCTGGACAGCGACATGCCGAACGCACCGATCCAGTTGGCATAGGCGTTATTGCCCGGATAGAGGCACTGTGGCGGCGTGTCGTGGCCCCTGGCCAGCGAGTAGTCGTAGCCGTAATCAACAGTGACGCTTGACGACGGCTGCCAGCGCATGTCGAGTCGCACGGCATCGGACTTGCGCTCGCCGAACTGATAGCCGCCAGGCACCGAGTTCTTGACCCCTTCATTGTCGCGCGAGTTGGTCACGTAGGCGACTTTGGCGGCAAAGGTCTCGCCCACCGGCAGATTGACGGTGGTCTTGGACAGGAACTGGTCGCGCTCGGCCACGGTGAATTGCTGCTTGAAGCCGAAAGTGCCGAGTTCCGGCTTGGCCGTGTAGATGTTGATGGCGCCGCCCGTGGCATTGCGTCCGGACAGCACTCCCTGCGGGCCCTTCAGCACTTCGATGCGCTCGAGGTCAGCCGCCGGATTGTTGAGCCCGACCAGTTGCGACTGGTAGACGCCATTGATATGAACGGCGATCGGGCTGGGGCCGCTGATGAACGCCGTGTTGGTCGTGATGCCGCGGAAGCTGGGGAAGAAGAAATCGCTGCTGCCGGGGTACGGCGCCAGGCTGAGGCCCGGTACCGAACCATCGTTGATGTCGGAGAGCGTAACGACGCCCTTCTTCTCGAGGGCCTTGGCGTCGAAGGACATTACGGAAATCGGCACGTCCTGGAGGTTCTCCGACCGCTTCTGCGCGGTGATGATGATTTCCTCCAGCGCCGGCGTTCCCTGCGCGAACGCCGGTGCCACGCTCGCGCCAAAGGCGCTGGCGACCAGCGTCGGGATGACGCGGCTCGCGAATCGGCAACGGGTAAGTGTGCTCATTTCCATTCCTCCTTCAGTCTAAAGATGTGACAAAACGAATATGCCAAGAAGCGATTCCGGGAAGCAAGGCTGATTGTCCATCGGCAAAGTCAGCCATGGCGGGACGGCGACATGCTGTCCGCCCTGTTCGATGACATGACGATCAAGCATCCCCCCCGTGCTCGACCTGCTCGCGCAGCGCCCGGCGCAGCAGCTTGCCCGACGGATTGCGCGGCAGATCCGTGTCGAAGAAAATGACGCGGGCCGGAACCTTGAACGAGGCCAGGTGCTCGGCCACGTGGGCGCGTAAGGCATCCTCGTCCAGCGAAGCTCCGGGGTGCAGCCTGACGGCCAAGGCCAGCACCTCGCCCAGGTCGTCATCGGGGAGCGCAAAGCCCGCCACTTCGGCCACCGCCGGCAGCCGGGAGACGCAGGATTCGACTTCGGCGGTCGAGATCTTTTCGCCGCCGCGATTGACGATGTCCTTGATGCGATCGACCACGAACAGGAAGCCTTCTTCGTCCACGTAGCCTACGTCGCCAGTGGCGAACCAGCCGTCACGGAGCACTCGTGCCGTCGCCTCCGCATCGCGCCAGTAGCCGGACATCACGACCGCGCCCTTGAGGCAAATCTCGCCAGTCGCGCCTTGCGGCAGTGGCCGGCCCTCCGCATCGATGGTGCAAATCTCCATGATCGGCACGCGCACGCCGGAACTGGTGGGTTTGTGGCGGAAAATGGCGCCGGCCGATATCGTGCCGACCCCGTTGCTCTCCGTGAGTCCGTAGCCGATGCCCGGCATGGCGTTCGGCCGGGTTTCCTCGATGAGATCGACGACGCGGCGAGTCACGCCGGAACCGCCCAGGCCAATCGCCGTCAGGCTGCGCGTAGCGGTGGTGTCAAATGCGGGCGAACCGAGCAACTGGGCAATCATCGCCGTCGACGCGGCGACGGCCGTAATCTTCTCCCGCTCGATCAGACGCAGGGCCTCCTCGACGTCCCACTTGTACATCATCACCATGCGCCGCCCAGTGCGCAGCGAATACAGGAAGTGCGCGAGCAGGCCGCTGACGTGAAACAACGGCACGGCGGTCAGCACCGTTGGCGCAAAGCCGAGCGACATGATGAGCTTGACGCTCTCCGGCGACGTCATGCCCGCCAAGGCACCGCCGTACTCGAAGCTGGTCAGGGCCTGGCAAATGGCGCGTTGACTGGAGACCACGCCTTTCGCCTGGCTGGTGGTGCCCGAGGTGTACAGGATAATCGCGTCGTCATCCGGCGCCAGTGACACCGCCGGTACCGGCGCGCCGGCGCCAGCGGCCACCAGATCGTCGTAACGCACGACCCGGTCGCCATCCGAGGCTGCCGATGCACCCGTCACGATGGCGACAATGCCGAGCGGTGCAAGATCGTTGGCGACATGCGCCAGGCGCTGTTCATCGCAGAAGCAGATTTTCGGCGTGCTGTCGGTCAATCCGTACAGCAATTCCTCCCGCTGGCCCCAACTGTTCAGCGGCACGACGGTGGCGCCCGCCGACATGGCAGCGAGAAACGCCGCCAGCCACTCGGGACGATTGCGCATTGCGATCGCCACACGATCGCCCCGGCCGACGCCGTAGCGGCTCGACAGCATCGACGCGAGCGCATCGACGTGCTCGAAAAACTTACGGTAGGACCAGCGCTGATCGAGATAGACGAGGAACTCCCGGTCGCCAAAGGCTCGCGCCGGCGCCATTGCTTCCGGGACGTTGATCGGAGCCTTGCGGAACACCCGCGCCGTGCGGCCGGCCACGGTGGTTTCCACGACTTCGTAGGGCGCGCCCGGGGCGCAAAGCTGTTGCTGCGCCACCCCGATCTGGGCCATCAGATCCTGATCCATGCTCAAGCTCCCGCCGCCAGCAAGCCGATGCCTTCACCATATCGCTGGGCATGAAAATCGTTGTCGCCGAATGCATGGCGAGCCACCCGCCCCCGTTTCAGGTAGAGGCCGACATCCAGTTCGTCGGTGACGCCGATGCCGCCGTGCATCTGCACGGCCTCACCGCTGATGCGTTCCAGTACCGTGCCCATCTTGGCCTTGGCGAGACTGACCAGCTGGCGACGCTCGTCGGGCAAGCCATTCACGGCCGACAGGCCGGCCATGACGGCACTGCGCGCCAGTTCCAGTTCCGCGTAGAGCCATGCTGCCCGATGTTGCAGCGCCTGGAACGAACCGATCGGCACGTCGAACTGGATTCGCTCCTTCAGGTACTTGACGGTGGTGTCGAACAGCCATTGGCCAATGCCCAGCATCTCGGCGGCAAGGCAGGCGCGTCCGCGATCGAGGATTTCATCGAGCAGTTCCCATCCTTCATCGGCCTTCCCCAGCAACGCGCCGGCGCTCACCCGGACGCCATTGAACCGCACCCTCGCCGCGTTGCGTGAATCGAGCATCATGTTGCGTTGCCGCTCGACACCGGGCGCATTCGCGTCCACAAGGAACAAGCTGAGACCGGTCCGCTCGCCCGCCCGACCCGACGTGCGGGCCGCCACGACCAGCCAGTCGGCGACATGGCCGTCGAGCACGAAGACTTTCTCGCCATCGAGCATATAGCCGTCATCGACGCGGCGCGCCGCGAGCGCAATCGCGGCCGGGTCGTGGCGGCGGCCTTCATCCAACGCCAGCGCCAAGCGCCTGTCGCCCGCGATGATGGCCGGCACATGTGTCGCCTGTTGCTCTGGCGAACCGCCCAGGGAAAGCGCCGAGCCGCCCAGCACCACCGTGGCGAACAGCGGGCTGGCGGCGAGCGTCCGGCCCATCTGCTCGAATACCGCGCCCATGCCCAGATAACCGAAATCGAGACCACCCAACGCTTCCGTGAAGGGAATCGCGGTCCAGCCCAACTCGACCATCTTCCGCCAGGCTTCCGGGTCGTAACCAAGTGCATCCTTGCCGTCACGCAAGCGCCGCAAGGCCGTGACCGGGCAATGGGCGTCGAGAAAATCCCTGGCCGTGTCCGCCAGCAACCGCTGCTCTTCGCTGAAAACCATGTTCATGTCCGTTCGACTCCGCTTGTCGGTCAGCTGCCGGGAAGACCCAGGACGCGCTTGGCGACGATATTGAGTTGTACCTCCGACGAGCCGCCGGCGATGGTCAGCGTGTAGCTGAGCAGCCACTGGCGAGCGGTCGTGAGTTCGTCGTCGGTGAATTCGTCGCCTTCCCACCCGAGGCCACGATTCCCCATGGCGTCGATCAGCACCGCCGACTTGCGCTTGTCCTGCTCGGTGTGCACCAACTTGACGATGGACATCAGTCCCGTGACATCCATGCGCGCCTTGGCCTGCTGGGCCATGCGGGCCACGGTCAGATGATAGGCGTGCTCGTCCATGGCGCAGGTCACCGCGCGCTGACGGATCGCCCGATCGCCCGGCGCGGCACCATCGGCAAGAAAACGACGCACGGTCGGCACCAGTTCGCACTGGGTCGGCAGGTTGAGATCGCCCATTTTCGACATAGCTTCCCGCTCATGTTGCAGCAGGCGCTTCGCCACCGTCCAGCCGCCGTTTACGGGGCCGACGAGATGCTCCCTGGGGACCCGGACATCGTCGAAGAACACCTGGCAGAACTTGGAGGCGCCGCTGATCAGTTCGATCGGCCGCACGGTGATGCCGGGCGACTTCATGTCGATCATCAGCAGGCTGATCCCGAGATGCTTCGGCGCGGCCGGATCGGTGCGCACCAGCGCGTACATCCAGTCCGCCTTGTCGGCACCGGACGTCCAGATCTTGGCACCGCTGACGACGTAATGGTCGCCATCGGCGCGCGCCGCGGTCTTGAGGCTGGCCAGGTCCGAACCGGCGTTCGGCTCGGAGAAACCCTGGCACCAGCCCTCTTCGCCACGCGTCATGGCGGGCAGAAAACGCGTCTTCTGGGCCGCGGTGCCGAACTCCAGCAGCACGGGGCCAAGCATCCAGATGCCGATATTGACCTGCGGCACTCGGCATTTCATGCGCCGCATCTCATCCTCGAGAACGCGCACGCGATGCGTGTCCAGCCCCCCGCCACCATACTGTGTCGGCCAGCCGGGTGCGAACCAGCCCTTGTCGCGCATGCGCTCGAACCAAAGTTTCTGGTCAGCGGTCGCGAAAGTCGCCTGGCTGCCGCCGATGACCATCTCCTCGGGACCGGGCATGCGCATGGAAGCCGGACAGTTGGCATCGAGCCACTGCCGGACTTCCTGCCGAAATGCTTCGAGATCGTCCAAGCTGAAACTCCTTCCTGAAAGTCAGTCGTCGCGACGCGCCGCGCCTGCGGCACGGGCCGTCATGGTGCGAAGGGCGGAAATCCGGCCTTCGCCAGGGTTTCCTCGCTATAGGGAACGTAACGCTGCTCGCCCTCGTCGATCACGTAAAGCGGATCCTCGAATGCGCGAGGATCGTAGCCCTGCCGCTGCAGATCGACCTTGCGCAGCTTGAATGTCGTCGTCAGGTCGGCCTGCCTGGACAGTCGCACGAACTGGGGCATGGCGTAACGTGGCACCTGCCCGACCGCGAACTCGTAGAACGACCGGCCGTCGAATGCCTGTCCCGGCTGCATGAGGATGGCCGCCATGCCGCAGCGCCCCCCCATGCCGGGCACCTGCACGCCGTAGATGTTGATCGATTCCATCCCCGGGAAAGTCCCGAGCGCCTCGGTGACCTCGGTGGTCGAGACGTTCTCGCTCTTCCAGCGGAACGTGTCGCCGATGCGATCGACGAACCAGACATAGCCGTCCTCGTCGCAACGCAGCAGGTCGCCGGAACTCCACCATGCATCCCCCTGCTGAAAGACGTTGCGCAGGATCTTCTTCTCGGTCTGTTCCTTCGACGTGTAGCCCTCGAAGCGCCCGCCGGCGATGTCCGGATGATCGATGATGAAGCCTATGGCTTCCCCGACTTCGCCCGGCTGACACAGTACGTAATGCCCTTCGGCGTCTCGCATGTGCTCGCCCGTCTCGACGTCATAGCGGACGAGGCGCAGGTTCGTCTTTTCCCAGAACGGCACACGGCCGCAGGATCCAACGTGATTGTCGACATTCACCAGATTGGCATTCGATTCGGTGGAGCCCCAGCCCTCGACGATGAAACAATCGCCGAAGCGCTCGATCCACCGGTTCCAGAGTTCCGCACCCATGCCGGTACCCGCCATGATGCGCAGTGTGTGCTGCCTGTCATCCGGCCGCAGCGGCTGATTCAGCAGGTAGCGGATGATCTCGCCGACGTACTGGCAGAAGGTCACGCGGTAGCGTCGCACGTCGTTCCAGAACTCCCGGACGCTGAAGCGCCGCCGGATGACGATGGTCCCGCCGGACAATAGCGCGGTGGAACCGAGCGATGTCGCCGCCGCACCGTGGTAGAGCGGCAGGAAGCAATAGAAGACATCGTTCTCGCCGGTATTCATGATCGCCTGCGAGACATCCCCGGCCATCATCCAGCGCATGTGCGAACAGATCGCGGCCTTCGGCAGACCCGTGGTACCGGACGTAAACACCAGAATGGCCGGATGCTCCGATAGCACGCCCTGCCGCAAGGTGCGATCCGGATTGTCGCGGTCTGCCCCGGCACAGCGTGCGGAAAAGTCCATGGCTGTCATCGCCCGTAGCGAGGGAGCCGCCGGAAACTGCGGATCCGGCCACAACCACAGCATGTCGAGATCGCGCGTCTCGGGGGCCTCGAAAGCCGACAGACATTCCTCGCCAACAATCACTGCCTTGGCCCCCGATTCGTCGATGGCGTGCCGCAGGGGCCGGCCCCGGTTGTGTGTGTTGAGCAGGGCGACGGTGACGCCGATCTTGTTGAGCCCGAACCAGACGATGAAGAACTCCGGCCGATTTTCCATTGCCAGAGCGCAAACATCGCCCCGCTTGAAGCCAAGTGCGGCCGCCGCGTGCGCCACCTGATTGGCCCGGGCATTAACCTCGGCATAGCTCAGCACGACGTCGCCCATGATCAGGAACGGGCGCGATCCCAGTGCCGCGCTCTTTTCCTCAAGGCGATCGGCGATGGTGTACTCGGCCTTGGGCTTGAATCGCGCGGCAGCGGCCGACCTGAGATCAAGCTTGGCCTGGGTGACTTCCCTTGGGATTACCACTCGACTCTCCACCATCCAGCAACGTGATCGCGTGTCCGTCAGCGGGTTCGCGGCATGCCAAAGCCGAACTGGGCAATCAGTTCACGCTGAATCTCGTTGGTGCCACCGCCAAAGGTATTGACCGGCGCCAGTCGCGCCTCGTATTCGAGGTCTCCCAGCAGGGCCGCCGCGGCCGACCCTGCCTTGACCAAGCCGCTGCCACCGACAATCTCGATGAGGCGGCGCACCACTTCGATGACCGTCTCCGACCCATAGACTTTCGCGGCGGAAGCCAGCGAAACGTCCATGTCGCCCGTATCGAGGCTGGCGGCAATACGGAAGTTGAGGATGCGCATCGCCTCGATGCGCGCATAGCATTCGGCAAGCATCGTCCGCACCCAAGGAACGTCGATGGCGCGCCGGCCGTTCTCGTCGGGCGTTCGCGCCCAAAGGAAGACACGCCGGAATGGGCCAAAGACCTTGTCGGAGAACGCGCCCAAGCCCAGGCGCTCATGGTTGAGCTGTGCGGTAATCAGTTTCCAGCCGCCGTGCAGTTCTCCGACGAGACAGTCGGCGGGCACCATGACATTGTCGTAATAACTTGCCGCCGTGCGCGTCGACACGGTATCGATCAGCGTATGCGAGACTCCCGGCAGGCGCGTATCGACGATGAGGATGGAAATTCCCTTGTGCCGGGGCAGATCGGGATCGGTGCGCACCGCCAGCCACACGTAATCCGCCCCTTCGATGCCGGAGGTGAAGATCTTGTTGCCGTTGACGACGAAGTGGCCATCCTCGAAGGAAGCACGAGTCTTCAGCGTCGCCAGGTCACTGCCGGCCGACGGTTCGGTATAGCCGATGGAAAAAATGATCTCGCCAGCCGCAATGCCCGGCAGGAAGCGCTTCTTCTGCGCATCCGAGCCATGGGCCATCAAGGCCGGCCCCACGGTGTTGATGGTTACGAAAGGCAGGACCGCGCCGGCAATGTTGGCTTCCTCGAAGAAGATCAGCTGCTCGGTGGCCGCGTAGCCCTGCCCGCCATATTCCTTCGGCCAGCCCACCGCCAGCCAGCCGTCCTTGCCCATCTGGCGGGCCAGCCGGCGGTATTCTTCACCCCCTTCGGCGCCGCGCAACTCGCGCCGGAGTTCCGGCGTCATCAGGCCGTTAAAGTAGTCGCGCACGCACCGGCGCAGGGCATGCTGTTCGGGAGTCAGATCTACAAACATGTCTATAACCTCGCTGATCGCCCCGGCGTTCGCCCGGGATCAGAAAACAGGTGAAGCAGGGCAACCGAAATTCGACAAGCTGCCACCGGACACAACGTCATCGTTACCATGCCCCTCGGGGAATCCACCGTCCGTTCAGACCTGTGACTGTTCGTTAAGGTCGTACTTCCACCCGAGCTTATCGTTGTCCGCGAGCCAGTCGCCCAGTCGGGACAGGACACCGCCGGGTCCGCCCATGGCGAGGCCCAGGGCACGGCTCCACAATTGGTAGCGATGTATCGGATAGGTCGTATCCACGCCCATGCCGCCATGCAGGTGCTGTGCCATGTGGCCGACACGATGCCCGAGTTCGCTGGCGAGGAACTTGGTGGCCAGGGCCTGAGGCGCCGCATCTAGGCCCGCATCCAGCCGGTAACACAATTGCATGAGGGAACTGCGCACTGTCTCCCGATGAATATAGCCGTCGGCCATCTGCATCTGAGCCGCCTGAAACGTTGCGATCACGCGGTCGAACTGCCTGCGTTCGCCGACATATTCTGCCGTGCGCCGCAACTGGTCCTCGCTCACGCCAAGCTGAAGCGCGGCCACGGCAGCACATGCGCGCTGCTCGACCCACCGCAAAGCCGCGCCAGGGAGCGATGCCGCCGAGGGTACAACACAATCCGTGCAGACGACATCGGCAACGCGCTCGCCGTGGGTAAAGATCCCCTCGACGAAACTGACGGCGGGACTGCTCAGATCAACGACAAAGAGCCGCACCTCGCTGCCCGCGTTGGCGGTCAGGAGTGCCCAGCGTGATTGGGCCGCCAGCGGCACGGCCTGGGCGGTGCCGTCGAGGCGCCATTCTTCACCGCTGGCTCTGGCATGCAGCGACAATCCTCGAGCCTGCAAGGCACCCTCGACCGACAAGGTCGCCAAGAATTCGCCGGCGACGGCTCCTGCGACGAGGCTCGCGTTGACGTCGCCTTCGCCAAAGCTGGCAAGTGCCGCCGTGGCAAGCTGATGGCGCCAGAGCGGCACCGGGGCCAAAGCTCGTCCCTGAGCCTGCAGCACCAGCATCAACTCCGTCATGCCCAAGCCGCTGCCGCCGGCATCGAGGTCGACGAGCAGGGCGTGCAGCCCGGTCTCGACCACCTTGCGCCACAAGTCCGCATCGTAAGGCTGGCCGCCCCGATCAAATGCCGAAAGGCGCGCATCGTCGCACTGTTCCGAGAACAGGCGGCTGGCCATCTCGGCGATGGCGGCCTGATCCTCATTTATTCTGAAATCCATTGCCGCTTCCTTAATCCAATGCAAGAATCAACGGGAACCTCTAGATCCAAGAAGACTCCGAATTGTCACTCGCCCGCAGACCGACCCGTCCCGAAGTTACACTCCACCATCGTCAACTGCCCATGCATCGATCCGGCTAACCTCTGGGCTTGGTCAGTTGATCGACAACGGTCTGAAATACCGGCGGCTCGCCACCGCCGTGGACATAGAGATTGCTGCCCGTGGCGTAGGCCAGTTCCGGCGCCGCCATCATCAGGCACGCATTACCGATGTCCTGCGGTGTCGCCATCCGCTTCATCGGAATCGTATTGGCGACCGCAGCCGAAATTGCCGTGTCGCCATAGTGAACGTCCGCCTGATCGGTGTGAACCAGTCCTGGACTGACCGTCATGACACGTACCTTGGGAGCCCACTCCTGCGCCAGTCCCCAGCCGAGCATCGCAATCCCGGCCTTCGCCGCGGAATATGCCGCGGTACCCGGTGCCGGCCGCAGCGAGCCGATGCTGCCAATGAAAATCACGACACCGCCGCCGGCCTGATTCTGCATGACCTGATTGGCCATTTGAGCCACGTTGAGCGGGGCCAGCAGGTTGAGGCGGATGATGCTTTCGTGAAAACGTGGCGAAGCCGTCGCAGCCGGTGCCGAGGGCGCCCCGCCCGCATTGTTTACCACCACGTCGAGCCTGCCATGTTCCGCCGCGATTGACGCGAACAATGCCTTGAGCGAATCGATATCCTTGACATCGCAGGCCACGAATTTGGCTTCCCGGCCGTTCGCGCGTACCGGAGCCTCGGGCTCCGAACGCCCACAAACGACCACGTCAGCACCGGCCGCAAGGAAGGACTCGGCAATGCCCCGACCGATGCCCTTCGTGCCACCCGTGACCAGCACGACCTGCCCAGAGTAGTCGAAATGAACCGTCATGAAACGCATGCTCCGTCGTGGCCTGGATTGGAGTGAGTCTATGCAACTGCATCTCGTGGCTCGTCGTCTGAATGGACGATGGAAGATACTGTATCGGTGCCGGTTTCCGCGCACCGCGCATCCTCGTCTATACTGCGGCAAACAGGACCGTGCCCGACCACCTGCGAAGTCATTCGGGCTTAATCGCAGGGGCGCGCAGCGGACCGGCGTTCGGACGCAGGCCCGAAGCCGTCGTCAAGTCCATGGAGGAGCATGCCAGATGGGTCGCCCATGATCGAGGGTCGCGCGCCGGACAATAGCTGCCGTTCCGTATCGGAAGCAATGAACTTGTCGCTCGAGGATTTCAGCGAGTTGACCGGCCTGATCTATGAGGGGCTGAAGGAACCGGTGCAGTGGGGGAGTTTGCTCAAGGCCCTGAGGAAATACCTGAAGGCGAATTGGGCAACCCTGATACTCCGGCCCGCTTCCCTCGACCAGCCCGCATTGCTCATCCGGGCGGGTGACCAGGGCCCCGAGATCTACGGCGCCGCATACAACCAATTCAACTTTTTTTCGATGGATCCGTTCGTTGGGCTCCCCCCCGACAAGGTCGTCACGCTCGACGAAATGATCGACACGCAGCAGTGGGTCAAGGGTGAGTTCTACCGGCAGTTCATCGCGCCCAATGACATCAGACATATCCTCGGTTCCGACCTGAGAGCCGACGATGGCGCCGAATGCCGCCTGCGCGTCACCCGACCGGCCGGAACCACCAACTTTTCGGCCTGCGACAAGGCCCTGTGCCAGATGTTGCTGCCGCACATCAAGCGTGCCGTGAACCTGCGCGCCCATTTCGGCGTCATCGAGTCCGAGCGCCGCCTCTACGCCACAGCGGTCGACCGCATGCTCGTGGGCACGCTAATTCTCGACAAGACCGGTGCCGTGATCCGGAGCAACAAGGTTGCCGAGGAAATCCTGGCGCAAAAGGACGGCATCCACCTCTCGCGCGATACCCTTCATGCCGATTACCGCAAGGAAGACCACGACCTGCAGCAACTCATGCGCCAGACGCTGGCCAGTGCGCACCTGTCGTCGCCTACCGTGCCGGAGGCGCTCGCGATCACACGCCCGTCCGGCCGCGCCAAGCTTGGCATCGTTGTTCGCACAATTCCGCTTGGCGAATGGTCGGAGGGGCGACATCGCCCCGCCGTGGCGGTGTTCATTTGCGACCCCGAGCGCAAGTCCCAGGCCTCCAGCGAATTACTGCGCCAGCTGTTCGGTTTCACCCCGGCGGAGGCCACCTTGGCCCTGCTCCTGGCCAACGGTCTCACGCTCGATGAGGCCGCCGACGAGTTGCATATCCGCAAGAACACCATCCGCGCGCACCTTCGTTCGATATTCACGAAGACCGGCGTCACCCGCCAGACGACGCTGGTGAGACTGCTGCTGAGCAGCGTCGCCTAGACCGAAGCCAAACAGCCTGGATGAAGCAATCGAGCAAGCTTGCTTTCTACCTAGAGCGCATGGCGAGCCGGTCCATCCCGGCGCGCCAAGTGCTTCGCGGAACGGAACTATCGCTTGAGCAGCTCAACGACGATGACCTGCGCGTGCACCCCGAGCAGTACCGCCAGGTCATTCTCAACATGATGGACCTCACCAAGGACCCCTTCATCGGCATAGCCTTGGGCTCAGAGTTCAAGATCAGTAATCTCGGCATCCTCGGCTACGCCGCCCTGAGCGCGGCCACCCTCGAACAATCACGGGAGCTCTTTAACAAGTACCGTGCGCTCAACGAGAATATCTTTGCTTCGACCAACTACATCCGCGACGGCCGATGGTTCTCGGAGATTCGCGATACGTTCATGCTGGGCGAGGTGATACGCTTCGCGGTGGAAGAATTTGTCAGCCGCACGATTGAACTTGCCTCGACCCTGACCAACCGGCCTTTCCCGATCCTCGAGCTCCACGTCACCTATCCGCGCCCGGCGAACATTGAGCCATACGCGCGCCGATTCAATTGCGAGTTGCATTTCAACCAGCCCCGCAATATCGTGGTGTTCGACATCAACCGATTGAAGGATCCGATCAGCCTGGCGAATGAAGAAGTGTTCAAGCTTTGCGACCAGCAGTGTCAATTGCTGGTTTCCAGACACACCAACCTGCTTTGCGACCGCATTCGCAACCACATCCTCAACAATCCCGGCGAGTTCCCGACACTGGACGATATGGCCCGGCGCCTGAACCTCGGCTCCCGAACCCTGCGTCGCCGCCTCGTCAACGAGAACGTCACCTATCAGCAGATTCTCGATGACATCCGGAAAACCTTGGCTGTCCAGTATCTGCAGGAGACCTCGCTGACGCCCAAGGAAATCGGCTATTCATTGGGCTATAGCAGCGTTTCCAACTTCCGGCGCGCGTTCAAGTCGTGGACCGGGAAGAAGCTTTCGGATATAAGGGAGTCACGTGATGCAGAATGAACCTTCCACAACCGGCGAGCCGATGACTCCGGGCAAGGGTATGCTCGTGCTGCTCGCCATCATCGTCGTGATTGGCGCCTTCCTGGCACTCAATCACGCAATCGGGATACAGAACGTCTGGGCAGCGTTTCTATTCCTGCTCTACTGGGCGGGCATCGAGCATGCAAATTCCGAGAAGATGCTTCCCTGTGTGGTCGGTGCGGCCTTAGGACTCTTGATGGGATTCCTGCTGAAGATGCTGCCGCTATGGCTTGGGGAACCCGGGAGTCTGGTCTTCCTCGGCGCCGTGCTGGTGCTGGTCTACTTCCAGGTGATGGGCTGGGCGACAACGGCTGTCAACATGGTCACCATGCTGTTTCTGACAGCCACGACGATACCGGCGATCCAGGCCGACGTGGACTTCGGTGACGCCGCCCTCGCGCTTGTGCTCGGCATCATCTTTTTTGGTGCGCTGGTTTGGGCTGGAACGGCCTGGCAGAAGCGGAAACAGGTTGCCTGACATCTGAGCAGCGCGCAGATCAGTCCGCTCGCCGCAATTCTGACTCCAGCGTTCTGGACGACAGCCAAAACAGCAGAGCGGCCCCTCCCCCGGCAACACCCATCACCAGCATCGAATATCGAATCGCCTCGGCCCCGTGCGCGGGAAAAACATGGTCGTTGAGAACACCAATGGCTAGAGGCCCCAGGCCCAGCCCCACCATGTTGACGACAAACAGCAGGATCGCGGAAGCGAGGGTACGCATGCGTAAAGGTACCAAGCCCTGGATCACCGCGAACATCGGGCCCAGATACATGGCGCCAAGGGCATAAAACGGAATGAAGCTCAGCAGGGAGCCCTCCGGGGTCGGCATCAGCACGAATCCCGAAACGAATGGGACGCACAGCAGGGACTGGATGGCGGGGAGGCGCATGTACCACCGCGCATCACGGACACCAAAGCGGTCCGCGAGGCGGCCGCCGACGAACGCTCCGAGGCATCCGGCAACGCCGATAATGCTGCCGAGCGCAATGCCGATGTCGCTCCAACTCATTGCATGGACGCGCGACAGGAACGTCGGCCCCCAAGTGAGCACGCCATAGCCCGACAGCGACTGTATCGACGAACCCAGCGTGATGAGGACAAAGGCACGACTATTGGCAAGATGCCGCAACGTCTCGACGAGCGGTGGTGCCGGCGCGGCACTTCGCCCCTCCGACCAGCCTCTCGGTGGTTCCCGAACCGTCAGTGCGAACAAAGTCGCCAGCGCAATCCCGGGTAGTCCGACGATCACGAACGCGCTGCGCCAGTCATAACGCTGGATCAGATAACCGCCGGCGAGGAAAGCCAGCGCGGCACCAATGTAGACACCCCAAGCATAGATCGCCAGCGCCGTGGCACGCTGTCGCGGTGGGAAGTAGTCTGAAATCAGTGAATGGGCCGGCGGACTGCCGCCTGCTTCGCCGACGCCAACCATGACCCGGGCCACAGCCAATTGGGCGAAACTGCGAGTAAATCCGCAAACCGCCGTCATCGTGCTCCAGATGACCAGCGCCGCCGTGATGATCGTCTTGCGGGAGCCACGATCGGCCCAGCGGGCAACGGGAATACCCGCGATGGTGTAAAAGAAGACGAAGGCAAAGCCGGACAGGAATCCCATCGCGGTATCGGAGACACCAAACTCCTTCTTGATCGGCTCGATCAGCATCGCCAGGATCTGCCGGTCGATGAAATTCAGCACATAGGTCAGCGACAGCAGCGCCAGGACGTACCAGGCGTAAGGCCCGGCCGCTCGCGTTCCTGGAACAGGCTCGGTGGAATTCGAGGACGGTGTCGCCATCGGTCCCGACGCGAGACGATGTCAGCCGTCGGTGCGGCGAGTGCCCTGCCTGGCCCTGCGCTGGTCGCGCAGGCGTTGCATTTCCGTTGGATCGGCCACCAGTCCCTTGGCAATCAGGTTGTCCACCTCTTCCGACGCATAGCCCAGCTCTGCGAGGACGTCGCGAGTATGCTCTCCCTGCATCGGCGGATGCTTGGTGATGGCGCAGGGCGTGCCGTAGAAGCGGATCGGAATTCCCGTCACCTCGATCCGCCCGAGTACCGGATGCTCGGTCGAAACGATCATCTTGTTGTGCCGTATCTGCGGGTCCTGGATGACATCTTCGACCTCGTTGATCGGCGCCGTCAGCACGTCATCGGCGATCAGGCGCTCCACGAGTTCCTCGCGGGTGAACTGGCTGGTCCGTTCGCTCATGACCCGATCGAGTTCGTCCTGATTGGCCAGGCGGGCATTGATATCGTGGAAGCGCGGATCGGTGTCCCAGTCCGTACCCAGGCCACGGCAAACCTTGGCGAAGAATTTCTCGCCCGGCGTGGTAATGACGACATGCTTGCCATCCTTCGTCGGGTAAACGCCGGAGGGCGCGAAATAGAGACTGCGGTTGCCGGTCCTGACCGGCCGCTCGCCGGTTGCCAGATAGGTTCCGATCGAACTGGCTTGGGCATGCATCAGGGAATCCAGAAGCGAAACCTCGATTCGCTGCCCTTCGCCGGTCTTGTCCCGTACCCGCAGCGCGGCCAGCGCCGAATTGCTGACCAGCAGTGAAGTCATCACGTCGACGGCGGGGAAACCGGTGCGCACGGGCCCACCCGAAGGCTCGCCATTGAGTGTGAGCACGCCCGTGTAGCCTTGTGCCAGAAAGTCGATGCCGGGACGCCCGGCATAGGGACCATCCGGCCCGAAGGCCGTAACGCGGATCCAGATGATGTCGGGCTTGCTCGCCTTGACCTGGTCGTAGTCGATGCCGAGCTTGCTCAATGCCGGTTCTCGGATATTGGTGACGAGAATATCGGTTGTGCGCAGCAGGCGCGAGAATATCTCCCGGCTTTCTGAATTCTGCAGGTCGAGGACGATATCACGCTTGCTTCGGTTGAGACTCAGGTAGGGACCACGCTCGCTGCCCCGCTTCGGTCCCAGATGGCGACTCTCGTCTCCATAGTGGGATTCGACCTTGATCACGTCGGCGCCAAGATCGCCCAGCAGAGTGGCGCCATAAGGGCCGGCCAGCATGGTCGACAAGTCCAGTACCCGCAATCCGGCAAGGGGGCCGCCTGAGAAATCATGTGTATTCATGGAAAGCATGGTCCGTGAAAGTGGGTTCAATCCCGATGCAAGCGCCCAACCGTTTCGCGCAGCAGATCGGTGTCGCGCCTGGCCTCGCCCAGCAAGACCAGCACCACGGTGGAGAACAAGCCGGCACATCGGGCCCGAATGGTTTCCGCCAGACGATCGTACGTGGCGATGACGGCCCATTCCTCGAGCATGTCGTCCGTAATCAGCGCCGGCATTCCGGCCCATTGTCCCGCCACCGAAAGCCGATGCAGTTCGAGCCCGATGTCTCCCCAGCCGTGATGGGCAAGCACCCCATGGTAGGAGCGCGTCGATGCGTAAAAGGCGATCTGCTTGCGCAACGCGTTTTTTGCCGCGTCCAGCTGCGCCTCATCCCTGCCCAGGGCCATGAAGGGCGCGCCGATGAGATCGAACGATGCCGATGTTCGGCCGCCGCGTTCGGCGCCAGCGGCAACAGCGGGCAGGATGACTTCGCGCGTGTAGCGGAAAGTCGAGATCGGATGCAGGCGCAGGCCTGCGCACATCTCGCCTGCGAGCCGAGCCATGAACGGGTTGGCGGCAGCGGCATAGATCGGCACCTGGGGATGCTCGATCGGCCCGGGGTTGAAGAAAGGCGGCAGCATGGTGAAGCGATAGTGCTGGCCCTCAAAGTAGCTCGGCTTGGCGGGATTCTGAAAGCTGCTGAAAATGGCGCGCAGGCACTGGAAATATTCGCGCATGCGCGGACCGGGCGGACTGGGCCAGGGCGTGCTGTAGCGCCGCTCGTTGTGACCCTTCACCTGCGTGCCAAGGCCAAGCGTGAAACGCCCACCGGACAGGTTCTGCAAGTCCCAGGCCGCCTGCGCCGTGGCCATGGGGCTGCGCGGAAAGGCAATGGCAACGTTGGTGCCGAGCGTGATGGTCCGTGTGTGTTCGGCGGCAACCGCCAGCGGGATGAACGGGTCATGCCCGGCTTCGGCACTTGTCAGACCATCGAAACCGAGTTCTTCCGCCTCTCTGGCACTGGCGGCAATGCTCGCCAGCGTGGGCCGACTCTGTCCCGTGCCGGCATATTGGTCGGTATCGGGCCCGAGCAGGGCGGTTTCCACGCGCATGGACGCTCGCTCCTAGCGCGTGGCGGCCTGTTGCAGCGTCTTCCAGACGCGATGGGGAGAAGCGGGAGTCTCCGTGATTTCCAGCCCCAGCGGCGCCAGTGCATCATTGATGGCGCAGAGTATGGCAGCTGGCGTGGTATGAATGGCCCCTTCGCCGCAACCCTTGGCGCCCAACGGTGCCACCGGCGATGGCGTAACCACGAAATCCTTGGCCGCCATCGGCACTTCGTGGATCGTCGGAATCAGGTAATCGACGAAGGTCGTCACCAACGGTTGCGCTTCTTCGTTGTAGACGTATTCCTCGTACAGGGCGGCACCCACGCCCTGGGCAAGCGCCCCCTGCAACTGCCCTTCGACGTTGGCGAGGTTAAGGCGGGTGCCGCAGTCGTCCACGATGAAATACTTGAGGATCTCGGTGCGGCCGGTGTCCCGGTCGACTTCGACCATCACCACATGGGTGGCATTGGCCGCCGTCAGGTAGGACCGGCATCGGCCTTGATCATCGGGCATGGTGCGCCCTTCGGCCGTCCACACGAACGTCGCCTCCGGGCTGGGTTCCATGCCGGGCGGCAGCAGGTCGCTCCGGCCGAGCATGGTGCCGGCGACCTCGGCCAAGGTCATGCCGACCTGCGGATTCGCCTTCAACCGCAATCGTCCGTCCATCAGTTCGACCTGATCCGGGGTGGTCTGCATCAGGTGGGCCACCACCTGGCCGAAAATGGCCTTCAACTTCTCGCAGGCACCGAGAACCGCCCCTGTCACCGCCACCCCCAGGCGACTGCCGCCCTGGCCGAAGCTCGGTGGCGCAATGTCCGTGGGAGCCGACGTAACCTTGACGGCACCCAGGTCCAGTCCCCAGTAATCCGCTGCCACTTGCGCGGCCACCGTGAACTGCCCCTGACCCTGAAGATTGAAACCGACGACGACCGTCAGGTTGCCCAGCATGTCGAACGACACCTTGGCGCCCTCGGGCACGCCAATGCCCTGCACGCCGACGGTGGCGTAGGCATTCCAGTCAAACACGCCCGGCTCGACTGTGCTGACGACCCCGATCCCGATCAGGCGTCCCTCGGCGCGTCCCCGTGCCTGACTTTCGCGCAGGCCGCGGTAGTCGGACATCGCCAGCACCTTGTCGAGCACGGCCTCGTAATTGCCGCTGTCGTATTCATTGCCGCTCGGTATCGTGTAGGGGAACTGTTCCGGACGAATGTAGTTGCGCCGGCGCAGTTCGGCCGGATCGAGGTCGAGCTTGCGCGCCGCCATGTCCATCAGCGATTCGAGCACCAGAAAATGCGGCGGTGGCCCATAGCCCCGGTATGGTCCCGTCGGTGCCCGGTTGGTGGCGACCAGCACGGTATCGTACTGCGCCGCCTCGATACGGTAGGAACTGGTAAACGCCGCCAAGGGCTTCGCCACGGAAATCGTTCCCCATCCTTCCGTGCCGGCGCCTTGATCGTCGATCAGCTTCACTTTCAGGCCCATCACCGTGCCGTCGGCCTTTACGGCCAGGGCCGCATCGTAATAACGATCCCATGACTGGCCAAAGCCCGCCAGGAGATACTCCATGCGGTCCTCGATGTACTTCACCGGCCGCCCGCCCGACTTGCGCGACAGCAGGGCTGCGATGTCCGTGCCGCGGGGCCCGCCCTTGCCGCCGAACCCCCCGCCTTGGGGATGCGGGATCACCTTCACCTTGTTGGTCGGCAGGTTGAGCGCCAGGGCGCGGGCCATGGCCCAGAAGCGCGGCGTCTGGTAGGAGCCGTGGCAGGTCAGGCTGTTGTCGCTCAGATCCCATTGGCAGATGCAGCCGAAAGTCTCGGTCGGATTGGCGCCGACCCGATTCCAGCGAAAGGTGTTCCGGACGACGTGGTCGGCCTTGGCGAATACACGGTCCACTTCGCCCCAGTTGTACAGCCGGCTCTGGATCACGTTGCTGCCGCGTTCCTCGAAAAGCACCGGCGCGTCGGGCGCCATCGCCACGGCCGGCGTCGGCACCGGTTTGAGTACGTCGTATTCAACCTCGATCAGCTCGAGTGCATCCTCGGCCACGTAACGGCTCACCGCCGCGACGGCGGCAACCGGCTCGCCGACGAAACGGACCTTATCGACCGCGATGCAGTAGGCGCCCCAGCCCTCCGGCGCGGTGTACGCCGGGTTAGACCAACGCCGGGCATCCTCGCCGGTCAGGACGGCAATCACGCCCGGAAGCGCCTCGGCGGCGCGCGTGTCCACGCCGATCACCCGAGCATGCGGATGGGGGCTGCGCAGGATTGCGCAGTGAAGCATGCCGGGCAGGGAGAGGTTGTCGATGAATCCGGCCGTCCCCGACACCAGGCCGGGATCCTCGATGCGCTTGACTTCCTTGCCCACGAAGCGGGGCGCGGTTGTCGGCAGATGCTCGGGAAGGGTGGGAATCTTGATTGCCATGGGGTCCGCCTATGCCTGGGGGAGCTGGGATGGGGCTGGAATCGCGCCTCAGGCGCTTTTTTGCTCGCGCAGTCGCTTGGCCGCCAGCCGCACCGAAGCGATGATGCTTTCGTAGCCGGTACAGCGACACAGGTTGCCACCCAACGCCTCCTTGATCTCGTCGTCGCTGGGCTCGGTGTTTTCCGTGAGCAACTCGAGGGTCGTCATCATGAACCCCGGCGTGCAGAAACCGCATTGCAGGCCGTGCGCTTCGACAAAAGCCTGCTGAATGGGATGCAGGTGACCGGTCTCGCGGTTGCGCAAGCCCTCCACCGTGGTGACCTGGGCGCCATCGACCTGCACGGCCAGCGTCAGGCAGGAACGGGCCGAACGCCCGTCGATCAGAACCGTGCAAACGCCGCAGACGCCATGCTCGCAGCCGACGTGCGTGCCACCGAGCGCCAGTTCATGCCGAAGAAAATCGGCCAGGGTCAGACGGGGCTCCACTTCTCGTTCATGGCAGACGCCATTGACCGTGACGCAAATGCGCTGCTTGGTGATCATCGCAATCAATTCTCCAGATTCAACGTCGGCCCGAGTTTCCTACGCCGCACGTCCAGCGGCCTCGTTCAGGCAACGCTCGGCCAGCACCCGGACCAAGTGGCGCCGATAATCCGCCGAGGCGTGGACGCAGGACATCGGTTCGTCGATGCCCTCGGCAGCCAGCGCTGCCGCCTGTTGGAAAACGGAGCGTCCTGAACGCTTGCCCGCGAGAAAATCTTCCGCAGCCGTCAAACGCACTGCCGTGGCATTGACGCCAAACGCTGCGAGGCGAGCCTCGGCACACACGCCACCGGTGACCTTCAGCGTCACGGCAACGCCGGCCAGCGCCAGATCACCGTTGCGGCGCGCGAACTCCTGGATCGACCAACCCATCCCGACGGGCAATGCCGGCAGCCGGACTTCGGTCAATACCTCGGTGCATTCCAGGCTGGTGGTCATGTAAGTCACGAAGAAATCGGCGGCCGGGATCGTGCGCTCGCCCTCCGGACCCACCGCCTTGAATTCCATGTCAAGGACGAGCGCCACGGCAGGATATTCTGAGGCGGGATCGGCATGGGCGAAGGAACCGCCAACGGAGCCGCGGTTGCGGATCTGCCGATGACCCACCAGCTTCGTGGCGGCATGGAAAAGCGGCTGCCGCTGTTCGATCAGCACCGATTCCTCGGCCGCGCGCTTGCTGGTCATCGCGCCGATGGCGATCGCGCCGCCCTCGTCGCGCACGTAGTCGAGCGACTTGATCCTGGCGAGATCCACCAGGACTTCGGGACGCGCGACGCGCATCGCCAGCATCGGCATCAGGCTCTGGCCGCCGGCGATAATCTTGGCGTCCACCCCTTCCTCGTCGAGGCGGGCCATCAGTTCGACCGCCTCGGTAAGCGTCTGGGGCGCATGGTAGTCAAAATTTGCCGGCTTCATTGGGAGGATTCCTCTTTACGCTTGGTCCCGCTGCATCAGTGCATACGCCTCGGCCCATGGTCACATTGGGAACCTGAGCAGTCAACCCCCAAACGGACTATCGGCGATGCCCCGCCGACCTCGTCCGAATGGGGGATTACTCGCATCGATCAAGAAACTAAATTGCTTCTCGCGGAATACCATCCTTCCAGAAGGAGTCCTTCATGAGCGGTCCCCTGCACACCCCCTTGTGCGACAAACTGGGCATCGAGTACCCGATCGTCGCCTTCACCCATTGCAAAGACGTCGCCGTTGCCGTGATCAATTCCGGTGGCTTTGCCGTGCTCGGCGAAGCGCTGCACACCCCGGATCATATCGCCGCGGACATCAAGTGGATTCGCGAGCGTATCGGCGGCAAGCCTTTTGGCATCGACCTGGTACTCCCTTCCTCGGTCCCCGAGGAAAAGTCGGTCGAGGAACTGATTGCCATGATCCCGGCCGAGCACCGTGCCTTCGAGCAGAAGATCAAGGCAAAGTACAACGTACCCGATCCCAAGATCCGGCCCGATATCCATGTGTGGGGAGGCCTTGACCAGAAGCGGGCGCTCAACCAGCTGGAAGTGATTTTCGACGAACGCGTGCCGGTGTTCGCCTCCGGTCTCGGGTCGCCCGCCTTCCTGCTCAAGCGCGCCCATGAACTCGGCATGCAGGTCTGGGGGCTGGTAGGCAAGCCTCGCCAGGCGAAAAAGCAACTTACCGCCGGCACCGACGTCATCATCGCCCAGGGCTTCGATGCCGCCGGCCATACCGGCAACATCGGCACGTTTTCCATCGTTCCGCAGGTGGTCGATGCCGCGCGGGGAACGGGTGTGCCGATCATCGCCGCGGGTGGAGTCACCACCGGCCGTCACCTGGCAGCCGCCCTCGCACTCGGCGCCGATGGCGTGTGGACCGGCTCGCTCTGGCTGGCGTCCCGCGAATCGGATGTCAATCTGCCGCTCAAGGAACGCCTGATCGAAGCTGAAACCGACGACACGGTTTACTCCGACTGCATTTCCGGCTACACCATGCGCACCACGCGCAGTCCCTGGCACAACGAATGGGCGAGCCCGGAGGCGCCGGAAGTACTGAAGCCGCCGCTGCAGATGATCCTTTCATCCAACTACATCCAGGGCTCCCTCGACTACCAGCGCAAGGACTTGATGACCGAGGCTGCCGGTCAGGGCATTCACTACGTCACCGAGATGAAGCCGGCGCGACAGATTCTGTCGGACATCGTCGAAGAGGCGCTCGATGTCTTCGACCGTTTCGCCAACGCCTGACGACAAGCCCGACGAGCCGCCGTTTCTCAGCGGCTTCGAGCCGCGGTTGAGCGGCGTGCGCGCCGAGTGCGATGGCGGCGCGCCCGTCGCGGGCACGCACTTGGCGGGCCGCCAGGATTTCGCCGGCAAGCTCACCGGCAACTACCGCGACTTCGGACCCTATCCTTGGCGCTGGTATTTGATGACAGAATTGACGAAAAAGCCCAACGGCTACTCCCTCGAGGCAGTGTGGTGCGATTCCGGAAATCTCACCATCCTCGACGAGGACAAGCTATCCATTCCACTGGTGCCGTGACCGGCCAGGAGAGCAATCGAATGCGTATCGTCGTATGTGTAAAGGAAGTGCTGGATCCGAACGCCGTCAATAACTACGCGCTGGCCGGCAAGTTGACGATCGGTGCCGATGGCCGGACCCCGGAGGTCGCCGCCGTACCCCGTTTGATCAACGGTTACGACGAGCAGGCCATGGAAGCGGCCCTGCGCATCAGGGACGCGGGCGTCGACTGCCGCATCGTCGCGGTCTCCATCGGCACGGATGCCAAGAACGTGCTCAAGCACTGCGCGGCGCTCGGCGCCGACGAGATCGTCGCCATTGCGCCCGGCGCGGGCGAACTGGATGGCAACGGCCTCGCCAACATTCTGGCGGCGTATGTGAAGAACAGCGGCGGCGCGGACCTCATCCTTTGTGGCCGCCAGGCGTCCGACGATGACCAGGGGGTCGTGCCCATCCTGCTTGCGGAAAAACTCCGCATGCCTGTGGCGCCCTTGGCGCGTGCCGCCACGGTGAGCGGCACCACGCTCACCGTGACTCGCGTGACGCCGGACGGCGATGAAGTGGTCGAAGGTCAGCTGCCGGCCGTCGTCACCATCAGCAACGAGATCGGCGTTCCGCGCTTCCCCAGTGCCAAGGCCAAGATGGCGGCACGCAAGATGGTGCCCGTTGAAATGACCATTGACTCCCTGGGGCTTGATGGCAGCGCCCTCACGGCGGAGGTGGTGCTGACGCGGCAGTTCGTGCCAACGGTCCAGGGTAATTGCGAGTTTCTCACCGGCTCGCCGGCCGAAGTTGCGCAACAGTTGCTGGCCAGGTTGCGAGCGGACAAGACGCTGTAGGGGCCGAGTGCGAGAACGGCGTTCGAAGAGGCACGCGCCAAGTCGACCCACCGTTCGCCCATTGTTCGAAAGTCAGCCGTGACGGTGCGCCGCCACGGCAGCAAGTTTCCCGCTCAGACGCCCCGATAAACCGGCTTGCGCTTTTCCATGAAGGCCATGGTGCCCTCCTTGGCGTCGGCGCTGGCCGCGACACAGACGCCGGCAAGTCCCTCGTAGTCGAGAATCTCGTCCAGCGTCGCTCTTTGCGACATGTGAATCAGGCGACGCGCCATGTCCACCGCCACGCTGGGCCGCTGGGCGATCATCTTGGCGTACTCCATTGCCGCGGCAAAGTCCTGTCCCTCGGGTACGAGTTCGTCGACGATGCCCAACTGCTTACATTCCTCGGCCTTGAATATCTTGCCGGTCTCGACCATCATCAATGCGTTGGAAAAGCCGGCGATGCGTGGCAGGAAATACGAGATGCCGCAGTCGGGCGCCACCCCTACATTGGTGAAGATCGCCGACATCTTGGTCGTGCTGTCGGCAAAGCGCCGATCACATGCCGATGCATAGGCCAGCCCGGCACCCACGCAGACACCGTGAATCGCGGCAATGACCGGTTTGTCGACTTCCACTAGTTGCCGAGTGACTTCGAAGAACGGTCCGCCCGGGGTCTTGCGCTGGGAGCGGGGAACGGGGCGCGACGCGTCCGACGTGCCGGGCATGGGGCGGTCGCTTTCGCCGGAAATCCATTCCAGATCGCCGCCGGCGCAAAAACCACGCCCGGCGCCGGTCAGGACAATGGCCCGAACCTCGTCACGAAAATGCAAGGTCCGCAGAAGCCCCGACAGTTCCTCGGCCATTTCCCAACTGACCGCATTGAGTTTCTCCGGGCGGTTCAGGGTAATGACGCCGACGTTGTCCTCGACGCGGAACTGGATGTATTTGAATTGCTCGTTCATGGCGGGTCTCCGGCTCTCCGTCAGCGAAATTGGGGAATGATTTCCTGGTCGTACCACTCGAGCCATTCCAGGCATTGCTCGAGCGTATCCGTGTTCGGCGGCCGCACCTGGACCGAGGTCGCACCTGCCTTCTTCAGGCCCTCGATTTCCCGCAACACGCCGTCACGGTCGGCCGAGAGGTGTGTCTTGCCGTAAGCCCGGTGGTGATCGTCCTGAGCGTATGTCGTGGTGGTCACCAGTATCTCGAAACGGTCCGCCTTTTCCTGATATTCCGGCAGTCCCTTCATGTAGGCGATGCACTCCGGCAAGGTCTCGGCCGTGACCAACCACGGGATCCAGCCATCGCCGAGTTTGGCGGCGCGTCGCATCGCCGGCTTTGAATTGCCACCGATGAAGATCGGCGGGTGCGGCTTCTGTACCGGCTTGGGCTCGATGACCACATCCTGGAACTTGACGAATTCGCCGTCGAACGAGGGCCGGTCGGAAGTCCATGCCTCCTTGAGCACCCGGATGTATTCATCCGTCATTTGGCCACGCTTCTCGAACGGCACGTTCAGTGCCTCGAATTCCTTCTCGAGATGACCGACGGCGGTTCCCAGGGTAAAACGGCCGCCGGCAAGAAACTCCATGGTAGCGACCTGCTTGGCCAGCAACAGCGGATGACGATAGACCACGGGCAGGATGTAAGTGAGCATGTGGATCCGTGTGGTCGCGCCCATCAGCGCAGCCGACGCCGCCATCGCCTCGACGAAGCGCGTGCCCATGTGCTCGACCATGTCGCAGGGCATCAGGACATGCTCGGGAATCGTCAGCCAATCCCAGCTTAGGCTATCGGCCTTGCGGGCATAGCGCAGCACCTCCGCCCCCCCAGACGTACGCTCCCAAGGCGCAACTACCGGAGGATAGTTGTCCAGGCCAAGTCCTGCCAGCGCGAATTTCATGCCAATTCTCCCCTTCGAGACAAGTCGATCAGAAGATGACCTGCCGTTCAATCAGCTGCCGATAACGTTCCTCGGACAAGCCCAGCAAATTGCGAAAAACATAATCGTTGTCCTGGCCGATGATCGGGCCAGGACGCACGTCTACCTCGCTACGGCTCAGCTTCACGTAGGAACCGTAGATGGTTTCCCTGAATCCAAGTGGATGCTCGACCTCGATAAAGGTCTTGCGCGCCCTGTAATGCGGATCGTCAAGCAGGTCGCCGACATTGAGTACCGGAGTGGCGGCAACGCCATGGCTCTGCAGGAGCGCCGCCAATTCACGGTCATCGAACTGCGCGGTCCATTCGCCGATCAAGGCATGCAGCGTGTCAACGTGAGCCAGGCGCTGCTCGCGCGTGGCGAACTCGCTTACCTTGAGCCATTCGGGATGCTTCAGCGCCGCCAGCAGGTTTTGCCATTCCTCGTCGCTACCGACGACGATGCTGATCCAGCGATCTTCGCCCCTGCACCGGAAGACGCCATGCGGCGCCATGGCGGCAAGCGGATGCTCGTTGCTTTTCGGCCCGCCGCTGCGGCCATTGAACAGGTAATCCATGTAAGCCGGCCCGACCATCTGCATCACGGCCTCTTGCTGCGAGAAATCGATATGCTGGCCCACGCCGGTGTTACGTCGATGATTGAGCGCCGTCAATACGGCAAAAGCACCCAAGATGCCCGCATAAGGGTCGGAGAAAGCGTTCTCCACGGGAATCGGATCGCCGCCCTTGTAGCCCACCAGACTATCGAGGCCCGTGGTCGACGTCAGGCTGAGCCCGTAGGTGCGGAGGTCCTTCATGGGGCCGTACAGGCCGGCGCCGGGCATCGAGAAGAGAATGATGTCATCCCTTACTTGGCGCAGTTCCTCATAACCGAGCCCGAGCCTTTCCATGACGCCCGGTCCGAAGTTTTCGATGACGATATCCGATTTGGCGATCAGATCTTTCGCCAGTTGCAGCGCTTCGGGCTCTTTCAAGTTCAGCGACACGGAGCCGTTGCCTGCCCAACACGCATGATTCGACAAGCTGCGATCGGGACTGGCTTTGCCTTCGGCGAACGGCGGCAGATTGCGCGTCATGTCGACGCGCGCGCGCGACTCGATCTTGAATACTTCCGCCCCGAGAAAACCCAGTGTCTGCCCCACCACCGGACCCGCCCAAACCCAGCCAAAATTGACGACGCGAACACCCTTGAGCGGCAACGTGTTGTTCATCCGTGTCTCTCCGCCGCCCGATCAGATCACGCCCTGGCGGCTCAGGGACTCGATCTCGCCCACGTTCAGGCCGAGCACTTCTCCATAGACCTGTTCATTGTGTTGACCGAGCAATGGTGCCGGACGAACCGGTCCTCCCGGGCTTGCAGGAAGCTTGAAAGGCCCACCCAAATTCCTGATCCTGCCGAGTTCCGGATGTTCCATGTCCACGAAGTACTCGCGTGCCTTCAAGTGCGGCTGCTCGGCCGCCTCCGCCACGGTATAGACAGCCGTGATTGGACAACCGGCTGCCTGGCATTTTTCCTGTATCTCCATCTTGGTGTGCTGCATTGTCCACTCGATGATGAATGAGTAGATGACATCCGCGTTCTCGGCGCGGGTCTTCATGTTCTGGAAGATGTCCAGATCAGCCCAGTCCGGGTTGCCCATGACCTTGCGCAAACCATTCCACTGGCCCGGTTCAAGCGCCAGCATCCAGACGTGGCCGTCCTTGCACGGCAGGATAGTAGCGGGTGCGCCCTGTGGCATGCCGACGCCGGTTCTCTTGTCGAAACGCCCATCCTGGGCATAACCGCCAATATTCTGTCCGCCGATGAATGCAGCGGCGATCGCCTCGGCACACGACACATCCACATGCTGGCCACCACCGACCAGGTCGCGGCCATAAACGGCAGCCATGCCCCAGGTAGCCCCGCTGATGGCGCCAAAATAGTCCGCCGAGAACGTCCCGTGTTCCAACGGCATCTCGCCGGGGCGCCCGCAATAGCGCGAACTGGCTCCCGTCAGATGATAGGCATTGAGGTCGTAGCCATTCCAGGCGCTGTAGGGACCCGACTGACCGAACGGCGTGATCGATATCATCACCAACTTCTGATTGATGGCCTTGATGTTCGCATAGTCGAGTTGCCAGGCCGCCATCTGGCCGGGCAAGTTGTTCTCGATCAGAACGTCAGCCCATTCCAGCAACCGCAGAAAAAGCGAGCGGCCCGCGGGCGAGGTGACATCACAGGTCACGCCGCGCTTGTTCGTATTGTTGATGAAGTACAGGCCACTTCTTTCGCGGTTAGCAACGTCTCCGGGAAACGGGCCAACACTGCGGGCGGCATCTCCAGAAGGAAGTTCCACCTTGATCACGTCGGCTCCGTAATCCGAGAACAGCTTCGCGCAGTAAGGAGCGGATACCATCTGACCGAAGTCCAGCACATTGATCCCCGACAGCGCTCCTGTGGTGCAGGAATCAGAATTCGCGCACTTCATGACGTCACCGCACCTGACTCGGGGTTGGTGACAAAGTGCAACAAGCATTCCGAACTCTCTGAATAGTCGCGTACCGACCCCCGGATGCGCAATGCATGCTCGACGGCTCCCGTGTTATAGGAGTAGCAACTCCCCGTCGGCATACCGTCGGTAATGGCCGGGTAGCGCTCCACCGGCACGTAGCTGTATCGACGAGCCTGCGCGACAAAAAATCCACGCTGCAAGGCCTGAGCGGCCTCCAGTGCCGTGCCGCCGCCAAAGACTTGCGCCGCCCAGGCATAAAAGCCGCGCATCAAGGGTCGACCAGCCAGTTCCGCCGGCGACTCGATGGCATTTGCCCGCACCCGCCACTCGTAGAGGAGTTCACCGTCGCATTCGAGCCTGGCCGTGGTAACACCATCGCGTTCGTCGTTAACAGCAATGTCATAGAGCCGCTCCATACCGACGTCCACTGCGTGAGCGGCGGCAATCAGCGCCATGTCGGCCATGTGGGTGCAGTTTTCCCCGCCCGGTAGCGATTCACGAAGCTTGGCTGCGTCAACCAGTGACGCACCGACAATGCGCTTCACGGCGAGAGATGCCTCGGGACACGTCGTGAATGGATATCGAACCGGATCAACATCGACGCCGGTGACCCGGCAACCATCGTGATGCAAGCGCAGGCGAAATCCGTGATTACTGTCCTCCAGTTCCACCTCGACCCACCCCGCCATCGCCCGCCAACGCAAGCGACGCCGGAATATACCTGCCCCATAGCCTGGATTTGGCAGACCCATGAGCGGACCAAAGCGGCCTATGCGGAACCTGTTGTCAAACCGTAAATGGATCAGGAATCGTCCTTGGCAGATCGCTGTCGAGAATATCGGCCGCAATCAGACTTTCAAGATAGCGACCATCCCACCAGTTCATCTGTAGCTGCTTGGCGCGTCGATAGTAGAGCTGGATATCGTAATCAAGCGTAAACCCGATGCCACCGTGCACCTGCTGTGCCATCGCGGTAACGTCGCGGAATGCCTTGCAAGCGAAGAGCTTCGCCATCGGCGCCAGACGCACGACGTTCTTGCCGTTGGCATGCGCCCAGGCGGCTTCATAGACCAGCATCTTCGCGCCATCGACAACGGCCGTGGCATCCGCCATGTAGTGTGCCAACGCTTGGAAAGCGCCGATGGGTTTGCCGAACTGCTGTCGGTCCTTGGAATACTGAACCGTGATTTCCAGTGCCCTCTCGGCGCCGCCCGCGGCGAAGGCCGCCAGTAGAATGATGCCATCATACATGGCGGCCGCCCATGTCTGCCAGCCGCTTCCCGCGCCACCAACGCGATCCTTGATGGGCACCACGACGTCATTAAAAGATACGCGATACTGCGTATCGGAAGCCATCGACTTCTGCTGCTCAAGCACGACACCGGGAGCCTTGGTATCCACCAGCAACAAGTCCACCGCATCGCCTGCTTCACCCGTTCTGACCAGCACCAGCAGCTTGTCTGCGGCGGCTGCATGAAAGACGTGGCGCTTGGTGCCATTCAGGCGATATCCCGTGGTACCAAGTTCTGCCCGCAACTGCACGCCTTCCCGGCCAAATCCGTTATCGGGCTCAAGCCACGCCGGCACGACAATGACATCACCCGCGCCGATCGCCGGCAACAGTGTCTGGCGCTGCTCGTCGGTGCCTGCCTTCTTGATGGCATTCGCGCACATGATGCTGCTCGGAAAGTGCGGCCCCGGAGTCAGCGTGCGTCCAAGTTCCTCGTAGATCACTGCGCAGTCGAGCATGTTCAGTCCAAGCCCGCCCTGCTCCTCTGGAAGCAAAATGCCAAGCAGACCCGTTTTTCGCATTTGTTGCCACAACTCGGCAGGTACGCCAAGCGGATCATTCTCCATCTTCCTGACCACGTCGGCGCCGCTATAGTCGCGGCAAAGATCACGGGTCATGTCGCGGAGCATGTTCTGTTCTTCAGTGAACTTCAGATCCATTATTTGCCTCTCGAATCTTGAAAAAGTGTCTTCTTTGTACTGCTGGATCAAGGTTGCCAGCGATCCGCCTTGCGCTTCCAGGGGTTGTCATGCTCGTCACGAGGAATCGCAACCCGTGCCTGACATTCGGTATTCACCTGCCCATCCACGGAAACGGTCACCTCAAGTTCAACCCAATTGCAACCACTATCATCCTCGGACAGCTTGACAACCCGGCCGCTAAAAACCATCGTGTCGCCAGGAAAGACAGGGCGCCTCATCTTGAACTTCATGCGCCCCAGTCGTCCTTTCGGGCCGGTCCAGTCGTTGATATAACGCTCGAACCAAGCCGCATTGTTCGGCGTGTTGATGAATATATCCTTGACGCCGTTACGATGAATTGCGAATTCCTTGTCGTGGTGCATCGGACGCCAATCCCGGCTTGCCAATGCACCAAGCACTACGGTCGTGGCGGTCACCGGATGTGAAAGCGCTGGAAGTTCCTGTCCTTCCATGACGTCGGCGGCGGTCAGACTTGTCGGCAGTATCATGCAGACGCCTCCTGACGCCGATAGCCGAGGCAGGTGTAGCTCTCGGTTCCGACCCACTCGCCATGCTGGTTGTAGGTTTCAACATCGATGGTCCAGAAACGACCATGCCCAAGTTTGGTTTGCTTGAACTCGCTGACCGACCGGATGACCTGCCATGTGGTGAGCCTGTCACCCATGCGCACCGGTTCGCCGAAGGCTGCCTCGTTGCCGGAAACAATCGCCTCGGGTAGATCCAGCAAGCGCTTGAGATCAAAGTGGGTCTGCAGCGCAGTCCGCTCGCCGACCGCGCCAGGCGACCAGTAATGGGGCCGAAACCAGACGGACAGCATGGTTGGTGGTGCAATTGGTCCCCCGACGATCTGCTCGGCAACGTCGGCATCCCAGTAGATCGGATTGCCATTTTGCACTGCGGCACAGGTGTTGTAGACGTACCCCATCTCGATTGGAAACTCGGTCTGTTCCTTGTACTGGGGTTTTCCGATCAGTTCCTGCACGCTCTGGGGAATGCCTGCGGTCATTGCATCCAATCCTTCATTCAACACTGCCGCCAGCGCGCAGTGTCGCGATCTCATCGGCGGAGAACCCCGCCGCCTGGAAAACGGAATCGGTATCGGTAGCGCCACTGGTGCGGACGAGGTGAAGTGGCTGCGCCCGCACACCGCCGGCCAACACTGGTGAAAGCTGCTCGAAATCACCCCGCTCGGGATGGCGGGCGTGCATGAAGGCGCCACGTGCTCGCAGATGTCGGTCGACGCTTACCTCGGCGACATCGAGAACCGGCGCGACACAGGTATCCTGGCTGGACAACAGCGCAATCCACTCATCCCGGCTGCGCGATCGAAAGCGCCGCTCGAAAGCCTGTCGCATTTCATCTTGACGGTCGGAATCGTACTGGCTGTCGCTGTAATGCTCCAGGTCCAGCAATCGACAGAGGTTCCTGAAGAAATGATTCTCGATCGCACCCACCGCCAGGTGCTTACCATCGGCCGTAGCATAGACGCCATACCAAGCATACTTCCCGGTCAGAACCCCGGACCGCGGTTTGGTTTCCTCTCCAGTAGCGAGATATTGATCGATATAGAGAGACATCAGGTTAAGAACGCCGTCGGTAATCGATACGTCGAGATAGGCCCCTTCACCCGTCTTGGCGCGATGAAGCAGCGCCGCGACGATCGCTACCGCCGCATGCATGCCACCACCCGCGCTATCGGCCACCGTGGCACCAGGAATGGCCGGAAGGCCCTTTTCGTCTCGGCCACTGCATGCCAGGAAGCCGCCGACCGCCAGATAATTGATATCATGCCCGACCCACTGGGCATACGGGCCGTCCTGGCCATAGCCACTCGTCGAGCAATAGACGATTCCAGGATTGCGCGCTTTCACCTGCTCGTAGCCAACTCCAAGCCGCGCTGCGACACCAGGACGATAGCTTTCGATAACCACGTCGACTTTCGACGCCAGACGTTGGATGCTGTCACGGCCGGCATCGGACTTGAGGTCAACGCGAATTCTTTCGGTACCCCGTCCCGCACCATAGGCGTGGAACACGGGATCTACCTGCTTCGCTCCCTTCGCCGCAACCGGGGCAACCTTGATCACTCGCATCCCATAGTCGGCCAGAATGCGCGACGCACGGGCGGCAGGTCCGACACTCGCCAGGTCGAGCACGGTGAAGCCATCGAGTAGTCCCATCTAGCGTTGTCCCGGCCTAAAAGTTCCTCGGCAAGCCGAGCTTTCTGGTGGCTATGATGTTTTTTTGTACCTCGGAGGACCCGCCACCGATCGTGTCGATCACAGTGTAAGTGTAGCAAGACTCCGGCCGCCCCTTGAGCGGACCATCGGCGGTGCCAAGCGCCAGCTGCGCACCCGGGCCAACGATATCCATGGTGGCATCGGCAATCCGGCGCGACAACTCCGTGGCATACAGCTTGTACTCGGAGGCTTCGGCCGTCGGGGTCTTTGAGCTGTTCAGCGCCGCATCAACGAACTTCACGCCGAGAACACGAGCCACTTCGCATTCCGTAGCCAATTGAGCAATCCGCTGGCGAATGACGGGATCAT
Organism: uncultured Rhodocyclaceae bacterium; assembly: GCA_964469455.1. Taxonomy (GTDB): domain Bacteria; phylum Pseudomonadota; class Gammaproteobacteria; order Burkholderiales; family Rhodocyclaceae; genus Fen-999. The sequence goes on along the minus strand of CAYXZX010000002.1, from coordinate 21,997 downwards.
CGCGCATGCGCTTGCCATCACGCGTCGTGTTCTTGACATAGTCGCAGAGCAGTTCAAGCCGACCACGAATCGGCGAGAGCGTAAACATGGTGAAGCGCTCAATGTCCAGCGCTTCCGCGATGTACTGGAAGCCCTTGTTCAGTTCGCCGACCCTGTAGTCGTCATGGACGAACACATTGTCGAAAAATACGGCGTTGGTGCGCTCGTTACCCATGGTATACATGGGGTGGATGGTCAGCCCGGGGTCGTTCATGGGGATAAGGAACAAGGAAATACCATGATGTTTGGGCGCGTCCGGATCGGTGCGGGCTCCCACCCAGTACCAGTCCGCGAAGTGGGCGGAAGTTGTGAAGACCTTCTGGCCGTTGAGTACCCAGCCATCGCCCTTGCGCTCTGCCTTCAGGCGCATTGCTGCCGAGTCGGACCCGGCGCTGGGCTCCGAATAGCCCACCGCGAACTCGATATTGGCGTCAAGAATCTTAGGCAGGAATTCCTTCTTCAGTTTTTCCGAACCTACCCTGATCAAGGTCTTGCCGATGATCCCGACACCCTTGCCGATTTGCGGAGCCCCCACTGATGACAATTTTTCGTTAAGCAGGTACTCATAGAAGCCTTCGCCATCTTGCCCGCCGCACGCCTTGGGCCATGTGATCCCCAGCCATCCGCGTGCAGCCAGCTTCTTCATGAATGCCCGACGCTCTGGCGTGTCACAAACCTGCGCCATGTTCTCGCGCGTGACATCCATTACCTTCGGGTCGTAGTTATCCTTGAGGAACTGATCGACCTCGCGCAAAAACCTGTTTTCCTCTTCCGAGAACTCAAAGTCCATTGACTTGCTCCATCCTGTCGTTAAGTCTGATTCGGTACGCCCTCAACCCAAGGCGCCTTCCCTCTGGAGAGATGCGATTCTGTCTGGGCCATAGCCAAGAACCTCCCTCAACACCTCTTCGTTGTGCTCCCCAACTGTTGGCGCCCGGCTTGTCGTTGGCAACTCCTCGGCAACGAACCTGACAGGGAAACCCAACATATCGGCGCCGTGAGACTCGTGCGACGTGATTTTGAATCGCGCCTGAAACTGCGGGTCGTCAACCAGATTCTTCGGCGTATTCACCGGAGCAATCGGAGTGTTGGCTTCCTTGCTGAACTCGATCCACTGGCCGGAAGTCCTGGTCTTGAAGATGTCGCGCAAAATTGCCTGCAGTTCGCGGTTGCCACGTGCGTGATCGGCATACTTCGATCCCGGCCACCGTTCAAAGAGATCCATGCGGTCGATACCCGCGCAGAAGTTCTTCCAGAAAGCCTGCTCCGACGCCATGAAAAGCACATGACCGTCCGCTGACTCGTAGAGCTGATAACGCACGCCCTCGCGCATCCCGGCGGTGGCGACGGGGCGACGCTTGTAGCCATCCGACTTATTGCCGGTGACCACGCTCTCCGGCCGAGCATAGGCCATATAGCTCTCGCTGCGGTACCAGTCGAATGCCGCGGCGGCGTCGCTCTGGGCAAGATCGAGGAAAGCCCCTTCACCCGTCTGTCGTGCCCGCATTACCGCTGCCAGCACAGCCAGACCACCGAAGAGGGGAGCGGCGTTGATGCCGATACCCACATGTTCGGGTATATAGCAGAAGCCTTCATCATCATAGGCCGGTATTACGACTCCTGCCCAAGTATCGTAGGCGATCCCATGAGAAGGCATGTCCTTGTATGGCCCTGTCATGCCGTAACCGGATACAGTGCAAAAGACTATTCGTGGGTTGATCTTTCGCAGGTCGCCATATCCCAGACCAAACTTGGCCAAGGCGCCAGGCTTTGATGCCTCAATCACTACTTCGGCATCCTTGACGAGATCACGATAGACCTCGCGCGCGGCCTCCAATTTTAGGTCAAGGGTAATGCCGCGCTTGCCCCGATTGAGGTGATAGTGCATGAGCGACACGCCTTCGATGATCGGCCAAGTCATTTCCCGGATGTAGTCGCCCGAAGGAGTCTCAACCTTGATGACCTCGGCCCCGAGGTCCGCAAGCGCGGTTGTGATGGCTGCAGGTCCCAGAATGGAACTCTCGATGATGCGCAAGCCGGCTAGCGGTGGTCTACTGTTGCCCATAACTTGTCTTGTAGCGTTCCTAGCTAGATGTCCTACGTGTCGGCGAACGTTTCAGCCCCGATCAGCCATGGATGCGAGCGATGCCGCCAAACGTGATCAAGCCTACTATTTTCCAAGCTGCACTCTCAACACCCGCAAGGATCCATTAAGTTTCATTTCGGGCCAAACACGATTCGGCCCGGTGCGGGTTACCCTAAATACGCTTGCCCACCATCGAGTCCGATGCTCTGTCCATTGACATATCGACATTCTTCGGAGCAGAGCGCAACCACGAACCGGCCTATATCCAGTTCGCAGTCGCCTACACGCCTCATGGGGATCGTCGAAAAGTACGCGGCCGCCTCCTCTGGACGAGCCGCTGTCCATCCTTTGAGCCCGGCTGATTCGGCTAGGGGCAAGAGAACATTGGTGCGAATATTGTCCTTGCCCCATTCGCACGCTGCCGCACGCGTCAGCTGACGAATAGCCTCCTTGACGGCGCCGTAACAGCCGTACCCGGTGGCGTCCCAGCGCTTGCCTGCGGCACTAGCCATATTGATGATGCTGCCATCCCCCTTCAGGTACGGATAGCAGAGTTTCATCAGCCGGAAGGTCGCGAGTGGTCCCGATTGCCAACCGGCTTCCAGCCGGTCCTCTGAAACCTGATCAAGCCTGCCAGTCGGAACTTCCTGTGCGTTGTTGACCAGGATATTCAGTCCACCCAAACGCTCGACCACGGTCTCGACACAGCTTTCGAGCGAATCGAGACGCTTGACATCGCATTCCACCGGAACCGCGTAACCACCACGGGCATTGATGTCCCGGCAGGTCGAGTCAAGCTTCGCCAGCGTTCGACCCGCCACTGCAACCCGGGCACCCTCCACAGCTAGTGCCGTGGCGATGCCCTGCCCAACGCCCTGACCGGCACCCGTCACGAGTGCCACCTTGCCAGATAATCGCTTCATGGTCATGAACTCTCCCGGCAAGCCAAGCACATCAACCGCGCTTGACCCGCTTGGTGGGCTCGATTCCTGTCAACCTTGCGAGGTTGAGGCCAAGGATCTTTGCCTTGTCGTCTTCCGTGACTTGCGGATAACCCCACTTTTCCTGCAGTTCCTCAGGCATGTCGAGATCACGGATGTAATCGAGGATGCGGTTCAAGTCATCGAATGGCAGATCGAATCCAAGCACGATCTTGTCGGCCGGCATCCACTGCAAGGCGGTGCCGATCGCGTGATAGCCGCGATATGGCGCCCGCTGGTACCAGCCGATGATCCCGGAGAGGCTCATGTAAAGATTCTTGTGCTTGCCGCACAGCCCGATCAGCTCTTCCGACTGCGGCCAACCCGCGTGATAGGCGATGATCTTCAGCTCCGGAAAGTCGAGCATGATGTCATCCAGTTGCTTCACTTCGCAGTGCGCGCTCGGCTGCGGGCAAACGTAGCTCATGCCCGTGTGCACGGTGAGAGGTACGCCCAAGTCGCATGCCTTCTCGTAGAAAGGCCACATGCGGCGGTCGTTGAGCGGACCGTCGTCCTCAGGCGAATATACCTTGCAGAGCTTGGCACCCTGCTCCTTGACCAGGTACTCGAGTTCCCAGTTCGCGTGCTTGATGCCACGCCGGATCACCGGGCCTACATTGGCCTCGAGGTACATCCGCCCGGGGTAAGGCGCAATCTGTTGCAGCATGAAACCATTGGTGGACATTGAGACGGTGCCACCAGTGATGTCCAGCATTGGCTCCCGCAGACAGAACGCGACATCCGTGCCAGACTGGTCCATGTACTTGATGAGTTCGCTGGCGATAGGTTGGGGCCACTCGCTGTCAAGGTCGCGGCCCGCCCAGGCTCGCAAGACGCCATTGACGCTATCATGGAAGTGATGCATGCCGGGGTAATAGGTAATCTCACTCATGGTCTGCAAGTTCATGAAGTGAAATTCCGTCAACGCAACAAAGTAGTCTCTCTTGCTCTTCTTGCTCATCGCCTCAACTCCTCTAGTGTTATCGTTGATGCCCTATTCCATCTCTCCACAATAATCACGCCGAAAGTGCACCGGCGACGGATTCGGGATCGACGGGAAACTGCCAAGTCGCCCCACTGGACTGTCGGCATTCTGGAAGGATTCTCCGGTCGGGTTTTCAGTTGGTCGACGTCCAATCGGACGATGTCCAGCCACCACCGTGCGGAAACAATCCCTTCGTGACTTGTCGAGACGTGGCCACCATCTTGGCTCGCTGAGCGTCTCGACCGCTTGTTTGGACTTGTTCGGGTTCTTCATAGACGAATGGATTTTGCCCTTACTCAAGATCAGGAGATGATCCGCGCAACGGCGGAAGCCTTCCTTGCCGATGCCAGCCCCTCGGCAGCGGTCCGTCAGGCGATGCAGACGGCCGAGGGCTTCGATGCACATACCTGGAGCCAAGTAGGCGAAGAACTGGGTTGGTGCGCCACGGCAATTCCGGAAGAGTTCGGCGGGCTGGGCCTGACGATCATCGAACAGGCCATTCTGATGGAACAAATGGGGAAGAGGCTCTTCTGCTCTCCTTACTTCGCCACCGCATGCTTGGCGGCAACCGCCCTTCTGGAGGTCGGTACGCCTGAGGCCAAACAGCGTCACTTGCCGGCAATAGCCTCGGGCGCGCTCACGGCAACACTTGCTTTCGGTGAGCACGGCCTGGATTGGAATGCCAACGCCGTTACCACAATCGCAAAGCCCACGGTGGGCGGCTATTGCCTGGATGGCTGCTTTCGCCATGTCCCGGATGGCACAAGTGCACAACTGCTGCTCGTGACGGGGCGTGTCGCTGGCAAAGACGACATCCTGTTGTTCGCCGTGCCCGCAAACTCTGCTGGCGTCCATAAGCATCCTCACGTCACGATTGACGCAACCCGGCGCCTAGCCGAAGTCCGGTTGGACGGGGTACAGATTGGGGACGAAGCCATTGTTTCAATGGAAGGCAGTATTGGCCATGGTCTCGCCAGAACGTCGGCATTCGCCGCCATCGCTTTGGCAGCCGAGCAGCTAGGAGGAGCCCAGCAGTGCCTGGACATGACCCTCGCCTATATTGCCGAGCGCAAACAGTTTGGCCGGTCGATCGCCTCCTTTCAAGCGATAAAGCATCGCTGTGCCGAAGCAATGGTGAGAATCGAAGCCGCCAGGTCGGCAGTGCTGGGGGCAGCCTGCTCTGTGGTCGCATCCCCGACCACGAGGAGCTTGCTCCTCGAATCCGCTACCGCCAAGGCCCTCGCGTCTGACTGCTTCTTTCACTGCGCGGCGGAGGCAATTCAACTGCATGGAGGCGTTGGATTCACGTGGGAGTACGATCCGCATCTCTATTTCAAGCGCGCCCAGGCCAGCAGTCATTGGCTCGGCAGCAGTGACGCTCTCCGCGAGAGAGCGGCAGTTATCTTGCTCGACTGATCACGAGGCAGCCCGATGCAACTTGATTTTTCGGCCGAAGACGAGTCGTTCCGTAACGAAGTTGCTTGCTGGATGGCTGAGCATCTGCGAGGGAACTTCGCTTGCCTCCGCCACCGTGGCGGGCCAGGCGATGAGGATGCCTACCCCGTGGAACGCAAAGCGTGGGAGAAGGAGCTGGCAGCCGGGGGATGGACATGTGTCGGCTGGCCGGCCGAACACGGTGGTCGTGGCCTTTCGCTGGCACAGCAAATCATCTTCCACGAGGAGTACGCCAGGGCCGGCGGCCCCGGGAGGATGGGCCATATTGGCGAAGGACTGATCGGACCAACCATCATTGCCCTTGGCAGCGAAGCACAGAAGTCCCGTTTCCTTCCCGGAATAGTCAAGGGGACGGAATTCTGGTGCCAGGGATACTCGGAGCCCAATGCGGGATCCGACTTGGCCAATGTCCAGACCAAGGCGTATCAGGCCCCGGACTCCGGCGAGTGGATCATCAATGGCCAGAAGGTCTGGACTTCCCTTGCTCACGAATCCGAATGGATCTTTGTGCTGGCTCGATGCGAACCCAATTCCGTCGGGAATCGCGGCCTGGTCTTCTTGCTGGTACCGCTCAACCAGCCAGGTGTCGAGATCCGGCCAATCAGGCAACTCACCGGAACGGCCGAATTCAACGAGGTGTTTTTTGATGGCGCACGAACCGCCGCAGCCAATGTCATCGGTCAACCGGGCGAAGGTTGGACCATCGCCATGGCCCTGCTGGGATTCGAACGCGGAGTCTCCACGCTCGGTCAGCAAATGCACTTTTATCGTGAATTTGATCTCGTCTGCCAGGTTGCGAAGGAAAATGGCGCCAATCGGGATCCGCATCTCCGCGCCCGTCTCGCCCATGCCTGGATGGGTCTAAAGGTGATGCGCTACAACGCCATGCGGATGCTCTCCGGCCCACAGGATGGCTCACTGCAGCGCCCGGCGATGATCTACAAGTACTACTGGTCGAACTGGCATCGCGATCTCGGCAAACTCGCCATGGACATATTGCAGGCTGACGGTGACATTGTCGTCGAGGATCCGGTTCGGACGCGCCTGCAACAACTTTTTCTATTTTCTCGTGCCGATACCATCTATGCAGGCACCAATGAAATCCAGTTGAACATCATCGCCGAACGAGCGCTCGGCATGCCCAGGGAATTGCGCCCGTCGCGCGGCTAGGCTGGCACCTCTCGAGAATCGGAATAAAACATGGCCATCGAAATCAGGGAAACCTTCTTTGTTGCAGCACCCGTAGAAGCAGTCTGGAACTTCATGAACAACCCGGAGAATGTTGTCGCATGCATGCCCGGTGCTTCATTGAAGGAGGTCATAGACGAGAAAAGCTTCGTTGGGGCTGTCAAGGTGAAGATCGGCGCCGTTAGCGCTCAGTATCAGGGCACCATCACCTATCTTGAAGCTGATAAGGAGTCCTACCGGATCAAGATGCTCGCCGAGGGGAATGAACGCGGCGGTGGCACGGTCAGCGGCGTCATCGATACGACACTATTGTCATTGCCGGATGGTTCAGGCACCGAGGTTCGTTGTAGTTCGAGTGTCGATCTCACCGGAAAGATCGTCCAGGTGGGGCGAGGCATGATCGAGGGCGTTTCGGCGCAAATTATCAAGAAGTACGTCGCCAACGTCAGGTCGCTGCTCGAAGTTCCAGATCAAGGCGCCACGGTTGAGGCAGCAGCTACCCAATCGAGCGAGCCGGGTACCGCACCCTCGCCTTCGCCGCAAACCAAGCCGCGTCCGGAGCCCCAGAAGGAAGACTCCATCAACATCTTGGCGGTGGTTCTCAGCGTGCTATGGAACAAGATTGCCGGGCTCTTCAAGAAACTCGGTGGCCGGCACTGAAGAACGGCGTCAGCCGGCTCCCAGGGTTTTGAACAACTGATTTGAAGTTGACAGCCACTGCCGGCGCAGTACAACCGTGCCGTGCTGTGCCGCCAAGGCGTCCCGGCGCGCATCAAGCAGTTCCAGATAGCTCGCGATTCCGCCTCTGTAGCGAGCCTCGACAATCGTCAATCGCTGCGCCTGAGTTCGTTCCGTGGATTCCTGTGCGTCGAGTTGCTGCCGAAGCCGGGTACGCGCAGCCAACAGATCGGCTACTTCGCGAAATGCTTGCTGAACCGACTTCTCGTATTGAGCCACGGAAATAACCTTGCGCGCCTCCGCGAGATCGAGATTGGCCTGGTTTCGGCCCGCATCGAATAGCGGCAGGCTAAGGCTGGGCTGAAATGTCCAAGCCTCGGAACCCGAACCAAACAGCCCTGACAACGCACTACTTGCGGTACCCAAACTGGTCGTGAGCGCTATGCGTGGAAAGAAAGCAGCCCGAGCAGCGCCAATATTGGCGTTGGCGGCAATCAATGCCTGCTCGGCGGCTCGCACGTCCGGCCGACGAAGCAGCACATTCGCAGGTAGTTCAACGGTCAAGTTGGAATCGAGTCCCTGCTCGCCAAGCGGGAAGCCTACCGGCAGGTCATCCGGGAAAGTTCCGGCAAGCAACCGCATGGAATTGTCGGCGGCCTCGCGCTGACGTTCGAGTGCCGCGATCTCGCCTCGAATCGCCTGACAGGCACCGTCTGCGGAAAGATAATCGAGTTCGCCCGCCAGGCCGGCCTCCTTGCGCTTCAGGATCAGCGCTCGGCTTTCCTCTCTGGAATCGAGGGTATCTCGAGCGAGCGTCAGGCGTTCCGCCAATTCGCGCTGAACAAGATAGAGATCCGCAACATCCGCAATTAGCGCCAGCCTAAAGGCACGCCGTGCCTGCTCAGTTGCCAGGAAACTCGCCAGCGCAGCGTCACGCAGACTGGCGACACGTCCCCAGAAATCGAGTTCGAAAGCGGTGATGCCAAGATTCACATCGTACCGCCGGGAAACCAATGGTTTACCCGAACTGGACAGATCACCAGGGAAACGCGTCACCGTATCGACCGCACCGAGATTAACCCCGGGCACACTTTCGGCAACCTGAATGCCGTGCAACGCCCGTGCCTCGACAATGCGGGCCGTCGCCACCCTCAGATCACGGTTGTTTTCAAGGGCAAGCGAAATCAACGCCTTCAAGCGTGGATCCAGGTAGAAGGCTTTCCAATCCGTATCCCTGACGTCGCGTCCAGCCTCGACGCTCTGCTGTGGCCATTGACTCGGCACTGGAATCTCCGGACGCACGTATGGCGGCTTCTGACTACAACCGGCCGAGACCGTGGACATCAACAAAAGCCAGACCGCTCGCCGGCTAACTTTATTCATGCTTTGATTCCTCCACTCGCGGAACGACCGAGGCTTTCAACAAGCGCTTGATGACCACGAAGAATACTGGCACGAGGAACACGGCCAAGGCGGTGGCACCAATCATTCCGCCCATCACGCCTGTTCCGATGGCATGGCGGCTCTGAGCGCCAGCGCCCGAAGAGACCGCAAGCGGCAATACGCCAAGAACAAAGGCCAGCGACGTCATGAGGATCGGACGAAAGCGAAGCCGACAGGCTTCCAGCGTAGCCCCGACCAAGTCCATGCCCTGTTCGTAACGGTTCTTCGCAAATTCGATGATCAGGATGGCGTTCTTTGCCGACAACCCAATCGTGGCGATCAAGCCGACCTTGAAGAACACGTCGTTGGGCATTCCGCGTAGCGCCACCGCCACAACAGCGCCGAAAATGCCTAGCGGCACGACGAGAATCACGGCAAGCGGAATTGACCAGCTTTCATACAGGGCCGCCAAGGCCAAGAATACGACCAGCAGAGACAGCGCAAACAATAGTGGGGCCTGGCTACCGGATAAGCGCTCCTCATATGATGTTCCAGACCACTCGAAGCCGAACCCCTCGGGAAGCTGCGCCGCAATCCTCTCCATTGCCGCCATGGCCTCGCCAGTACTGTGTCCGGGCGAGGGAATGCCCGAGATTTTCATCGAAGGCATACCGTTATAGCGGTCAAGCTTGGGTATCCCGACAATCCAGTGCGGTTGCGCCAGTTCCGCCAACGGAATCATTTCACCGCGGGTATTGCGAATCGGCAGTCGAAGTATTGCCTCGGGCGTCGCGAGCCCAGAGGGCTCCGACTGCATCTGAACCCGAAGAATGCGGCCCTGGCGGACAAAGTCGTTGACGTAGGCAACGCCAAGCACCGACTGAAGGCTTTCATTCAACTGCGCAAGGTCCACCGACAGGGCTCTGGCCTTGGCGCGATCGATATCCAGCCTCAACTGCGGCCCTGGCTCCTGTCCCTCGGGTCGAACACCGGCGAGCACCGGATTCTGCGAGGCCATACCCAGAACCATGTTGCGCGCCTCTAGGAGCTTGTCCCGGCCGTGGCCTCCGCGATCCTGCAGCCGGAAGTCGAAGCCACCGGTTGCGGCCAGGTCTGGTATGGCGGGGACATTGACCGCCACGACAAACGCTTCCCTGATTCGCGACAAGGTTGCGTTGGCGCGCCTGATCAAGGTCGTGGCATCGCTCCCTGGCGCGCCGCGATCATCCCAGTCCTTGAGCGGGACGAACATGATGCCTGCGTTCTGGCCACTGCCGAAAAAGGAAAAGCCCACCACGCCAACCGTATGCCGTACCTCGGGCTGGTCGAGGTAATACGACTCCATCTGCTTGATGACGTCCAGCGTGCGGGCCTGGGTCGCCCCGGCGGGGAGCTGAACCAGATTGGCGAAGTAGCCCTGATCTTCTTCCGGCAGGAAACCCGCTGGCAAATGCATGAACACCCAGATGGTCGCGATAATGATGGCCAGATAGATCGCCAAGAAGCGGACCGTGCGGGACAGGATTCTGCCAACGATCGACTGGTAACCATTTACCGCACGCGCAAAAGTGCGATTGAACCAACCGAAGAATCCGCGCGTCGGCATCACCGCAGTGCCGGGCACGTGCCGGAGGACGGTGGCGCACATAGCCGGAGTCAGCGTCAGCGCCATCAAGGCCGAGAACAGCATCGTGAGCAATAGCGTGACCGAGAACTGGCGATAGATCGCGCCAACGGCTCCCCCGAAAAATGCCATTGGCAGGAATACAGCGCATAGCACCAATGTGATGCCGATCACCGCGGAAAAAATCTGGTCCATGGCCTTGCGTGTGGCCTCGCGCGGCGCCAGGTCTTCCTCGGTCATGATGCGCTCGACATTCTCGACCACGACAATGGCATCATCGACGACGATACCGATGGCCAACACCATGGCGAACAGGGTGAGTACATTGATCGAATACCCGAACAGGTAGAGCCCGATCATGGAGCCCGCAAGCGCCACGGGGACCACGACCGCCGGGATGAGAGTGGCACGAAGGTTTTCCAGGAACAAGTACATCACCAGAAACACGAGCAGCATAGCCTCGAGCAGGGTGATGACGACTTCCCTGATCGAGATATCGACGAAGCGAGACGAGTCATAGGGAATGTCCCAGGCCATGCCCTTGGGAAAATACTTCTCAAGTTCGGCCATCTTCGCCCTGATGTTGCGTGCCGTTTCGAGTGCATTGCCGTCTGGCGTAAGGCGCACCGCCATGCCAATCGTCGGTTGTCGGTCCAAGCGGGCGAACACCCCGTAATCTTGTGCCCCCAGTTCGATTCGAGCTACATCCTTGACCTTGACAACGGCACCATCCGGCCGCGCCCGGACGATGATCTCGCCGAACTCCTCGGGCGTCTGCAAGCGCCCCGGGCTAACGATGGCGGCATTGAATTGCTGCCCCTCGCCGGCGGGCGCCTGTCCGATTTCCCCCATGGCCAGTTGCACATTCTGGGCACGGACGGCGGATAAGACATCACCGGGCGCAAGATTGAAGGCATGCAAGAGTTCGGGTTTCAGCCAGATACGCATGGAGTATTCGGTGCCGAGCAACTGCACTTCACCCACGCCCTTCACGCGACGTATGTGATTAAGTACATTGGCGGCAACGTAGCTGCCTATGGCAACGTTATCCAGACTACGGTCGGGCGAGTAGGCCGCGATGATCATCAGAATATTGCGAGTCTGCTTGATCACCGGCACGCCGAGACGGCGGACCTCCTCCGGAAGACGCGCCTCGGCACGCTTGTACCGGTTCTGCGCCTCGACCGAGGCGATATCGACATTGGTGCCGGGTTCAAAGGTCAAGGTGAGACTGCCGCCGCCAAGTTCCGAGGCCGCTTCCATATAGAGCAGGTGTTCGATGCCGTTCATTTCCTGCTCGATCAAGGCGGTCACCGTCTCTTCGACCACCTTCGCCGAAGCGCCGGGATAGACGATATTGAAAGCAACCGCGGGAGCGGCCACCGACGGGTAGGCGGCAATCGGCAGCTTGCGCAAGGCCAAACTGCCGGCCAGGACGATGACGATCGCGATCACCCAGGCGAATATCGGCCGGTCGATAAAGAACTTGGCCAGCACTTCGCCGCGCCCCCTACTTGCCGACGGCCGACGTCGACGTCTTGGCGGGGAGTTCTTCCGCCTCGACCACTTTCACCGAGTTCCCGGGGCGAACTTTTTGCAAGCCGGTCAGGATGACTCTTTCACCCGCGCTCAAACCGTCAGTCACTATCCAGTCGGTACCGGCCATTGCGCCGGTCTTGATCGGCCTGACGGCCGCCTTGCCGTCTGGCGCGACAATCATCACGAACTGGCCCTGCGCCCCCGATTGAACCGCCACTTGGGGAACCTTCAGGGTATCGGCCGCAACAGCCTGCGGAACACGAACACGCACGAAAGTTCCTGGCAGCAGCCTCCGGCCCGCATTGGGAAAAATCGCTCGCATCTGAATCGAACCGGTACCGGGATCCACGGCCAAATCGGTGAACAACAGGCGCCCCGGATGCGCGTAAATGCTCCCGTCCTCTAGCATCAGGTCTACCCGGCCGCCCTCCCTCGGCCTGGATCCACCGGAGTTGAAGGCTTGTCGCAGACGCATGATTTCGGTGCTTGACTGGGTGAAATTGGCGTAGATCGGATCCGTTTGTTCTATGGTCGCGAGCAGCGTCGCCTCACCCTTGCCTACCAGGGCACCCTCCGTGATCATGGAGCGACCGATACGGCCGGAGATTGGCGCAGGCACGTTGGCGTTTTCCAAGTCAAGTCTAGCCTTGACCAGTGCAGCCTCCGCCTGCTTGACCCTCGCAGCCGCCTGATCAAATTCCTGCTGGCTCACCGCCTTGTCCTCGAGCAGCGAACGGTACCGCTCGACCGTCAGATTGGCGACCGCCAACTCGGCCTCCGCCGCCGCTAGCGCCGCCCGGTAGGTGCGTGCGTCGATGCTATAGAGGCTCTTTCCCGCCTGGACGTCGCTGCCCTCGACGAACAATCGCCGCTCTACCACCCCCTCGACGCGAGCACGCACCTGCGCGGTACGAACAGCCTCAAGCCGCCCCGGAAGGTCCTGGGTGACTGTAACGGCTGCGGGCGTAACGACGGCCACCTGAACTTCCGCAATGGGTGGCGGCATACCTGACGGGCCGGCCCCCGTCTTGTCACCGCTACAGGCAGCAACAAGCATCGCCAAGAGCGACGGGAACCCGCACATCGCAATAAGCCGAAGCAGGATCGACATGTTGATCTCAGTGCAAATTGAAGGATTCGGCCGCGATCGCGAATTCCCGATAAACCCTGTACCCGCCGAACGACGGCCGAACTACAGCGTTGTTGTCGACGCGATTCCCCGGTTTGCTAAATAATCAATTGTAGCATCAGCGGTCGAGTTGCCCCGCCGCTTGCATGTCTACGACAAGCGACGACGAATTGCCTCGATAGCCTTCGCATTCGCCCGGTCATCCTCCGGCCGCAACGGAACCGTCAAGGTAACGCGCTGCACCAGCCCCTCAAAACGCGATGCCAAGGCTTCCGGAAGTTCCTCGAATCGGCCGCTCACGAGGAACTCGTCCAGTAGCGTGTCGGACAACAGGCCAGGCATTTCCTTCCAGCGCCCTTCGCGCGTCATTTGCAGCAATCGTTCCCCGACATCCTTCCAGCCGAACATCTCGAGGCTGGGCCAATAGGCTGGCGTCGAAAACACGAATGCCAACATGCCGCGAAACCGCTCCCTTTCGGCCCTCACGGTCGCATCATCGGATCCGCTGGCGACAAGTTCATTCGCGCAGATCAAGGGTGCCTGAAGCGACGGATTGCGCCGGGCGGTACCCGCTGCAACCTGCGGCAGGATCGCCTCCCGGAGGTATCGTGCCGACGTGTTGGTCGGATGCGTATGCATTCCATCGGCAGCCTCTCCGACGAGATTCAGCATCTTGGGGCCCACGGCACCCAGCATGACGGGCACGTCGGGGGCATCGATGGGTCCCGGATTGAAGAACGGCTGCAGGCGTGTAAATCGGTAATGCTCGCCAACGAAATTCAGCGGTTCCCGCGTGCGGAAGCTGCGAAAAATCGCCCGAAGGGCTCCCAAATACTCACGCATCCCGGCTGCTGGCGGCAGCCATCTGGCCGAGTAGCGATCCTCGACATTCTGTTTGATCTGGGTCCCCAGTCCCAGTTCGAAGCGTCCGCCCGACATGCTTTGCAGGTCCCACGCGGCCAATGCCACATTCATGGGGCTACGGGGGAAGGCCACCAGGACCGAAATCCCGACTCGAAGGCGACTGGTGCTGGCCAGTGCCCGCCCGGCCAGTAGCAGGCCATCGTGAACTGCATCCGGAACGAACAGGCCGTCGTAGCCCATCGCCTCGACACGCTGGGCAAAGGCACCAATGGCACCGAGACCAAGATTTTCGGGAGCTACCGCAAAGATTTCCATGATCACGCACCCAAGTTATGAGTTCAGCTCCGTTCCTTTACCTCGAGCCGTTTCGATCCCATCGCCCGCGTTTGCGCATAGGTCGGCGTATGCGCCAACAGCCCGCCGTCGACCGGCAATACCTGCGCGTTGATGAATCGTGCCTGATCGGAAGCAAGGAATATCACCGTGGCGGCAATGTCCTCGGGAGTTCCTGCCCGAGGCGTGAGAATGTTCTCCGCATCAATCCTGATCTGCTCGATGGGGAAGATCTCTGCCAGTCGTTCGTGCAATATCAGTCCCGGCGCAATGGCGTTACAGCGTATGCCCTTCTGACCATAGAGGGTGGCGACCGAACGGGTGAGCGCGATCACGGCGGCCTTGGCGGCGCTGTATGCCGGAATTCCCAACTGCCCGCTCAATGCAGCGCCAGATGAGATATTGACAATCGAGCCTCCGCCACGCTTGAGCATGTCCGGAATGGCATGCTTGCAGCATAGCATCGGCCCCTTGGCGTTGAGAGCCATGGTTGCATCCCAGACGTCGACGTCCATGGAGATGATGTCCAGGTCCCGCGCCAGGCTGCCGCCACCGTTATTCACGAGCACGTCAACCCCGCCAAATATCCTCGCGGCCTCCACGAGTGCGCGAACATCCGGCTCCTTGGTGATGTCGGCCGGCACGGCGATGGCCTCGCCACCGCTCTGGATGATCTGGTCCCGAGTGATGTTGGTCGCATCCTCGCGAATATCGCTGACGATCACCCGGGCTCCGGCATCGGCCAGCATCCGGGCTGCCGGCCGTCCGATGCCGCCGCCGGCGCCAGTAATGATGACTGCTTTCCCCTCAAGCGGCTTCATGAATCTCACCCTTTTCCGGATTCCTCTGTCTGCTTCCGTCCGCGGTCAAGAACGCCTTCGCGACGTGTCGCGATGATGGCGGCGCTAACCCGTTTTGCCGATTCGATTCCAGCGGCCTTCTCATGGCGCAGGGCGTCCGGCAAGTGCATGCCATAGGCTGTATCAATCAACTGCTTATATTCCCGCAGCACCTGGGGGACACAACTCGCCATCTGGTTGGCGAGGTTGCGACAGGTGGGAAGCAATTCCTCCGGAGCCACGACGCGATTGACCAGGCCCCACTCGTATGCTTGCGCCGCGCTCAGCGTGTTGCCGGTGAAACTCAGCTCCTTGGCCCGATTGATGCCAATGAGGCGAGGCAACCGCACACCCAGTCCCCATCCCGGCAGTATGCCGACCCGCGCATGCGTGTCGGCGAACTTGGCCTCGGTTGACGCGATGATCAGATCGCATGCCAAGGCCAGTTCAAAACCGGCAGTCACGGCATGACCGTTGACCGCGGCAATGACGGGACCTTCGAACTCGGCGATGGCCTCGGCCATGTCCTGTCCAACGACGCTCTTGTCGAAACCCGAGGCGCCATCGCCACCGCTGCTCAACTCCTTCAAATCCATCCCGGCGCAAAATGCCCGCCCGGCACCTGTCACGATGGCAACCCGAATCTCCGGATCCGCACGAAGTTCACGAAACGCCTGCCCGAGCGCAAGGCGGAGTTCCGCCGAGAACGCGTTCATCGCGTCGGGGCGATTGAGCGTCAAGGTGGCAACCGCACCCTGCTTTTCCAGCAGCAATACTGACGAGTTCATTGGGTGCTCCTGCCTCTATCCTACGGAAAAACGATGCCTCGGCTCTTGAAGAAATCCGGGGAGCTGATCAGCGTGCCCGACAACGATCGGGCTTCGGGCCGAGTCGCCAGCCAGGCAATCACATCACCCGTGGTTTCCGGTCGCGTCGCATGGCGATTGAACTCCGCCGCCGAATTCGCTCCAAACATTGCCACGGTGGCCTCGGTCACCGTGAAGCCCGGTTCGACGTTGAACGCCAGAATGCCATCCTTGGCATGCTCGACATGTATGAACTCAGCGATACGATGGAAACCGGATTTCGGCGCGCCATAGACGAAACCCCAGCCGCCCTTGCCGGGTGGCGCCGGTGGCGGTGACACGGCGGCATTCGAGCTCAGGCTGATATAGGTGCCGCCGCCCTGCCGGATCATCGCCGGAAGCGCCAGGCGCGCCAGGTATGCCTGGTTCACCATATTGCCCATGACACTCTTTTCCAGTTGCTCGAAGGTGAATTCGGCGAAGGAAAACATGAGACCCGGTCCCTGGTAGAGCGCGTTGTTGAGCAGCAGGTCGATGCGTCCCCACTTCGCCAGGGTTTGCTCCACCACGGCATCCATGGTCGAGCGATCCAGCACATCCATCACCACCGGCAGTGCCTCGGCCCCGAGGGCTTGGACTTGCTCGACCGTTGTCTCGAGGCTGCCGGGAACCGCAACCTGCTGGCCGTCTGCGGCATACGGCATCGTGGCCGTACCCTGACCTTCCTTGAGCGTACGGCCGGTGACCGTGACATCAAAACCCGCTCGGGCCAGACTGAGTGCGGCAGCCTTGCCTATGCCACGCGTTGCCCCGGTGACGATTGCTACCTTTCTCATTGCCATTCCTCTTCTGTCATATCAGAAGACCATGCCGTTGCCGCTGATGACCGGCACGTTGGTCCAACCCCCTTGTGGCGTCCGATACCAGCCGCCGGCGGCCAGTGCACCACCATCGAGGTGTATGGTGGTACCCGTGACCCAGCCGGCCAATTCGCTGGCCAGGAACAGGGCACAACCCGCGGCATCGGCGGGCGTGCCAAAGCGGCCGAGCGGAATCCAGCGCGCGATATGCTCTTGGTATTGCTCGGGAATCCATGCCGACGGCTTGACCTGCTCGGATTCCGTGGTTTCGGGCGCGATGGCATTCACCCGAATGCCGGACCGGCCGAGTTCCAGCGCCAGGCTCTTGGTGAATCCCGTGATGCCGGCCTTGAACGCCGAGTAAACGATGTTGATCGGGATCCCGCGAAAAGCCTCGATCGATGACACGCTGATGATGCTGCCGCCCGGTCCGGTCTTCTTCATCAGGGGCAACGACGCGCGCGTCACCTGGAAAACCTGGCGCAGGTTGACGGCGAACAGGGCGTCGAAGTCTGCGTCGGTGTAATCCTCGAGTGGCTTGACGATGCCGAGGAAATCACCCACATTGTTAACCAGCACGTCCAGGCGGCCGTAGCGAGCGGCCACGTCCTGGAGCAATGCGTCAACGGCGGCACTGTCGCGCACGTCGGTAACCGAGACCTTGGACGTCTTGCCAAGCGCGGCACGCGTGTCATCGGCGCGGGCTGGATCGATCTCGGCCACCACCACTTGCGCGCCACACCGGTCGAATGCTTCGGCAATACCGCGACCGATGCCGCCTCCGCCGCCGGTGACCAGCACGACCTTGCCGTTGAAATCGAGCGCGTTCTTCATGTTGCCCCCTTTGTCGCATCGAGGGTCTGTTCCACCAAGCCCGCGAAGTCGTCGGGGCCCCGGCAGAACATGACCGGGAGAACTTCGATCATGGTGACGCCGGCCGCCTTCAAAGCCGGGATTGCCGCCAGCGATGCCGCCAGATCGGGCGTGCCGTCGGCACGAAAGACCCCGGGCAGCACCACGCGGGTCTGGAAACCGGTGAAATCGCGGCCCCTTGCCTCGAAGGCTGTACGGATGTCGGCCAGCGCCGCAGCCAATGCCTTCGGATCCTGCAACATGGGAATCCAGCCATCCGCCAGTTCGGCGATGCGCCGGCAGTTGCGCGGCGTGGGCGCGATCCCCATCCAGATCGGCAGATGCCGCTGGACCGGTCGGGGCCACTGGTGAATGCGGTCGAGCTTGACCATCTCGCCCTGGAAACTGGTCGGTGCCTCGGACCACAGGGCGCGACACACTCGCACCTGCTCGTCGAGGATGCGGTAACGGCGCTCGAAGTCCATGCCGCTCGCCTCGTATTCCTCGCGCTGCCAACCCGTGCCGATGCCGATCTCCACACGGCCGCGCGACATCACATCGAGCGTCGCCAGCTGCTTGGCCAGCAGCACGGCCGGCCGCAGCGGCGAGATCAGGATGCCGGTGGACAGGCGAATGCGCCGGGTGGCGGCGGCGATCGCCGCCAGGACGGTGACGGGTTCATACCAGGGCGTATCCAGCGGGACGGGAAAGGTACCGTAGGGATAGCGATCCACCCGCTCGCCCATGACCACGTGATCGGTCAGGCTGACCTGATCGACGCCCTTGTCGTCGGCCATGCGGATGACGTCGACGACCGACGCGAAATCCCCGCCGAACCAGTTTTGCAGCCCGAACAGGCCGATTGCAAGTCGCATGAAGCGTTCTCCCGTGATGCGTTACGCGCCGATGGGCGCGGATTCAATCAGGCCGACATCGAGGTGCCGGGCGGCAAAATGCCAGCGTCCCTCCCGCCGAACCAGCCTATCGTCATAACGGATGTGCCAGTCGATCCTGGTCCGGATTTCGCCGTCCCGCTTGACGTGGGTCGCCACGCAGTAGCAGTAACCTTCCGCGACGTCGCCGCTGACGCGGTACTGGTGGTTGTGCACCTTGTGCATGGTCCACTCGAACATGGCCGATAGAATCGCCATGTTTTCCGCCGCATCCGTCACTTCAAAACCGGGTCCGGTAATGCGGACCCTGCCGCCATCGAAACAACCGGCAAAGGCGGCGGCGTCGCGCTCGTCGGCTGCCCGCGCATAACGGAACAACAAATCCTGAATATCCAGGCGATCTTCCACGCTTGGCGTCACCGGCAACCTCGACTGTCGTGTTAACGAAACGAAAGTGTATGGGCCGCCCAACAATCAATCAAATGAAGAATCGACATCTGCCTCCATGAACCAGGTTCATAATTAGAAAACCGCATTGTGCTTCAGCCATGAAGACCATCAACACAACGAGAATCGATCTGAACCTCCTGGTCGTGTTTGAAGCGATCTACACGGAAGGCAGCGTCACACGCGCCAGCAGCCGGCTGAACCTCACCCAGCCGGCCATCAGCCACGCCCTGGCGCGCCTGCGCACGCTGTTCGACGATCCCTTGTTTACACGCCAGGGGCACGCCATGGTGCCCACAGCGATGGCCCGGAGCATCATCGAACCGATCGCCACGTCGCTGCGCACCCTCGACGGCACCCTCAGCCGCGCCTTCACCTTCGATCCCGGCAAGGCCCAGCGCACAATTTCCATCGGCCTGCCCGGCGGCGACGAAGCGACGTTTTTGCCGGCCCTCCTGCGCCGGGTGTTGACGGCATCATGCATCGACCTGATCGTCGTGCCTTTCGACCGCGGGCAACTCGAATCCCGCCTGGCCTCCGGAAAAATGGACATGGCGCTGGACAATGCCTGGTCGCACTCGCCCAACGTCATGCGCGAACCCATCACCACCGAGCGCCTGGTGGTCATGGCCCGGCGCAAGCATCCGGAAGTGGATGCAAGGCTCGACATGGAAACCTATCTGCGCCAGCAGCACATCCTCGTCGCATCCTCGCGGCAGGGAGCGACACTCCTCGATGCGGAATTGAACCGGCTCGGGATGCAACGCCGCATCCGGCTGCACTGTCAGGACTACCTGGCTGCAAGCCAGATCGTTGCCGAAACCGACCTGATCTTGACACTGCCGGCAAGCCGGCGACCCGATGGTATCGGCCGCGCCTTCGATAACCAGATCATTCGGGCACCCGCCGAACTGCCATTGGCGGAAAATGAAATCTGCCTGTACTGGCACGCCAGCGCCGACGGCGATCCCGCCAATCGCTGGATACGGGAACAACTGCGCCAGGTGTTCAGCGACGCGACGGCGCCCGACGCCCGACCGCCGGGGCCGCGCTGGTCTGCGGCATCCTGACAGCCTCTGGCACGAGCCGGAAGTCGATCTTGTTCTGCTCCATGTCGACGCGCATGAGTTGCACGCGCACACGATCGGACAGGCGGTAGCGCTTGCCAGTGCGCTCGCCGACCATGGCGTGCGCCGCCTCGTCGAAATGGAAATAGTCGGCGCCCAACTCCGAGACATGCACCAGCCCTTCCACGAAAACATCGTCGAGCGCGACGAAGATGCCGAAAGGCACGACGGCAGAAATACTGCCCTCGAACTCCTCGCCGATGCGGTCCTGCATGTAATAGCACTTGAGCCAGGACTCGACGTCGCGTGTCGCTTCATCGGCCCGGCGCTCGGTCGCCGAGCAGTGCAGGCCGATGTCCGACCAGTCACCGGGCTCGTAGCGGCGTGCCGCCAGCACTGACTTTATGCCGCGGTGGATCATGAGGTCGGGATAGCGGCGGATCGGTGAGGTGAAGTGGGTGTAGCTCTCGTAGGCAAGCCCGAAATGGCCGACATTGTCGGGGCTGTAGATGGCCTGCTTGAGCGAGCGCAGCATCACGGTCTGCAAGAGCTGCTTGTCCGGCCTGCCCTGGATCTTGTCGATCAGCTTGGCATAGTCCTTGGCGTGCGGCTCGTCGCCGCCACCGAGCTGCAGGCCGAAGGTGCCGAGGAAGTCCCTCAGCTTGGCCAGCTTCTCCGGCGTCGGCCCTTCGTGGATGCGGTACAACGCCGGATGCTCACGCTCCTTGAGGAAATCCGAGGCGCAGACGTTGGCGGCCAGCATGCACTCCTCGATCAGCCGATGGGCATCGTTGCGCTCGTAGGGCTCGATTCGCTCGATCTTGCCATGAGCGTCGAAGACCATGCGCGTTTCGATCGTCTCGAAGTCGATGGCGCCGCGCTTTTGCCGCGCCTTGACCAGCACGCGGAACAGGGTGTCGAGATTCTCCAGATGAGGCAACAGCGGCGCGAGTTTCCCGCGTGCCTTGGCATTATTCTCATAGAGCGCCGCAGCCACCTCCGTATAGGTCAGCCGCGCCTGCGACCACATCACCGCCGGATAGAAGCGGTAGCGCTTGATCTCGCCGGTGCCCGAAAGCTGCATGTCGCAGGCCATGCACAGGCGTTCGACGTTCGGATTGAGCGAGCAAAGGCCGTTCGAGAGTTTCTCCGGCAGCATCGGAATCACGCGGCGCGGGAAGTACACCGAGTTGCCGCGTTCGTAGGCTTCCTTGTCCAAGGCACTGCCCGCCTGCACGTAGTGCGAGACGTCGGCGATGGCGACGACGAGCCGATAGCCCTTGCCCTGGCGCTCGCAATAGACGGCATCGTCGAAATCCTTGGCCGTTTCACCGTCGATGGTGACCAGCGGCAATTGGGTCAGATCCTCGCGGCCTTTCCAGTCCGCCTTGCGCACCTCGTCCGGCAGCTTCTTCGCCTCGGCCTGCACCCCTTTCGAGAACTCGAAGGGCAGATCATGCTTGCGCAGCGCGATCTCGATTTCCATGCCCGGGTCGGCGTAGTTGCCGAGAATCTCCACCAATCGTCCGATCGGCTGCGACTGCTTGGAGGGCTGCTCGACGAGTTCGACGACGACCACCTGGCCGTGCTTCGGCCTCAGGCTCTTCTTTTCCGGCGGCGCCAGCAGGATATCCTGGCTGATGCGCTTGTTCTCTGCGACGACGTACCAGACGCCATGCTCCTCCTGCACGCGGCCGACCACCTTGCTGTTGGCACGCTCGGTAACCTCGACGATCTTGCCCTCGGGCCGTCCCTTGCGGTCGACGCCGACGACGCGGGCGATGGCGCGGTCGCCGTGCAGCACCTTGGCCATTTCCTTTTCGGGCAGGAACAGGTCGGCGCCGCCTTTCTCGTCCGGCACCAGGAAGCCGAAGCCATCCCGATGGCCCTCGACACGGCCGCGGATCAGGTCCGCCTTGTCCGGAATCAGCCAGTCGCCGCGCCGGTTCT
>CAYXZX010000001.1:0-69275 GCA_964469455.1 uncultured Rhodocyclaceae bacterium | reverse complement strand
GACCATGGCGATGCAGGGCGACGCTTCGGGCGGATCGCGCAGTTCCTGCTCGGTCTTGAGCGACAGGCGCAGGATGTCCTCCTGCCGGCCGCGCAGCAGCGCCAGTGCGCGGTGCGAGGGAATGTCGGCGATCTTCTCGCGGAAGTCGAACCAGTCGCGGAACTTCGCGCCGGCCTCTTGCTTGCCCTCGACCACGGCCGAGACGAGCAGGGCGTGGTCGTACAGATGGGCACGCAGTTTTTCTAGCAACGCGGCATTTTCGCTGAAGCGCGCCATGAGGATCTGCCGCGCCCCGTCGAGCGCTGCCTTGACGTCAGGCACGTGCTGCTCTGGTGGCTCGGTGGCGGCATTAACGTACTTCGCCGCTTCTTCCTCCGGCACCAGACTCGGATCGTCGAACAACGCGTCCGCAAGCGGCTCCAGGCCGGCCTCGCGGGCGATCTGCGCCTTGGTGCGGCGCTTCGGCTTGTAGGGCAGGTAGAGGTCTTCGAGCCGTTGCTTGGTGTCGGCATCGTTGATGTCGCGCTGCAATTCCGGTGTCAGCTTGCCCTGTTCCTCGATGCTGGCCAGCACGGCAGCACGGCGTTCCTCCAACTCGCGCAGATAGCCTAGCCGTTCCTCCAGCGTGCGCAGTTGCGTATCGTCGAGGCTGCCGGTCACCTCCTTGCGGTAGCGGGCGATGAAGGGCACGGTGGCGCCTTCGTCGAGCAGCTGGACGGCGGCGAACACCTGCGGCGGACGGACGCCGAGTTCCTCGGCAATGCGATGTTCGATGGGTGGCAGCATGATGATCTTGGAACGCCTTACGTGCCGACCGCTACCACTCGTGCTTGGTCAAGCGACGGTGGCCCGAGGTCGGCGATGCGGCGTTGAGTCTGATGATACGGGGCGCGCACCATAGCGCGGTCCCGCAGGTCGATCAAGCCTTGACTTTCTTCTCGAGTTGCAGCGAGGCCGAGTTGATGCAGTAGCGCAACCCAGTTGGCGCCGGACCATCGGGGAACACGTGGCCGAGGTGGGCGCCGCATTTCGAACACGTGACCTCAGTGCGGACCATGAAATGGCTGCGGTCCTCGTGCTCGTCGACGATTGATTCATCAAGCGGCGCCGTAAAGCTCGGCCAGCCGCAGCCACTGTCGAATTTCGCATCCGAGGCGAACAGTGGCTCGCCGCAGCAGACGCAGCGGTAGGTTCCATTGTCGTGGCAGTTCCAGTATTCGCCTGTGAAGGCCCGCTCCGTGCCCTTTTCGCGGGTCACGTAATACTGCATTTCGGTCAACTGGCTGCGCCATTCGGCGTCCGACTTCTCGATCTTGGGCATGGTGGCGGTACCATTCGGGGAAACACCGTAACGGACAAGCGATGCGAGCATTGGTTCTCGGCGCCGGCCTCGTCGGCGTCGCTTCGGCATGGTACCTCAGGCAGGACGGGCACGAAGTCACGGTCGTCGACCGGCAGTC
Organism: uncultured Rhodocyclaceae bacterium; assembly: GCA_964469455.1. Taxonomy (GTDB): domain Bacteria; phylum Pseudomonadota; class Gammaproteobacteria; order Burkholderiales; family Rhodocyclaceae; genus Fen-999. Next base: position 67,815 of record CAYXZX010000001.1, on the reverse strand, counting down.
CGGACCGGCCATGGAGACCAGCTTCGCCAACGGTGGTCAGATCTCGACCAGCCATGCCGAACCCTGGGCCAACCCTGCCGCGCCGCTCAAGGTGCTGCGCTGGCTCGGCCGCGAAGATTCGCCGCTGCTATGGCGCCTGCGTGCCGATGCGACGCAATGGGCGTGGGGCCTGCGCTTCCTGCGCGAATGCGCGCCCGGCCGCACGCGCGAGAACATCGGCGCCATCCTCCGGCTTGCGCTCTACAGCCGGTCGCTGCTCAAGGAACTGCGGCCCGCGCTTCGTCTGGAGTACGACCAGCAGAAGCGCGGCATCCTCCATTTCTACACGGACGAAGCGGAGTTCGAGCACGCGATCCCGCAAGCGGAACTGATGCGCCGCTACGGTTGCGACCGCCTGGTCAAGTCCGCTGCGGAATGTCTCGCCATCGAGCCTGCGCTGAGGAATTCGACCGTGCCCATCGTCGGCGGCACCTACACGGCGGACGACGAGTCTGGCGACGCCCACAAGTTCGCCCGGGCGCTGGCGGGAAAGGCGGCAGGCTTGGGCGTCGTCTTCCGGTTCGGTGCGAGTGTCGACGCTCTCGTGGCCGAAGGTGGCCGAATCACCGGCGTAAGGCTGGCCGGCGGCGAGATGCTGCGCGCCGATGCCTGCGTGGTCGCGTTGGGCAGCTATTCGCCACTGCTGTTGCGGCCCCTGGGTGTGCGCGTTCCCGTCTATCCGGCGAAGGGCTATTCAGCGACGATTCCGCTGGCACCGGGTGACGATGCCCCGACCGTGAGCCTGACCGACGATGGCCGCAAGCTCGTGTTCTCGCGGCTTGGCGAGCGCCTGCGCGTGGCGGGCACGGCCGAGTTTGCAGGCTACGACACGTCGCTGAACGACGTGCGCTGCCAGGTACTGTTGAAGCGTACCGCCGAACTGTTTCCGACGGTCGGCCGACCCGCGAACGTCGAGTTCTGGGCAGGGCTGCGGCCGGCGACGCCGAGCAACGTGCCGCTGATCGGTGCGACGAGGTTATCCCATCTCTACGTCAACGCCGGCCACGGCACGCTGGGCTGGACCATGGCCTGCGGCACGGGAAAGCTGCTGGCGGACATCGTCGCCGGCCGGGCGCCGGAGATCGATCCGGCGCCGTACTCGGCGTTGCGCCACGGATGACTTTGGCGCGGCGCCGATGTCCGATCATCCGCCGATCAACCGATGACAATGCCCAACCGCTTCAGGTGCGCGATGATTCGCTCGGCGGCTTCGTCGGCGGACAGCGCGGTGGTGTCGATGCGAATCTCCGGTGCATCGGGTTCCTCGTAGGGCGAGTCGATGCCGGTGAAATTCTTCAATTCGCCACGTCGGGCTTTCTTGTAGAGGCCCTTGGGATCGCGCTGCTCGGCCACCGCCAGTGGCGTGTCGATGAATATCTCGATGAACTCGCCGTCCGGCAGGAGGCCGCGCGCCATGCGCCGTTCGTTGCGGAAGGGCGAGATGAAGGCGGTGCCGACGATGAGGCCGGCATCGACCATCAGTTTCGCAACCTCGGCAATGCGGCGGATGTTCTCGACGCGGTCGGCCTCGGTGAAACCGAGGTCCTTGTTGAGGCCGTGCCGGACGTTGTCGCCGTCGAGCAGATAGGTATGTCGGCCCGAGGCGTGCAGACGCTTGTCCACGGCGTTGGCGATGGTGGACTTGCCCGAGCCGGACAGGCCGGTGTACCAGAGCACGCAGGATTTTTGCCCCTTCATGGCCGACCGCGAGGCCTTGTCCACCTCGAGTGCGTGCATGTGGATGTTTTGCGCGCGACGCAACGAGAAGTTCAGCATGCCGGCGCCGACGGTACGATTGGTCAGGCGATCGATGAGGATAAAACTGCCTGTCTCGCGGTTTTCGGCGTAGGGATCGAAGGCGATCGGGCGATCGAGTTCCAGTTCGCAGACGCCGATTTCGTTCAGTTCCAGCTTCTCGGCGGCAACCTGTTCCATCGAGTTGACGTTGACCTTGTACTTCAGCGGCGCGATGGTGGCCTGCACCGTCTTGCCGCAGGTCTTCATCAGATAGGTCCGTCCCCGCAACATCGGGTTGTCATCCATCCAGACGACCGTCGCCTGGAACTGGTCCGCGACCCCGGCGGGCGCTTCGATGCCGGAGATCAGGTCGCCGCGCGAGATGTCGATCTCGTCGGCCAGCGTCAAGGTGATCGATTGTCCGGCAACGGCCTTTTCGAGGTCGCCATCGGCCGTGACGATGCGCGTCACCTGGCTTTCGCGGCCCGAGGGCTGGATGCGCACGCGGTCGCCGGTTTTGACGATGCCGCTGGCCAGCGTTCCGGCAAAGCCGCGGAAATCGAGATTGGGGCGGTTGACCCATTGCACTGGGAAGCGCATCGGCTGGGATTGCAGGCGGTTCTCGTCCACGGGCACGGTCTCGAGGTAGCCCATCAGCGTGGTACCGCGATACCAAGGCATTCGCTCGCTCTGCGCGAGCATGTTGTCGCCCTTCAAGGCGGATAGCGGGATCGCCGTGACATCGGCGATCCCTACCTGCTGGGCGAACTTCCGGTAATCCTCCTCGATGGCGCGGAACTTTTGTTCCGAGTATTCGACGAGATCCATCTTGTTGACGGCCAGCAGCACATGCCGGATGCCGATCAGCGACACCAGGAATGAGTGCCGGCGGGTCTGGGTCAGCAGCCCCTTGCGCGCGTCGACGAGGATCACGGCCGCATCGGCGGTGGAGGCACCGGTGATCATGTTGCGGGTGTACTGTTCGTGCCCGGGAGTGTCGGCGACGATGAACTTGCGGCGGTCGGTGGAGAAGAAACGGTAAGCGACATCAATGGTGATCCCCTGTTCGCGCTCGGCGGCCAGGCCGTCGACCAGCAGCGCGAAGTCGATGTCATCACCCTGGGTTCCCCATTTCTTGGAGTCGTTCTCGACGGCCGCCAACTGGTCTTCGAACAGCATTTTCGAGTCATAGAGCAGCCGGCCAATCAGGGTGCTCTTGCCGTCGTCGACGGAGCCGCAGGTGATGAAGCGCAACAAGCCCTTGGTCTCGTGCGACTTGAGGTATTGCTCGATATCGCTGGCGATGAGATGAGATTGATGTGCCATCAGAAATATCCCTCCTGTTTCTTCTTTTCCATCGAAGCCGCCTGATCGTGGTCGATGACGCGTCCCTGGCGCTCGGAGGTACGCGTCAACAGCATTTCCTGAATGATGGCCGGCAAGGTGTCGGCGCTCGATTCCACCGCGCCCGTCAGCGGATAGCAGCCGAGCGTTCGAAAGCGCACCTTCCGCATCATGGGCACTTCCCCGGGACGAAGTGGCATGCGCTCGTCGTCGACCATGATCAGTGCACCATCCCGTTCGACCACGGGGCGTGGCTTGGCGTAATAGAGCGGCACGATGGGGATGTTCTCGAGATGGATGTACTGCCAGATGTCGAGTTCGGTCCAGTTCGATAGCGGGAACACACGTATGCTTTCACCCTTGTGCTTGCGCGCGTTGTAGAGGTGCCAGAGCTCCGGGCGCTGGTTCTTGGGATCCCAGCGATGCTGCGTCGAACGAAAGGAGAAGATTCTTTCCTTGGCCCGGGACTTCTCCTCGTCGCGTCGGGCGCCGCCGAACGCGGCATCGAAACCGTACTTGTCGAGGGCCTGCTTGAGCCCCTGGGTCTTCATGATGTCGGTGTGGATGGCCGAGCCATGCGTGAACGGGTCGATGTTCATCGCCAATCCTTCCGGATTGACGTGAACGAGCAGGTCGAGGCCCAACTCGCGGGCGGTGCGGTCCCGGAACTCGTACATCTCGCGGAATTTCCAGGTCGTGTCCACGTGGAGCAACGGGAAGGGAGGCTTGCCCGGGAAAAACGCCTTCATGGCCAGATGCAGCATCACCGCGCTGTCCTTGCCGATGGAGTAGAGCATTACAGGGTTGTCGGCCTCGGCCACCACCTCCCGCAGGATGTGGATGCTTTCGGCTTCCAGGCGTTGAAGATGGGTGAGGGTCGCACCCGAGGCGGCTGGCATGAGGATCCTTTCTTGGGAATCTGATTTTGCTGGTGGTGCGTGCTTGATGTCCATAAAATGTTTAACTATTTTCCTGCTTCCGGCGCCTGTCGCGGTGCCGGGACCTGGCTCCGGTTGGAAACGCAGGCGGTGGGACTGGCTATCCAGCCATTGCCTGACCTCGGGGGCGCGCTGAAGATTGAGGTTTCCGCCGAAGATGCGAATCTCGGATCCGATGGATCTCTGCAGCCGATCGAAGAAATCGATTAACGAACTGGCGGTCAGCGGTGACGGCACCACCAGCCAGCGCAGCTTGCGCCGGGGGCCAATCGCCTGGAGCAATATCCGGCCGTTTCCGATGTCCTGCAACGCTTTCGGCAGTTGGGGTGCAAGCGGGATCTCCCGAATACGGCAGGCATCCTTCCCGGTTGCGCTGTCACCGCCACCAGGCGTGAAGCCGAATTCCTGCAGATATCGACCAAGGGTAGTGAGCGGGAGATCGATGCCGAAGCTTTTTCTGGCCAATGCTCCCACCGCATCCTTTTCCCACAGGAGGTAAGGCAGCGCCCGGCGTTCCGGCGATCCCTCCGCAATCGAAGCGATGAGCGTCCTGGCGTCGCGAGGTTCGAGTGCCTGTCCCGAGCCGGCGCGTCTGCCGCGCGGGGCGACGCTGACGGCGTCCCAGCCGCCGGTGAGGAAGGCTTTGTGGGCCGCGATGATGGTCGGAACGCTGAGCTCCGTCTTCGTCGCGACGTCAGCGAGCCGCATGCCATCGATCCGAAGTGCGACCGCGCGGCGGCGCCGTTCGTTCAGTGCGGCCAGAGGAAGATTCCTGCCATCCTGTCGGGCCATGGTCAGGCGGCCTCCGACAATCGGAACTGCGGGTAGATCAATGGCGTTGATGCTTTCATAAGGCGGATCGTATTTATAAAAACCATTGTTGTCAATAGTGAAACATAAATAATTAATGGGTTTTATTGTCGATGGGTTCGGGCGGCCGGGTGTGGCCGCTGGCAATGCTGTCCCGGTGGAAACGCGGGAGGTACGTCGAGGGAGTAGTTGGGGCCAGATGAAGACAAACGCCCCCGCAGGCCGATCGTCGCGGGGGGGGCTTAACGGGTTCGAGTGGTGCTTGCGCGGGGGCTCAGTGAAGATGCCTTGGGGCGGCTTCCGCCTGTTCCTCGGGCAGTTCGGCGTGACTGGGTTCGCCCTCGGGATTGGGGTACAGGGGCGCGCCGCAATCGTCGCAATATTCCATCGGGAAGCGGTGGTCCAGAACGACGATATCGCGCAGACCGGCTTCCTTCAGCACCGCCTCGATCTGGGCCTGCGAGTCGGCCGATTCATCCTCCGCCTCCAGCAACGGCCATACGACGCCATGTACGACATCGGCAGCATCGGCGAGTGTAAAGCCGATGCGGTATTCCTCGAGTTGGCGATCGTAGTAGGAGCCGACGACGGCGCGTAGATCGGTGGCCGCCACGTTCAAAGTGGTCTGGAGGAAGGCAACCGCTGCGCGGACCGAATAGGGCCGCGACGCACGGTCCGCATCCCGCGCGGCGGCATGATAAGGCTGGGGCAGCAGCGGCTCGATGGCGCAGGCCGGCAAAGCTCGCCGGAGCGCTTCGCCGCCCTGGGCGCGCCATTGCTTGAGCGTTTCGGCGCGCGCGCCATCATCTTCCTGCCAGCGAAACAGCGGGGCGCCGCGCGGTGCCGCAACGACGCCGATCACGTAGCGGATGTCGGACAGAAAGTTATTGGTCTCGGGCATCCCCGCCGCGTCGAGCTTCAGATCCTTGCCGTGCAACGCCACCTTGGTTAGCCGCTCGGTGAGTTGAGCCGTTTCTCCGTAGGTTTGCGGCAACTGGTCCGGGCTCCAGAGATAGTCGGCCAAGCCGATTCTGGTGTCGGCGGCAAAGGCATGGGCCTGAAGCTGAACCCGGATGGTCGCCATCAGTTCGGCGGCAATCGTGCCGGAAGGAATTGCAAAGCGCGACCAAGCCAGGACGGGCACCGCAAAAAGAATCGCACCCTGCCCCGGCCCGGTTTCAAGTCTTCGGGTTTCGCTGCACGACTCGACCATGTCCGCTAGTTCGTCGTAGGCCCGGCCGCCGGCGCCGTAGAGGTGGTCAAGCGCACTGTTGAGCGCAGCGTCGTCGCCATCCGCGATCAGACGGTCCACTGCGGCGGCAAGGCGATTCTGCCAGAATTCGTCCTCGATGCGACTCGAGGATTGTGCCAGGCTGCCGGCCAGGCGGACCAGTTCCTCGGTGGCGGGGTTCTGCTTTGCGCGGCGTGAAAAACGGTTGCGTTTCATGATCCTGCCCAAGACGAGGCCACCGCTGCAACGGCACGCCAGAATTATTATTCTAGCAGCTGAGGTGTCCACGGCCGGCGCAAGGGAACTGTTAGAATTCGCGCGTTTCCTCCAAAGCGGTATTCCTCATGTTCTCACGCTTGATGCCCCAGGAAGGCAAGTTCTTCGACTTGTTCAACGCGCACGCGGAACTGATCGCCCAAGGAGGTCGCGAGTTGGGTGCGCTGATCGACGATATGGTCGACGGCAAGGGGGAGCTGACTGCTCATGCGCAGAAGATCGACGAAGTTGAAACGCGTGCCGACAAGATCACCCATGAAACGATTGCGCTGCTGCACACGACCTTCAACACGCCGCTTGACCGCGACGAAATCCACAAGCTGATCACACGCATGGACGACATCCTGGACCTGACCCAGGATGTGGCTCAGTCCATGCACCTCTACGACGTGCATAAACTGACGCAGGAAGCCTGCCACCTCTCGGATATCTGCGTGTCCTGCTGCGAGCGTGTCAAGTCGGCGGTGTTCCTGCTTAGCAACATGGATAATGGTCCTGCCATTCTAAAGATCTGCGACGAGATCGACCGCCTCGAATCGGACGCGGACCGGGCAATGCGCGCCGGCATGGCGAAACTGTTCCGCGAGGAGCAGGACACGCGTCAACTGATCAAGCTCAAGGCCATCTACGAGTTGCTGGAAACCATTACCGACGCCTGCGAAGACGTCGCCAACATCATCGAAGGCATCGTCCTCGAGAATTCCTGACCCGCGATCATGTCGGGCGTCGAGATCAATCTTACTGCCGTTGTCGTGCTGGTGTCGCTGGCATTGCTGTTCGATTTCATGAATGGCTTCCACGACGCGGCCAATTCCATCGCTACCATCGTTTCGACGCGCGTGCTCAAGCCGCACCAAGCGGTGGTCTGGGCCGCAGTATTCAACGTCCTGGCGTATTTCATTTTCGAGTTGAAAGTGGCCAGCACGATCGGCAAGGGCACCATCGATGCCGCCATCGTCGACCATTTCGTCGTATTTGGCGCGCTGATCGGCGCGATTTCCTGGAATGTCATCACCTGGTATTACGGGATCCCCTCAAGTTCATCGCACGCGCTGGTCGGTGGACTGGTCGGTGCGGCGGTTGCCAAGTCCGGACCGGGAGCGCTGATCTGGGGAGGTGTCGGCAAGATCGTCGCCTTCACGGTCATCGCGCCGTTGCTTGGTTTTCTTGTCGGCGGCTTGCTCATGGTGGCTGTCTCGTGGGCGTGCAATCGAACGTCGCCGACCAAGGTAGATCGTTTGTTCCGGCGGCTGCAACTGCTTTCGGCGGCCGCCTACAGCCTCGGGCACGGCGGCAATGACGCACAGAAGACCATAGGCATCATCTGGATGCTGCTGATTGCCGCTGGCATGGCGAAGACTGGCGAAGGTGTTCCTGGCTGGGTGGTAGCCGCGTGCTATGCGGCCATGGGCCTGGGCACGATGTTCGGCGGCTGGCGCATCGTCAAGACCATGGGCCAAAGAATCACCAAACTCAACCAGCCCAAGGGATTTGCCGCGAATTCGGCGGGTGCGATGACGCTGTTTCTCGCGACCGCTCTTGGCATACCGGTTTCCACCACGCACACCATTACCGGTTCCATCATGGGTGTTGGCGCGACGGGAGGTGTCAAGAAGGTACGCTGGACCGTGGCAGGCGGCATTGTCTGGGCATGGGTGCTGACCATTCCCGCCACGGCGCTGATTGCGGCCATCGCCTGGTGGATCGGCGAACTGGTCCTCTAGACGCCCGCGTGGTATCCGGCGGTCCGTGCATTGTCTGCGGCGCTTGCTGCGCAACCTACCAGGTGTCCTTCCACCGCTGCGAGACCGATGATTTCCCGGGCGGCAGCGTCCCGGCGGCTCTGACCGAGCAGGTCACGGCCGACATGGTGTGCATGCGCGGCACTGCGGCTCAGCCGCCGCGCTGCATGGTGCTGCGTGGCACCGTCGGCAAGGTTGTCTCCTGCGCCATCTACGAGCATCGTCCGAGTCCCTGCCGCGAGTTCGCGCCGTTGGCGGCAGTCCGGGTCGGCGACCTGGCCTGCACCGATGCGCGTCATCGGCATGGCCTTTCAGCCTTGGGAGCAGTCACTTGAACGATCGTCTCGCGCCCGGGCCGGCCGCTTTCGCACTCATGGTGTTGCTGTGCGCCATATGGGGCATGCAACAGGTGGCGATCAAACTGGCCCTACCCGGCGTCAGCCCGGTGTTGCAGGTGGGTCTGCGTTCCGCCGGCGCTGCGCTGCTGGTCCTCCTGTTTGCGCGTTTGCGCGGTCTGTCACTTTTTACGTCCGACGGCTCGTCGCGGCCGGGCTTGCTCGCCGGCATCCTCTTCGCGCTGGAATTCGCCTGCATCTACGCCGGTCTCGAGTACACCGGCGCTTCGCGCATGGTGGTGTTTCTCTACACGGCGCCGTGTCTTACCGTGTTGGGCTTGCACTGGTTCGTGCCCGGCGAGCGCATCGGTCCACGCCACGGGGTTGGTGTCGCACTGGCGTTCGCGGGCATTTTCCTGGCTTTTGCCGATGGCATGGGGCGTGCCGCCACGGCTGACTATTGGATCGGCGATGCGCTCGGCATCCTGGCGGCCGTCTTCTGGGCGGCAACCACGGTGCTGATTCGTGCCACGGGACTGGCGCGAGTCAGCGCGGCGAAAGTGCTGTTCTACCAGTTGACGGTTTCGGCCGTGATCGTGCTGCCGCTCTCGTTCCTGATGGGCGAACCCGGCATCACCGCGCCGACCATGCCGGTAGTGCTGGCGCTGGCTTATCAGATCGTGATCGTCGCGTTCGTCAGCTACCTGACATGGTTCTGGCTGCTCACCAAGTATCTGGCCAGCCGGCTGATGGTGTTCTCATTCCTCACGCCGTTATTCGGCGTTGCCTTAGGCGTGGCGCTGTTGGGCGAGCGCATGAGCGCGCAGTTTGGCCTGGCCGCGTCGATGGTGGTGGCGGGCATCGTGCTGGTCAACGTGCCCGAGAAGCCGCGATGACGAAAGCGGATCTGGGTCGAGGAAGCGCACTTCTCCTGGGTGTGCGGGCGTTGTTGCCCATGCACCTGGGGGTCGTTCCATTCGGCATCATCTACGGGGTCGTCGCATTGCAGAGCGGCATACCGCCCCTGATGGCGATGCTGATGTCGTCGATCGTCTTCGCCGGATCCGCGCAGTTCCTGCTTGCACAACTGGTCGGTGCCGGTGCGCCCGGTCTGCTGACGGTCGGCGCCGTCGGTCTGGTAAACCTGCGTCATGTGCTCTACAGCGCGTCGGTGGCGCCGATGCTCGGAGGGTTGCCGCGGCGCTGGAAGATTCTGCTTGCCTACCTGCTTACCGACGAAGCTTACGCTGCCGCCATCCCGCATCTGATGTCGGCAACCACGCACGGCCACTGGATTCTGTTCGGTGCCGGTTTTGCCCTGTGGGCAGGCTGGCAGGCCGCCACCATTATCGGCGTGGTGATGGGCGCCTACTTGCCCACCGACCTGTCGCTGGATTTCGCGTTGCCGCTGACTTTCATCGCCATCGTCGTGCCCTTGCTGGTCGATGGGCGCCGCGTCGCGGTTGCGGCGGTTGCGGCCATCCTGGCTGTCATGCTGGAAGCATGGCCATACAAGCTTGGCCTGTTCTTTGCCGCACTGGGCGCCTTGGCCGTGGCGGGGGCACTGCCATGCCGGAGCCGTCCGTGAGCCTGGGAATGGTGATCGTTGCCTGCGGAATCCTGACCTTTGCCATCCGCTTGTCCTTCATCGCTCTGGAAGGGCGTTACCAGCCGCCGGCCTGGTTCGTGCGGTTGTTGCCCTTCGTGCCGATCGCCGCCTTGACGGCACTGGTGGCGCCGGAATTGTTGCTGGTGGGCGGCCGCTTCAGCATCGGTGCGGACAATCCGCGCTTCTGGGCCGGCATCGTTGCCATCGGCGTGGCTGCCTGGCGGAGGAATATCCTGCTCACCATCGGCTCGGGCTTCGCGGCGCTGTGGTTGATGCGTCTGGTCTAGCCAGGCTGCTCGTTCGGGAAATAATCTCGCCAGTCGATGCCGGTCGGCGCCGTCACGATGAAGTTGGGATTCAGCGTGGTGTCCGGATTGGCGTAACAGAGGCGGTGGCCGTCGAGCCGAAGCACCTGACCCCCCGCCTGTTCGACCACGCATTGAGCCGCGGCCGTATCCCACAGTGACGTCGGTCCCAGTCTGGGATAGAGATCGGCGCTGCCTTCGGCAACAAGGCAGAACTTCAGGGAACTACCCATGGACACCAGGGTGTGGTCGCCGAGTCTGACCAGAAAAGCGGCGAGCGAGTCGCCGGCATGGGAGCGACTGCCTACGACCCGCCAGGGCTGGTCGCTGGTCCGCGTCGAACAGCGTATCGTCTGCCAAGGCTGATCGCCAATTCGCTTGCGGGCACCTAGGCCGCGGGCGGCGGAATACGTGGTATCCAGCACCGGCGCATGCACCACGCCGGCAGTCGGGTAGCCGTTCTCGATCAATGCAATGTTTACTGTGAACTCGCCATTGCGCTTGATGAATTCCTTGGTCCCGTCGAGGGGATCGACCAGCCAGTAACGTCCCAGGGCATCCGGTCCAGGGAAGCCGTCGACATCTTCTTCGGACATTACGGGAATCGTTAAGGGCAAGGTTGCGAGCCGTCGGGCAATCAAGTCATGAGCGCGCTGATCAGCCTCGGTGAGGGGGGAGTTGTCCTGTTTTTCCTGGACGGAGAATTCCCGGCCGTAAACTTCGAGTATCTCCCGTCCGGCATCGCGGGCGATGTCGACAATTGCGTCGATCAAGTCGGAATCATTCATGCCAGGTAGCTCCTTCTAGAGTTTTTTCCATGCCGGTTTGCGTCCCTCGCCGAACGCCTTCATTGCTTCTTCCATGCACCCAGTGAAATTGCCGAGGACCTGGGTCCGGTTCTCCAGTTCCATGGCATGGCGCAGACTGGGCGCATCGACGTTGCTCCACAGGCCTTTCTTGGTCATCCAGACGCCATATTCGGAGTTTTCCGCGATCCCCCGCGCGGTTTCCAGTGCGGCGGCTTCCAATGCCTCCGGTGCCACGACGCGCGAGACCAGTCGGATCTCGTGCGCTTCGTCGGCCTTGAATATCCGGCCGGTCAGCATCAGTTCGGCGGCCACGCCGGCGCCGACCAGCCGGGGCAGGAAGTAGCTGGTGCCGACGTCGCAAGCGGATAATCCCGTCTTGATGAACACCGCGCCGAACCGGGCGGCCGTCGCGGCGATGCGCACGTCGCTGGCAAGCGCGATGGCGAAACCGCCGCCCACTGCCGCGCCGTTGATCGCGGCGATCACCGGCTTGTCGCATTCGTGGATGGCGAGCATCAGTTGCGTCAGGTATTCCTGATACTTGTACACGAAGCCGAGATGAGACATGCCCTCGGTGCCGGGGATTGCGCCGGGGGTTGCGTAGTCTTGCAGGTCGGCGCCGGAGCAGAAACCCTTGCCTTCCCCGGTGACAATGACAACCCGCGTTTCGCGGTCCAGTTGCAACCGCCGGAACACGTCGATCATTTCTCCGATCAGCGCCGGATTGAGGGCGTTGAGCCGGTCCGGCCGGTTCATGCGGACTTCGAGGATGCCTTGCTCGAGGGTGCGGCAACTTACGGTTTCCATGGCGCCCTCACAATGTCAGGTAGCCGCCGTCGGTGACCAGGGTCGAGCCCGTGGTGAAACTGGACATGTCACTGGCCAGGTAGAGCATCGAACCAACGATTTCGTCGGTTTCGGCGATGCGCTTCTGCAAGGTGGTGGCGATCGATCCTTCGACGAACCCGGGCAGTACCTTCGCCGAGTTGTCGAACATGTCGGAATGGAAACTGCCAGGCGCCAGGGCATTGACGCGCACGCCGATCTGGGCCCATTCAGCCGCCATCACCTTCGTCAGGGCGTGCAGGGCGGCCTTGCTGCCTGCGTAGAAGCCCTGGTAGGCCGGCGGCTTGAGGCCGCCCACCGAGATGACGTTGATGATGCTGCCGCCGCCGTGACTGGCCATGCGCGGTGCGGCCCTCGAGGCGAGATACCACGGGCCCTTGGTGTTGACCTCGAAAACCTTCTGGAACAGTTCTGGCGTCAGGTCCGATAGGGCTGCCGTCACTGGATTGGTGCCGGCATTGTTGATCAGGATGTCGAGACGGCCGAAGCGTTCGTAGGTGGCGTCGAGCAGGCGGTCCAGGCTTTCCATCTGTCCGGCGTGTGCCGAGATGGCGAGCGCTTGCCGGCCCAGGGCAGTCACTTCCGCGGCGACCTGCTCGCAGCCGTCGAGCTTGCGGCTGGCGATCACCACGTCGGCGCCGGCGCGCGCCAGGCCCATGACCATCGCCCGCCCCAGCCCGCGGCTGCCGCCGGTGACCAGGGCAGCTTTACCCTCCAGGCTGACTTGATATGTCAAAGCGTCTTCCTCCCTCGTGTCTCGTGGCCATGGCCAGTGCCGGCGCGGCATTGGACCTGTTATCGATCAAAGCGCGATTTCAGCCATCGCGCGCAGCATCGCGGGGCCGCCGGTGCCCATCAGCAGCAAGGTGGTGGCGGACGATGCGCGCCATGCCTGAAGGCGGTCCTTGATGCGCGCCTTGGGACCCGACAAGGTGATTTCGTCGGCGAACCGGTCCGGTACCGCCATTACCGCCTCGTCCCGCTTTCCGGCCATGAACAGTTCCTGAATCCGGTTGGCCTCGGCTTCATAGCCCATCCGAGCCATCAGGTTCTTGTGGAAGTTGTGCTCCTGCGCGCCCATGCCACCGACATAGAAGGCCAAGGCCATCTTTGCTGGCAGGAGCGCTTTCTGCAGATCGTCGGCCATGTTGACCATCACCATCGGGGCGATTTCGAAGCCGGGCTTGGCGTCCTTCAGCTGATCGGCATAGATCTCGGGATGGAAGGGATTGAAGTACAGGGGCAGCCAGCCGTCGGCGATGTGCGTGGTCTGGACGATGTTCTTGGGGCCTTCCGCGCCGAGGTAGATCGGCAGATCCGGGCGTAGCGGATGGGTGTTGGCCTTGAGCGGCTTGCCGACCCCGACCGCCCCGAGGCCGCGGTAGGGCAATGGATAGTGCGGCCCAGCATTGGTTACCGGCCCTTCGCGGCGCAGCACTTGGCGGATGATGTCCACGTACTCGCGTGTGCGGGCCAGCGGCTTCTCGAATGGCTGGCCATACCAGCCCTCGACGACCTGTGGTCCGGAAACTCCCAGGCCGAGGATCATCCGTCCCCCGGACAGCCGGTCCAGCGCCAGCGCGGCCATGGCACAGGCGGTCGGCGCACGTGCCGAGAGTTGCGCCAGCGCCGTGCCGAGCTTGATCTTCGTGGTCTGCGCGCCAATCCAGGCCAGCGGCGTGAACACGTCATTGCCCCACGACTCGGCCACCCACACCGAATCAAAGCCGAGCGCTTCGGCTTCGCGGGCGAGGCCGACGTGGCCGTCGGCGGGTGCATCGGATCCCCAGTAACCGAGCTGCAATCCGAGTTTCATGAATTCGGGCTCCTACAACTCGCGGAAAGGAATCTTGCGGTCCGTGCGAATCTCGCCCGGAAGTCCAAGCACGCGCTCGGCGATCACGTTCTTCATGACCTCGTCGGTACCGCCGGCCACCCGGGCACCGGGCGCGCCCAGCCAGAGCCGCTGCACGTAGTTCCAGTCCTGGCCGATCGATTCATGCGACAACACCCCCTCGGGGCCCGCGAGTTCGAGGGCGAACGACGAGATGTCCTGCATCGCCTTCGCCGCCACGAGCTTGGTGATGGACATTTCCGGTCCGGGCGCCTTGCCCTTGGACAAGGCCGTCAGGCCACGTGCGATGATGAGTTCCACGCCGTGCTGGAGCAGGAAGGCGTCGGCCACGTGTGCCCGCACCCGCGCATCGTCGATGGCTGGCTGGCCATTCCATTGGCACTTGCGCGCCACATCGATGAGAATCTTGTGCAGATCGGTCGGCAAGTGGCCGCCGACCGCAAGCCGCTCGTGCATCAGCGTGCTGAGCATGACTTTCCAGCCGCCGCATTCGGGACCCAGCCGGTGCGTGTCGGCGATGCGCACATCGTTCAGGAACACCTCGTTGAACTCGGAGTCCCCGGACATCTGATGGATCGGGCGGATCTCGACGCCCGGGGCCCTCATGTCCAGGATGAACATGGTCAGCCCTTCCTGTTTCGGCTTGTCCCAGTCGCTGCGAGCGAGCAGGATGCCGTAATCGCAGAAATGCGCCCCGGAGGTCCATACCTTCTGGCCGTTGATGATCCAGTGATCGCCCTGCTTTTCGGCCCGGGTACGGATACCGCCGGTGTCGGAACCGGCGGCGGGTTCGGAAAACAGCTGGCACCAGATCTCATCGCCGGCGAGGCCCTTGGGAAGATGACGCGCCTTCAGTTCCGGCAAGGCCCAGGTGGCGATGGTCGGCAGGCATTGGCCGAGGCTGTTCTCGAAGATCATGCGTGGTACCAGGTAGCCGGCTTCTTCCTGCTTGTAGATGACCTCCTGCATTGCCGTGCCACCCTGGCCGCCCATCTCTTTCGGCCAGGTGATGGCGGCGTAACCGGCCCGCGCCTTCTTGGCCTGCCAGGCTTTGGCTGCCGCCAGTTTGGCCGAATCGTCGAGCCCTTCGCCGAAAACCTGATCGGCGCTCCGCCGCGGCTGACCGTTGGCTTGCAGCCAAGCGCGCACTTCCGCGCGGTAGGCGCCTTCTTCGGGGGTGTCTTTGAAATCCATCGCGATCCTCCGCCTACGCGGCGTCCTTGATCAGTTCGTGGGCCAGGCGGTCGCGCCAGGCATGTTCGCTGCCGATCAGCTGGCCAAGATAGCGCGACCGGCGCAGGTACAGGTGGCAATCCATTTCCCAGGTGAAGCCGATGCCGCCATGGATCTCGATCCCCTCCTCGGCGGCCTGCTTGTAGGCGGTGGTGGCGGCAACGCGCGCGGCCGCTGCCGCCAGCGGCAGTTCCGGCGCGTCGGAGGCAAGCGCCCAGGCGCCGTAATAGGCGTGCACGCGCGCCAGTTCGTTGCGCGTGTAGATGTCGGCCATCTTGTGCTTGAGCGCCTGGAAACTGCCGATCTGCCTGCCGAACGCTTTCCGCTCCAGTGAATAGTCCCGTGAAATGTCCAGGATGCGGGCGGCACCGCCCACCTGTTCGAAGGCCAGCAGCACGGCCGCAGCGTTCAGGACCCGCTTGGCGACTTCCGCACCCATGATTCCGCCCTGAAGGCGTTCCGCTGGCGTGTTGTTGAAGTTCAGTTCGGCGTGTGGACGTGTCGGATCCAAGGAGGAAAGCGGCTTGCGGTCGACGCCCGGAGCAGCGAGGTCGACCAGTACGAGGTCGTCGCCGGCGCTCAGGATGGCCAATCCTGCGACGGCGCCGTCCGGCACGGCGGCGGCGCGGCCGTTGAGCGTTCCGCCATCGAAACGCGGGGCGGGTGTCGCTAGGTAGGTCTCGTTCGCGCCGAACACGGCCGTGGCAATGAGTTCGCCGCTTGCGATGCGGGGCAGCCACTGCCGCTTCTGTGCTTCGCTGCCACCCTTCAGCAGGGCTTCGGCCGCGAGATAGAAACTGCTGGACATCGGCACGGGCGCCAGATGCCGTCCCGCCTCCTCGGCGACGAGGCAGAGTTCGAGGTAGCCCAGGCCGGCACCGCCATAGATCTCCGGGATGGCGGCGGTGGCGGCACCCATCTCGATCAGGTTGCGCCAGACCGGCTCGGAATAGGCGGCCTTGCCAGCGAGGACTTTCCGCACCTCGGCGGAAGTGCTGGTATCGGCGAGCATCTTGCGGACTTCATCCTGCAAGAGCCTTTGGTCGTCGGAAAAATCGAAGTTCACGATAAGGTGTCCGAGGGAATGATAACGGCAACAATACTATTCAAGCTGTCTGTGCACTCGCGCGTCCCGATTGCCGCAAGGTCGCCCGGGCGATCGGAAGGAGTGCACAGTCAGTCGTGGCGGTACGCCACATAACCGTCCGTCACAGGCCCCAACGCAGCGAGCCGCCGGCCTGACGCGGCGGGTACTCCTTGAGCGAGCGGAAATGGGCGCTGATGACATCGTTGAACTGGCCGCCAAAGGCAATACCCAGTCGCATCGCCATTTGCTGGGACTTCCAGCCATCGTGCTTCTCGAACGGATCCATGCGCAGGTTGAAGACGAGCGCCGCCGGCTTGAGGTAGTCGAAGAAACCCTCGCGGACCTGGAAATGCGATTTCCACGGACCGATGCGAACGGCCGCGGGTGACGATTCGTTGTAGTAGATGAAGGTATTGCGCGCCGAGGGAGCATCGCCGATCCAGTGCGCGAGATTGTTGACCCCGTCGATGTGCACCTTGTGGCTGGCCTTCAGCTTCTCCGCGACATTGGCCACACCGGCAGCGGCGGCCAGCGTCGTGAACAGGTCGTAGTTGCTCTGGATGCTGTTGCTGACCTTCCCGGGAGGAATCGCCGCCGGCCAGCGGATGAGCATGGGCACGCGCACGCCACCCTCCCAGGTGGTCGCCTTTTCGCTCCGGAAGGGTGTCGTTCCGCCATCGGGATACCAGGCGGACATGGCGCCGTTGTCGGCAGTGAAAATGACGATGGTATTATCGGCGACGCCCAGCCGCTTCAGCGTATCGAGCAGGTGGCCGACCTGCATGTCGAGTTCCATCATGCCGCTACCGAAGACGTCGAGGGACGAGGAGGTGTCGGCGGCCAGCAATCGATGTTCCGGGCGCAGGTGGGTATAGATATGCATGCGCGTCGGCGCGTACCAAACGAAGAACGGCTGCCCCGCCTTGGTGGTGCGTGTCATGAAGTCAATCGCGTGCGCCTCGAACTCGTCGTCCACCGTCTCCATGCGCTTCGGATCGAGCGGCCCGGTATCGCGGCAGGACTGCCTGCCCATCTTGCCGAAGCGGCTATCGATGGTACCGTCCTCGGCGTCGGTCGCCTTGCAATCGAGCACGCCGCGCGGCCGGTAGCGCTGGTTGAAGCCGGCGTCTTTCGGCCAGTCGGGCAGGAAGGGCTCCTCTTCGGTATTGAGGTGGTAAAGATTGCCGTAGAACTCGTCGAAGCCATGCACCGTCGGCAGGTGCTCGTTGCGGTCGCCGAGGTGGTTTTTGCCGAACTGGCCGGTGCGATAGCCGCGCTCCTTGAGAACTTCGGCCAGTGTGGGATCGCGCTTGTCCAGGCCGATCGGCGAACCCGGCATGCCGACGGTGGTGAGTCCGGTGCGGATCGGCATCTGGCCGGTGATGAAGGCCGCGCGACCCGCGGTACAGCTCGGTTCCGCGTAGTGATCAGTGAATAGCATGCCTTCGCGGGCGATGCGGTCGATGTTCGGCGTCGGCGCCATCATGCCGTGCGAATAGGCACCGACATTGGTGATGCCGACGTCGTCGCTCATGATCATCAGGATATTCGGCCGTGCCGGCGGCGTCGGCGCGGCGGCATTCGCAGGTGCCGGCAGCATGGTCCCTGCTAGCAGCAGGCTGGCCAAGGCCGCGAGTATCGTGGGTATTCGGCGCATCTCCATGATTTTCCTCCTTGCAATCGGGTGCGTTGTTATTGTCTGGCTGTCGCCGTCATGAACCTTCCGGCGCCCAGCTCACGCCATTGATATGAGATCCGCCATCGACGAACAGGGTATTGCCGGTCAGGTAGCGGGCATCGTCGCTGGCCAGAAAGAGCGCGACGCTGCCGATATCCATCTCGGGATCGCCCATGCGGCCCATGGGATTCTGCTTCAGCATCGTGGCGGCGTTGGCCGGCTGGGCTTCGACAAACTTCTTGTAGGCCTCTGTGGCGGCGGCGGGACAGATGATGTTGCAGCAGATCTGGTGCCGTGCCCATTCTCGCGCGGCGGTGCGTGTCAGCGCCCGCAGCGCTTCCTTCGCCGCGTTGTAGTCCACGGTCCATGGATGGGCATTGACGCCATTGAGCGAGGCGAGATTGACGATGCGGCCCCACTGCCTGTCGCGCATCCCCGGAAACACAGCCTGCATGGCCCAGAACGCAGCCATGCAGCCGATGCGCCAGGCATGCTCCATGTCTTCTTCGAGCTTGCTCTCCACCGGTCCCATGCCGATCGATCCGCGGCGGCTCGCCCAGGCGTTGTTCACCAGGATGTCCACCTTGCCGAAGTGCCCGATGGCGCTGGCGACCATGGCTTGAACCTGATCACGCTCACAGACATTGGTGCGTATGAACACGCTCCGGGGCCCGAATTCCTCCTGCAGTTCGTGGGCGACAGCCGCGCCCGCAACTTCGTTCCATTCGGCGACGACGACCCCGGCACCTTCGGCGGCGAAGCGACGCGCGATACCCCGGCCGATACCGGCACCCGCGCCTGTGACAATGGCAATCCGATCATCCAGCCTTCCCATGGGAGTCTCCTTCGCTCAAACAGTCTGCTTGGCCAGATGGTTTGCTGCGCGAAAGCCAAAGACCATGCCGGGTCCGATGGTGCCGCCGGCTCCGGCGTAGGCGCGCCCAAGCGCCGCAGCGGAATTGTTGCCGATGCAGTAGAGACCGGGGATCGGCTCGCCAGATGCGCGAATCGCCTGTGCGTCGTCGGTGATGGCCGGACCGCCCTTGGTGCCCGTGTCGCTTGGAAGCACCTTGATGGCGTAGTAGGGGGGCTTGGCGATGGGTGCGAGGCAGGGATTTGGCTTGTTGGCCTTGTTCGACCAGTAGCGGTCATGGGGATTGTTGCCGCGCTGGAAGTCGAGGTCGATGCCTGTTCTGGCGTATTCGTTGTTGCGGCGCACCGACTCGGCAAGTCCCTCCGCCGAGACCCCGATCTGGCGTGCCAGTCCCTGGATGCTGTCGTCCTTGAAGAAGAAGTCGCCGATCCATTCCTTCGGAACCTTGGCATCGGGGAAAATGCTGGCGGGCAGAAACGGCCCCATGGGGCAATCCTTGCGGAACTTGGCATCGAAGACGATCCAGGTCGGAATGCCGCCGCCGCTCTTGCGGTGCTCTTCGTACATGGCGGTCTGGAAACGGTCGTAGGAGATCGCCTCGTTGATGAAACGGCGGCCTTGACTGTTCACCGCGATGAAGCCGCCCAGGCCGCGCTCGGAGAATATGGGCTGCTGGCCCTGGGGAGCCGCGGGCGAAGGCACCGAGGGCGTGCCCCAGACGAGATCCATTTTTTCCAGCCGGGCACCCACGGCCTGCGCGGCAAGAACGGCATCACCGGTATTGTTGTCCTTGGGCGTCGAAGCCCACTCCGCACGACTGGGCTGCGGCAGATACTGGTCGCGCATGGTCTGGTTGCGCTCGAAGCCGCCTGCGCCGAGGATGACGCCGCGGCGGGCACTGATCCTGATTTCCTGGCCGTGGCGTCTTGCGACGACACCTGTGACACGGCCATTTTCCTCGATCAAGCCCACCAGCGGACACTCGCGCCAGAGCGCGATATTCCGGACCAGCATCGAATGACGCAGGCCGCCGATCAGCGCGTTGCCGAGGCAAAGCCGGCGGTCGCGCTTGTTCTTGAGGCGCCAAGGGTAGTCGAGATAGTAACGTCCCATGGTCTTGAGGGTAATCCACAGCCAGCCGCGACCCTTCGTCGCCAGCGTGTTTGCCTCGGGTGCCGTCATGCCAATGCCCATGAGAGTGACGCCGGGATGAGGCTCGCGCAGATGCTCGAGTTCCTCGCCGAGCAAGGCGCCGTTGAATGGCGAGGGCTCCATACTGCGCCCTCCGGCAGCTGCGCATGTAAGGTCCTGGTAGTAATCCGGGTAGTCCCGACTGGCGTTGTAGCGCACGGATGTTTTCTCGTTGACGTAACGGATCATCTCCGGACCGCTTTCGAGGTAGGCGCGCACCTTGCCGTCACTGGTCGTGTCGCCGACTGCCGCTTTCAGGTAGGTGTAGGCGGAGTCGAAGTCGTCGTCGATCTGGTCATTGAGCGGCACCCAGAGCACGCCCCCCGACGTGGCGGTGGTACCCCCGTACTTGTCGCTCTTTTCCATGACCAGAACACTCATGCCCAAGTCATGGGCCCTGACGGCGCTTAGCAGCGCGCCGCCGCCCGAGCCCACCACGATCACATCGAATTCCTTGCCTTCGCTCACGCTATCTCCCTTTTCGCCGCGCATCACTCGGCGGTCATTTCCTCTGAGCCCCAATACGCGCGCATCGAACTGATACGGCACTGATCATCGAATGTCATCACCTCGATGAGCGGGATCCTGGTTGGTGTCTGACCCGACACACCGACCGGAGAATCGACGCGTACCTCCGCAGCCATGGCGGTGGCATTGGTAAAGGAACCGTACGGCCCCGCCACTATGCGGAGACGGACGTTGCCGGCAACGGCTTTCTGGTAGAGGTCGACGATGGCCGCCCGATCGGCGCGCGGCTGCGAGCCGACCGGATCCTCGATGGTGGCGTTATCTGCGTAGAGTGCCACCACCCCATCCGCGTCGCCGGCATTGACCCGCTCCACGTACTTGACCATTACGGCCTTCATTTCCGCTTGTGTCGGCATTTCCTTACCTCGTGGGGAATTCAGAACGGTCGAAGGGACGGAGCAAGCAGTCTGGTTGCTCTCTGCTCTCTAGAGTGACGGCCGCCGGTTTGCCCATGGGGCAGCGGTTTCGAGCTGCGCTGCGAGTCGAAGCAGCAGCATCTCGTCACCGAAGCGGGTGGCGAACTGCGAGCCGATCGGCAGATTTTCGGCATTCCAGTGCAAAGGCACCGACATGGCAGGATGCCCACCCATGTTCCAGAGCGCCGTGAACGGGCTGGCGTTCATTGCCGGAGGGATGAATTTCTCGTAAGGCTGATCCAGCGACAACTCACCTAGGCGAGGCGGCGGTACCGCGGTCACCGGCGACAATACCATGTCGTAGCGACCGAGGAAATCATCCAGGATCGAGCCTACCCGGTCGAACGTGGCACGGGCACGATAGACGTCTTCGGCACTCCGCTTGCGGGCTTCCTGATAGTGACGCCAGTTGATGGGCTCCATGTCGGCTTCGGTGAGGTCGCGACCGAGTTGCTTTGCTCGGTCGTGGAAGGCGACCAGCGTGCCGGTACCGGTCATGACGCCCATTGCGCCGAACATGTCCTGTACGGGCAGTTTTGGCGCTGCAGGTTCGATGGTATGGCCCAATGATTCGCACAACCTCGCGGTTTTCGCGACGGCCTCCCGACAGTCGGCATGCACCGGCAGACCGAAAAGATGGGTGTCCCAGAGCGCGATGCGCAACTTGGGGGGCGGCCGGCGATGGCCGGCAAGGTAGTCGACGTCACCCACGGGGGGCAGCACGCGGCTTCCGGGCTCCGGGCCATGGCTGACATCGAGCAGAACAGCCGAGTCACGCACCGAGCGGGTGATGACATGCTGGATCGAAAGCCCCATCCAACCCTCGAGTTTGCCAGGACCGAACGGTATGCGCCCCCGGCTCGGCTTGAGGCCGAACAGGCCGCAGTGCGACGCGGGAATGCGAATGGAACCGCCACCGTCGCTGGCATGGGCGGCGGGCAGTATGCCGGCCGCCACCGCCGCTGCCGCGCCGCCGGAAGAGCCGCCAGCACTATGCTCGCGGCTCCACGGGTTCCGCGTATTGCCCCAAAGGCGGGATTCCGTCGTGCCAGTCTGGCCGAATTCGGGGCTGGCCGTCTTGCCGAAGATGTTCAATCCGGCCTTGCGATAGCGGCCGACCAGGATGCTGTCATGATCGGCCACGGCATCGCGGAAGAAGACGCTGCCGTTGCTGGTGACTGTATTCTTGAAGTCAATGCCAAGATCCTTGAGCAGCATGGGCACGCCGCCAAGAAGGCCGGACGGCTTGCCTTGGGCCAGAGCCGCGCGTGCAATGTCGTAATGCTTGAGAACCACGGCGTTGATTGCGGGATTTACCGCTTCGGCCTGGCTGATGGCTGCCTCGAGGACCTCCGAGGCGCTGACATCGCCCTGGCGTATCAGGTCAGCCAGTCCGACAGCGTCATTTGCCGCGTATTCCGCTTGCGTCAGGCCGCGCGCATGTCCCGAACCGGGCAGCCCCAAGGCCGCCCCGGCCAGCAATCCTCCGGATGTCTTGAGAAAGCGGCGACGTTCCATGGTGCCTCCTTGGTCATTTCGACGAACGTAATCCAGCAACCCTAGCGGCGGGCTGCTTCGCACTCATCCTTCAATCGGACTATCGGGTGCTCACGTTTGCCAGTTTGGTACGATTCTCAGTTCTTGTGCCAAGGGCTGGGCATCGATCATCGTCTGCTGAAAGGTGTCGGCGTCCGGGTTGGTAGCCAGCCACAGCAGAACCGCGGCTGGAACTTCTGGGGGCGCACCCAGCGCCTTCGAGTCGCCAATGGTAGCCATCAAAGCTTCGGTTCTGACGAGCCCTGGATTGATGGTGAAAGCGCGTATGCCTCGGTTGCCGAACTCAGTGACGATCACGCCCGCCATGCGAGCAAATGCCGCCTTGCCGGCGCCATAGCCAAATCCCCAGCCACCTTTGTCCGCTGGGAGCGGCGGATCATGGCTGCCTGCGCCGGAACCGACGTTGATGATGGTGCCACTATCCCTCGCCAGCATTACTTCGAGGATCCGGCGGGTGAGTCTAAACGGGGACAGGATGTAGCCTTGACACATCCTGAGAAGAGCTGCTTCATTCAACTCCAGGAACGGCGCG
The DNA here is from genome assembly GCA_964469455.1 of uncultured Rhodocyclaceae bacterium. Classification (GTDB taxonomy): domain Bacteria; phylum Pseudomonadota; class Gammaproteobacteria; order Burkholderiales; family Rhodocyclaceae; genus Fen-999. The sequence goes on along the minus strand of CAYXZX010000001.1, from coordinate 44,843 downwards.
TTGATGTCGCGACCCTGGTAGATGGCATTGTTGATCAAGACGTCGACCCGCCCGAACTCGGTCAAGACGCGTTCAGCGGCGCTGTCGACTGACGTGGTATCAAGAAGGTTCATGGGTACGGCGAGCGCCCGAACACCAAGCGCTGCGAGCTCCGCCATGGTAGTGGCCAGACTTCCCGGCAACGGCTGACCATCGGCCGTGGTGAGCGCGTGATCGCTGAGCTGCCCCTCGACTTCAGTGCGCGCCGTGATGGCGACGTCGAAACCCGCGCGCGCGAAGGTTAGCGCGGTGGCCTTGCCGATACCCCGGCTCGCGCCGGTAATCATGACAACTTTGCGCACACGATTCTCCTTCCAACGTGAACATCATGGCGACTGTAGGCGGTGGCGTAGGGGACTGGCATCGTCGCATTGGACGATGCCGATTGCCGGTGTGGCCGCAGCCATCAAGGCATCTGCAGGAACTCGATCAGCAGGGGATCGCCGGGCCGTTCAAGGTAGGCAAACGTGATTTCCGGGCTGTAGCGCTTGTACCAGATCGGTCGATAACCGACCGGGTTCACCTTGGCGATCCATGCGTCGACGTTGGCGACGCGAAATCGCAGGTGGTGCATGCCTTCGCGTCCCTGCCGAATGAATTCGGAATGGGGGCTTTCGCCGCTGCGCCAATGGATGAGTTCTATTTCGAGGGTCCCACTGCGTCCGAAGGCGATATCAAGCTCAACGTCGGCGACGAGGCCCCTGAACTGGCACGCTTTCACGGAACCATCGATGCGATGAAACGGACCGAACAAGGGAGCGTAACGGGCAACGGCCTCGTCCAGGTCACGGACGACGAATCCCACCTGGTCAATGGGTGGCAGGCCGAGGTTGTCGAGGGACTGGGGGGCGGTGGGCATGGTCATGGCCTCGCGAGCAGTGAAAGGTATCAGGCCGATGGCACCGACATGGTGAACACCGGCATGCTTTCAGGCATGCCGCCAAGGCTGACGGCACAGCGGGACATGGCGTTGAAGGTGGCCAGGGCGATCGCCATGTCGCCGATCTGGCGTTGGCTGAATTCCTCACAAAGCCGAGCCATGAGTTCCGGGCTGGCAAAATCCGGATCCCGCAGATAGGCGTCAGCGAATTCAAGGGCAAGTTTTTCCCGGCGATCGAGGCTGCTCTCCAGATAGCCGTCGCCCACTTGGGCCAGCTTTTCTTCCGTCATGCCATCCCGGCGGGCTTCGTCATAGCGCGTCGACTTGCATATGACGCAGTTTACCGTTCGGGCGTTACGCAGTCGCAACATTTCGATCAAGCCGGGATTGACACTGCTAGCCGCCCAGTTGAGATGGGTGAGGCGCACCACCGGCTCAAGCAGGTCGGAAGCCAAGCCGAAGGCGCTGTCCCGGATTACGTGGCCGGTTTTCGGTGACTGTGGAACCGTGACGCGGAATTTGGTTGCCATGGCTATCCTTTCAGGTGCGTGGCTGGAAACGGTTGAAGACCAGTGCCAGCCTGATGCGGGCATCAATGAACCCCAGCGCCTCGATCAGGCAAACCAGCCCCGTATCGCCGAAATGGTCCTTGACGTCCGCCGCCAATTCGTCCGTGATGAATTCCGCACCCTGTGCATAGACCTCGGTGAAGGCCAGTATTGCCCTGTCGGACGCATTGAAATTGGGGTCGCGATGCCAGTTCCCCGCCAGGGTACTCGCGGCTTTCTGCTCGGACAGCCCTGTTGCCCACGGCGAACGCATCGCCATCTCGTCGTCGGCACGGTGCATGGCGGCCAGGCGCAATCTGGCCAGCTCAAGCAGCGCGGGTGGCAGATGATTCTGGTGCCCGAGTGCCTCCCACACAGAGTGAAAGGCGTCTTCGATGTCGGGGCTTGCGCCGAGTTCAACCGTAACGCTGGTGAATGACATATGGAACTCCTACGCGTTGATGGTCACCATGACCTTGATGGCGCTATCGACATCGCGAGCCCGCGCGAAGGCAGTCGATGCCTCGTCGAGCGGAAAGCGATGGGTGATCAGGGGCGTGACGTCGACCTCTCGTCCGGCCAGCATGCCGAGGATTTCCTGGAATTCATCGCCGGGATAGGCGATCGAACCGGCAAGTTCAATTTCCTTGGCCATCACGGGCAGCAGGTCCAGCGGGATGGGTTTGCGATGGACGGCGACGATGACAATGCGAGCCCCGTAGGCGCATATCTCGATCGTGCGTTGCAGCAGCTCGCCGGCGCCGGCGGCATCGATGAAAATATCGGTGTTGACGGAGGCAAAGCCGTATTTCGTACTTTCGCCATGCAGTTTGGCCAGTTCCGCCCGCAAGTCATCACGGGCCGCATTGATCGTCGCGCGGGCTCCAAGACGCCCGGCGAGGTCGAGGCGAAACTCCTGACGATCGACCACGACAATGTCACGAACTCCGCGCCGCCGAAGATTGATGAGGACACCCAGGCCGATCATACCGGCCCCGTACACCACCACTTTGCTTTCGGGCTTGACTCCGGCGCGATTGACGCCATGCAGCGAGACCGACAAGGGCTCCACCAAGGCTGCCAGTTCGAGGCTGAGGTCGTCGGGAACCAGGTGGATATTGCCGCCACGGCACGCGTTGCGGATCAGAACGGTATCGCAAAAACCGCCTTCGGAGCCACCGTTGCCGATGGCGTCGTCATCGGGATTCACAACGACTCGCATGCCGGGGTACATGTCCTCGACCTGTTTCCCCGTACTCTCGATAATTCCCGAGAATTCGTGCCCGAGTGCCATCGGATGGTCGCCGGGACCGCGCACGCCGCCTCTGGCCAGGTAACCCAGGTCGGTGCCGCAGATCCCGCATGTGGCGACACGCACGAGCACATCCCCGGGGCCGGGCGCCGGAACGGGTAACTCGTCCAGGGTGAGAACGTCTGGTCGATGTACGCGAAGCTGTCGTCGGTAATGCTTCATGGGCGAAGTCCCAACTCTTGGTCTACGTCTAGGGCGCTTGCGACGAAAATGATTGCTCCAAGCTTATTAAAATATTAGCATTAAAAGACTTCGGTGCTGGATGCACGGTTGGTAATGGAAGAATCATGGATATTGTCAGTCAACTGGTATTTCAGCGGCCGGATTTTTTTGCGAATCGAGCGGCCAGTCAGGATAAGGCAACGGCGATCACCGATTTCATCTATATGTCGCCGGGTTTATCGAACGCCTATATGGTGCTCACCGGGGCGGGACGTGTTGTCATTAACACGGGAATGGGATTCGAGTCACCGGTGCACAAGAAGGTATTCGATGCGATCTGTCCGGGGCCGACGCCGTATATCCTGCTGACGCAGGGACATGTCGACCATGTGGGAGGTGTCAGCCTGTTCCGCGAATCGCAAACCAAACTTGTTGCCCAGAGGCACTTGGATGCCTGCCAGGAAGATGATCGGCGCATCAAGCCTGTGCGTCAGGCACAGTCGTCGATCTGGTTCAAGAGTGCCCTGGCGAAGGCTGCCAGGGGCGAAACGGAACCGCGACCGGCGTTTGTTCAGGACGTGCCCGAGGCTGACATCAGTTTCGACGATCATTGTCGTCTTGAGGTTGGCGAGACCTCATTCGAACTGTACTCGACCCCCGGGGGCGAGACGATCGACAGTTGTGTCGTCTGGTTGCCGCAGCATCGGATACTGTTTTCCGGCAACCTGTTTGGTCCCCTGTTTCCTCATTTCCCCAATTTCAACACCATCCGCGGTGACAAGTATCGGTGGGCGGAGCCGTATCTCGCGTCGTTGCGGCGCGTTCGAGCGCTCGCTCCCGAGATGCTGATCACGGGTCACTTCGCGCCGATCGTGGGCTCGGACTTGATCAAAGCCTGTCTGGACCGCCTTGAGGCTGCGGTCGAGTTCGTCCATCGGGAAACCCTCAAGGGCATGAATGGCGGCAAGGACATCTGGACGCTGATGCGAGAAGTGAGGCTTCCGGAGGCGCTTCATGTGGGAGAGGGCTATGGCAAGGTGAGTTGGGCCGTGCGGACATTCTGGGAGAGCTATATGGGCTGGTTCAAGGCCGAAGCCACCAGCGAACTCTATCCCACGCAACCTCGGCACGTTTATCCCGACCTGGTCGAAATGGCCGGTATCGATGCGGTGGTCTCGCGCGGCCGCAGCAGGCTGGTGGCGGGAGACCCGGAAGCGGCTTTGCTGTTGGGTGAGGCCGCGCTGGCGGCAGACCCGGATCACCGCGAGGCGCTCCAGCTTGCACGGGACACGCACGAGGCCTTGCTTGAGCGTTCGGGTGCGACAAATTTCTGGGAAACCGGCTGGCTGCGCTTTCGCATCGACCAGCTTGATGCCGCCCTCAAGCGGACGTGAGGAGATTCGACATGGATGTGAGTCGGTCCAACGTGACTTTCGACTATCGCAATGCCCGCGTATTGGTGACGGGCGGCAGCCATGGTATTGGCGCCGGAATTGCCGCCGCATACCGCGCAGCCGGCGCCGAGGTCACGATTACCGGAACCCGGCCGAGTGCCGCCGACTATGACGGGGACCTGGACGGCTATCGATACCTGCAACTGGAGCTGACGGATGGTGACCGGATTCTGGAAGTGGCCGGCGCGCTGCCCGGGCTCGATATCCTCGTGAATAACGCCGGCTGCAACTATGCCGCCGAGAATGAATACGACCCGGCGGTATTCGAGCGGTCGGTGCAGGTGAATCTGCTCGGGGCTTACCGGATGGCGCATGCTTGTCGGGAAAAACTGGCGAACAGCGACTTGCCGGGCGGCGGCAGCGTCATCGGACTGGCGTCGATGACATCGTATTTCGGCGTGACGGCGGTGCCCGGCTACGGAGCCGCCAAGGCCGGCATCGTCCAATTGACGAAAACACTGGCGATGGCCTGGGCGGGCGAGGGCATACGCGTGAATGCGGTGGCGGCCGGCTTCATCCGCAGCAACATGATGGGGCACTTCGAGTCGACTCCCGCCATGGTCGAACCGGTGCTCGCGCGTACGCCCCTGAAGCGCCTTGGGGATCCGGCGGATATCGCCGGCGCCGTGTTGTTCCTCACCAGCGCGGCAGCGCGCTTTGTGACCGGCCAGACCTTGCCGGTGGACGGTGGTTACTCGGTGGTCGGTTAATGGGGGATCACGGGAACATGGCTGTTGCGCTTGCCAGCGAAAGCCTCCAGGAGCGTCTGACACCTCGCAGCGCCGCAACACGGGCCAAGCTGATTACGGTCGCCGAGAGACTGTTTGCTTCGCGCGGTGTGGATGGCGTGACGCTCGCCGAGATAGGCAAGCTGGCGGGCCAGCGCAACGCCGCGGTCTGCCAGTATCACTTCGGCGGCCGGGACAGCCTGTTGCAGGCCATCATCGACAAGCACGTGCCGGGCATCGTGGCCCGCCGGCACGTGCTGCTGGATGAGCTCGAGCGCGTTGGCCACTTCGACTTGAGCGATGTTGTTCGCGCATTGGTGCGACCGGTGGCGGCGAAACTGACGGATCCGGACGGTGGCCGTGATTTCATTCGCATCAACGCTCAACTGGTGGCCCTGCATACCGTCCATGTCCGCCATGCCGGGCCGTCGCCCCTCAAGCTGCCGGCCAATGATCGCTTCACGTTGTTCCTGGAGCGCGCCTTGGCCGGACAGGAGTTGCCGGTGGCGGTGCTGAAGCAGAGGGCGATGCTGGCCGCCGTGCTGCTCTTTCATGGCCTGGCTGACCACCTGCGCATGCTCGAACTGGCCGACACGATGGATGCTTCCATGGATACCGAATTGTTTTTGGGAACCCTCGAAGACTCCATCGTCGCCGTACTGCGAGGGCCGTCGCAACCATCCGATCTAGTCACGATGCGCCTGGGACAGGGGAGGGGACATGGCGGGTAATGCGATCGACATCGATGACCTTCCCCGGCCGAGACTATCCGAAATCCAGCGCCAGGCCCTGGCCTGGGCCGAGACGGTGCCGGTGGATTTCAGCGAAGAGGGGATCCTCGAAGTGGCCCGTCATCGCACGGGGCTGGCGGATTTCGGACCCGAGGATTTTCGGATTCGCCTGCGTGTATTGCGCGAAGGGTGGGATCGAGATCCTGAAATCACCGCTCTGTCACGCCTGACTTTGCACGGCTATCTGGTTCGGTATGCCAGCAATCGGCTGCTGATTCGGGATACCCTGAAACGCCATCCGGAGATTCATGATGAAAGGATCGATCGGCCGGTGATCGTGGCAGGACTGCCGCGTTCAGGGACGACGCACCTCGTCAATCTGCTGGCCGAGGACGACCGATTTCATTCGTTGCCGCTATGGGAATCGTACGAGCCGCTGCCCTTGCCGGGAGAGCCGCTTCTTCCCGACGGCACGGACCCGCGATATCGACGCTGCATGGAGGCGTGGGAGGGCATGCAGCGCACGACGCCGCTCATCGCGGCGATGCATCCGATGGCGCCGGACCACATCCACGAGGAACTGGAGTTGATGGGTCCGGATTTCGCGTCTTACAACTTCGAATGGCTCAACCACTCGCCGTTCTGGCGTGACCACTATTACGGACACGATCAGACGCCGCATTACGAGTACATGAAGACCGTGCTCAAGCTGCTGCAATGGCGCAGGCGCATGCATGGCGACACGCGGGCGCGCTGGGTGCTGAAGTGTCCCCAGCATATCGAGCAGTTGCCCGTGCTGAACCGTGTGTTCCCCGATGCCGCGGTCATTTTCACGCATCGGGATCCCGTCGCGGTGATCCAGTCGACCGTCACCATGCAGGCCTATTCGCAGCGGATCGGCCGCAAGCGGGTGGACGCGGCGGCGCTCATCGACTACTGGAGCGACCGTGTCGAACACTTGCTGCGTGCCTGCGTGCGCGATCGGTCGCTGATTCCGGCCGAGCGCGGCTTCGACTCGATGTTCCACGTCTTCATGGCGGACGAGATGGCTACGGTGGAGCAGGTGTATCGCGTCGCCGGCCTCGAGCTGACGAACGCGGCCAGGGTTCGGCTCAAGGGCTATGTCGATGGTCATCCGCGCGGCAAGGACGGCAGGGTCGTCTACAACCTGACGCGGGATTTCGCCACCGATCCGGCGCACCTGCGCGAGCGGTTCCGCTTCTATTTCGACCGCTTTCCGATTCATGCGGAAACACGGTCATGATGGTTCGACGGGTACCGTTCGATCCGCGTGCCTGACATCAACCAGCTGGAGAGAAGCATGTCCCTGACCGCGTCGCTTGTCGTTTATGCCATCGACGGCATCGTTCCCGTGGTCGATCCGACGGCCTTTGTTCATCCGAGTGCCGTCCTGATCGGTGACGTCGTGGTCGGTCCGGGCTGTTACATCGGTCCCTGCGCAAGCCTGCGTGGCGACTTCGGTCGGCTGGTGATCGAGGCCGGCGTCAACATCCAGGATACCTGCGTCATGCATGGTTTCCCCGGTACGGAGACCATCGTTGAAGAGAGCGGCCATATCGGCCATGGCGCCGTGTTGCATGGCTGCCGGATCGGCCGGAATGTGATGATCGGCATGAATGCGGTGGTGATGGACAATGCCCATGTCGGCGAGTCGTCGATTGTCGGTGCGTGTGCCTTCGTCAAGGCGGGGGCGGAGATTCCCCCGCGCAGCCTGGTGGCGGGGATGCCGGCGAAGGTAGTGCGCGAACTGTCGGAGCAGGAAATCGACCGCAAGCGGACGGGGACCCGAACCTACCAGGAACTCGCGCGCCGCTGCCATGCGACCATGGTCGCGACGTCGCCGCTTTCGGCGGAGGAAGCGGGTCGCAGGCAGATCGAGATGCCGGGACTCGCGCAGGCGGTGAAGCTGAAGATGCGGCAACCGCTGTCGGGCGACTGAACGGCGCTTCCCGTTCCATCCTAATCTGAATGGGGTATGACAGCCCCGGCCCCGAACCCCATGCTTTACCGATAGGGCAATCTTGGAGTGGAATACATTGTCAATTGACTATTCGCCGTCCCGGCCGCTGCGTCTGGACGATGTCGAGCGATGGGATGCCGAGACCGATGTCGTGGTCGTCGGGTTCGGCATCGCCGGTGCTTGTGCGGCGATCGAGGCGCGCAACGCCGGGGCGCGGGTCGACGTGTTCGAGGTCGCATCGGCGGCGGGCGGCAGCGCCGCGCTTTCGGGCGGTGAATTCTATCTGGGCGGCAGCGGCGGTACGCCGGTGCAGCGTGCCGCCGGCTTCGATGACGCGACGGAAGACTTCGTCAAGTATCTGATGATGGCGGGAGGGCCCGGTGCCGACGAGGCGCGGGTGCGGCTCTATGCCGATAACGCCGTCGCGCATTTCCATTGGCTGGGGGAGCAGGGCGTTCCCTTCAAGGGCACCTATCTGCCGGGCAAGTGGCTGGAACCGCTGACCGACGACACCCTTATCTGGTCCGGTAGCGAGGCAGCCTGGCCTTTCGCCCAGCTGGCCAAGCCGGCGCCTCGCGGTCACGCGGCCCAGCTGCCGGGATGGGGCGCAGGCAAGCTGATCATGGAAAAGCTCAGTGCCAGGGCGCTCGCGCTTGGCGCCAACGCGCACTTCAACACCCGGGTGCTGGCATTGGTGGCGGATTGCCATGATGCCGTCCACGGCGTCGTCGCACGTATCGATGGCGAACCTCGAGCGGTTCGTGCGCGCAAGGGCGTGATCCTCTGTGCCGGTGGTTTCATCTGCAACGAGGACATGGTGCGCACCTACGCACCGCTGGCACAAGGCTGCCCGAATCCGACCACCGGCGGCAACGACGATGGCTCGGGCATACGCATGGGCATATCGGTGGGGGCAGCGGCGATCCACATGGATCAGGTCTTCGCCACGCGTCCGTTTTTTCCGCCCGAGTCGCTGGTGAAGGGCATTTTCGTCAACGAACTGGGGCAGCGCTTCATCAACGAGGATGCCTATCACGGCCGCGTGACGCATTACATGCTGCGTCAACCCAACGGACGAGTTTGGCTGCTGGTGGACGAAGAAATCTTTGAACGACCCATCACCAATCGGGACATCGACATCGCGGCGGTCGGCGAGACCTGGGACGAGATGGAACGGGAACTGGGCCTGCCGGCAGGTGAGTTGGCTCACACCATCGAAAGTTACAACCGGCATGCCGCGCAGGGAGCGGATCCGACCTGGCACAAGGCCGAGGCGTTCCTGAAGCCCCTGGTCAAGCCGCCTTTTGCGGCCTTGAGCTTTTGTTCCAGCGATTACCCGGCCACGATGTTCACCCTGGGCGGCTTGTGGACGACCACCACCGGCCAGGTACTGACTCCGGCCGGCGAGGCCCTCCCGGGACTTTTTGCGGCGGGACGGACCGCGTGTGGCCTGCCGCGCTGGGGTGAGGGTTACAGTTCGGGCATGTCGCTCGGCGACTCGAGTTTCTTCGGTCGCCAGGCGGGTCGATCGGCGGCGGCACGAAAGTGATGGTGCCAGTTTTTTGTTGATCCTTGGCCGCAGGCAGTGCGGTCGAACAACATGGGGAAGCACGTATGACACCAGAAGAAACCAGGGACTTTGAAGCGAAGATCCACGCCTATGTCGGGCGTGAAGTCAGCGCGCCAAAGAAGGGCAAGGACGATGTCAATCTGGCCATGATCCGCCATTGGACGGAGGTGACGGGGGACGAGAATCCCGTCTACCACGACCCCGGATTTGCGGCGAAGTCCAGCAAGGGCGGCATCATCGCGCCGCCGACGATGCTGCAGATATGGTCCATGGAAGGCTACTCGATGTGCCAGGAGCCGGAGATGGACGTGCAGCGCGAACTGCACAAGGTCTTCGATGCCCACGGCTTTGTCGGCGTGCTGGGAACCAATACCTCGACCGATTTCTACCGTGACTTGCGACCCGGCGACCAGGTCACGGCGCATACCGTCATCGACAATATTTCCGAGCGCAAGGCCACCGGCCGTGGCGTCGGCTATTTCATCGAAACCGTGACGAAGTTCACCGATCAGACCGGTGCCGATATCGGCCGCCAGGTGTTCCGCGTCCTGAAGTTCATGCCCAATGCCGAGACCGCCGAAGCGAAGGCGAGCACCGGCGGCGCCGCGGAAAAGCCGGCGCTGCCGACGCGCATCCAGGCGCCGCGTGGCCACGACAATGCCTGGTGGTGGGATGCCATCGACCAGGGCAAGCTCATGATCCAGCGCTGCAAGTCGTGCGGTGCCTTGCGCCACCCGCCCCGGCCGATGTGCGGCCAATGCAATTCGACCGAGTGGGATTCCATCGAGTCGAGCCTCGAAGGCGAGGTCTACAGCTTCACCGAACTCCACTACCCGAAGTTTCCCGGCTACCCCTACCCGCTGCTTTGCGCCGTGGTGCAGTTGCGTGAGGGCACGCGCCTGATCGCCAACCTTGCCGGTTGCGAGCCGGAACAGGTATTCATCGGCATGAAGGTGAAGGGCAAGGTCGAGCGCGTGGACGACAAGACCGTGCTGCCCAACTTCTATCCGGCCTGAGCATTTCACAGCATAGCGAGACCACACATGAACAAGACCACGAGGCGCTTCGGCAGCGTCGCCATTGGCGAGAAACTGCCGCCGCTAAGAATCGACATCTCATCGGGCCTGATCATCGGCGGGGCGATTGCATCGCGCGACTTCACGCCGGTGCACCACGACAAGGCCGCCGCCCAGGCGGGTGGATTGCCCGACATCTTCATGAACATCCTGACCAGCAATGGCCTGATCGGACGTTACGTGACCGATTGGGCGGGGCCGGATTGCACGCTCAAGCGCATCGACGTGAAACTGGGTGCGCCCAATCTGCCCGGATTCATCATGACCATCACCGCGGAAGTGAATGCCAAGGACGACGCGGCCGGCACCGTCGATATCGCCTATAGCGGCGACAACAACGTCTGGGGTACGCACATGTCCGGCATCGTCCGCGTGGCGCTGCCGAGGGAGGCTTGAGCAATGGTTGCACGAATTTCTGACAAGGCCGCGATCGTCGGCATCGGCTCGACGGAGTTTTCCAAGGACTCGGGGCGTTCCGAACTGGCGCTGGCGGCGGAGGCCGTCAAGAATGCGCTCGACGACGCCGGCCTGAAGCCTGCCGATGTCGACGGCATGGTGACTTTCACCATTGACCAGAACGAGGAGGTGGATGTCGCGCGGGCGGTGGGCTGTGGCGACCTGAAGCTGTACAGCCGGATTCCCTACGGCGGCGGTGCCGCGACCGGCACGCTGCTGCAGGCCGCCATGGCCGTGGCCACCGGCGTCGCCGAGACGGTGGTCTGTTACCGTGCCCTGAACGGCCGTTCGGGACAGCGCTATTCCAGCGGTGTTTCGGGCAACCTGATCACCGGCAGCGCGATCCACTACAGCTGGTACATGCCGTTCGGTCTGCTGACGCCGGCGTCGTGGGTCGCGATGTTCACCCAGCGTTACATGCATGTCACCCGGTGCTCGCGCGACGCCTTGTTCGAAGTGGCCCATTCGACACGCGAGTACGCGGTCAACAATCCGGCGGCCTTCTTCTATCAGCGTCCGTTCACGCGCGAGGAATACGATACCGCCAAGAAGATCTGCGAGCCCCTCCGCTTGTACGACTGCTGCCAGGAGAGCGATGGCGGCTGCGCCGTGGTGGTGACCACGGCGGAGCGTGCCAGGCACCTGAAGCAGCCCGGCGTCATGATCCGCGGAGTGGCGCAATGCGCGGCGCGCGACCAGGAGGAGATGACCTCGTTCTATCGCCCGGAAATCGCCCGAATTCCCGAAATGGACCTGGCCGCCGAGGAGGCCTATGCCCAGTGCGGCCTGAGCGCCAAGGACATCGACGCGGCCGTGATCTACGATGCCTTCACGCCGATCGTGCTCTGGCAGCTTGAATCCTGGGGATTCTGCAAGTACGGCGAAGCGGCGGATTTCGTCAAGGACGGCAACCTGCGTCCTGGCGGCCGCCTGCCCACCAACACGCATGGTGGCCAGCTGTCCGAGGCGTATATCCACGGCGTGAACGGCATTGTCGAGGCGGTGCGCCTGGTGCGCGGGACCTCGCTCAATCAACCGAAGAAGCCGGTGGAGCATGCATTGGTGACTTCCGGTGTCGGCGTGCCGACCGGCGGCGCCATTCTCGGCCGAATGGGCTAAGCCCGACCATCGTGTGATCCGCGGAGTGGCGGCGCCCAATGGCGCTGCCACTCCGGCGTTCCGCCACGACTGACTTTCGCTAAGCCTCCCGCCGAAGTTCGGTTCCGGACTGCGCGTTCAAGGCGCTGCCACTGCGAGCGGCTGTCGACGTCCTTCCTATTTCCGGGGTACTGAAAGAACCCGATCGCCGGCAAACGCGCCGATGTAGAGGCGCCTGCCCATGGTCACGCCAACGGAAATACCCCACTGCCGGCTGCCGTCCTGCTCGAACAGGCGTGTTGCCTGCATGGTGTCCGGGTCGATGGCGGTTACATGGGAAGCCGAACGGCATGTGGCCGTACCGTCGCACTGGCTGAGTGCGGCATGATCCATCACGCCAGCGGCGAGCAGACGCCTGCCGTCCCACGAGAGGTTGTCCGGGTTCGGGGTGGCGGCCGCCCCGACGATTCGATAGGTGCGCAGATCGATCTTGCGGACGGCTCCTTGTGGTCCGACCACGCTGTAGTAGAGGTAGCGTCCTTGGGCATCGACCTGGACGCCATTGGGCAAGGTTCCCTCGGAGCCGGGCACCTTCTGGTAGCTGAACATCGGTGACCAGGACCAGACGAAGCCCGTGTCCTCGCCACGCATCGCCCTTGCCATCGCCTGGGCGGCCTGCGCGGGCGTGCCGTCGATCATGTTGCTGGCGATGAAGCCGCCTTCCGGCCGAGCCGCGACGTCGTTCAGGGTGCTGCCCTTCGGTGCGACCGCGCATCCTCGCCAGGTCAGCCGCAGGCCGTTGAGTTCGAAGAACTCTACGGCCTCGCGGCCGCCGTGGTTGATCACCAGTAACTGCCGGCGGCCGTCGGCGCGTCGCGACAAGTGGATGCCATGGGGAGAGAGATCAGCGCCGATTTCCCCCGGGCAGCCCGGATCGCCCCAGCCCGGTGTCGGCCTGCCCTCGGCGATCTTGCCGGGATACAGGTCGCGGATCCTGCCGTTGCGGGTATCCAGCAGCGAGAGTTTGCCGGGCCCGAACACGAACCCCTGGGCAGAGAAGGTCAGGTTCATTTGGCTGACGACCAGATGGTGGCCGTCGGGCAGGGATTCCAGGTCTTCGGGCTGGCGAAAACCGCAATATGGACGAAACTCCCCTTGCTGATGGCAGGGCGGCATGGCCAAGGCTTGAGTCGTGGCCGCGAACAGGCCGGCCACAAGTGCAAGGACCGCGGGTTTCATCACGTGCTTCTCCGGTATCGGTGTGCGGAAGCCAGGCGAGCTAGTCGACGGGCCGCAGACGAAGCGGCAAGTCGTCGCCTAGCTTGGCGAAGGGAAAGTGCACGATGGGCGCCACGTTCCGATACTCCGTTGCCAGGCTCCAGCGGTAACGTCGCAGCAACTGCGTCATGGCGCACTTGAACAGCATGTCGGCGAAGTGCATGCCGATGCACTTGTGTGCGCCGCCGCCAAACGGTACGAAGAGATGAGTGTGTGCCTTGTGCTCGGCGCGTCCCGGCGCGAAACGCCCTGGATCGAAGCGGTGCGGCTCGCGCCAGAACTCCGCCATCCGATGGGTGAACACCGGTGAAATGGCGATCAGGGTGTCGGCCGGGACATCATGGCCGAGAATCTCCGCCGCGCACACGGTGCGCCGCATCATCTGCGGTACCGGTGGATGCAGGCGCAGCGTTTCGTTGAAGGCGCATTCGATGTTCGCGAGGCGATCGCTTTCCCGGACATCCTCGTAGCTTGGCGGGTCGGCCGGCAACGCCCGCGCTTCCTCGCGCAGGCGCTCCTGCAGCCCCGGGTCCAGTGCCAGGTAGTAGGCCGCCATGGTCAGCGCACTCGTGGTGGTGTCGTGGGCAGCCAGGAGCAGGAACAGCATGTGGTCGACCACCACCTGGTCAGGCAACAGGTCACCGGCATCGTCACGGGTCGCGGCAAACAGGCTCATGACGTCGGCCCCGCCTTCGCTACGCTTGACCGGCAGGCGCTGGCGGATGAAGTCGGCCAGCGACCTGCGCGCGGCCATGGCCCGTCCGTAGAGCAGGCCGGGCCAGTCCTTGCGGACGATGGCCAGCACGCCGGCCATCATTTTCAGGAAATCATCGTTGACCCGGGAGATCTCGGTCTCGAGGTCGAGGCCGAGAAACACACGCGCGGCGATGTCCAGCAACAGCGTCTTGACCGCCGGGTAGAAAAGCAGGGAAGGCTGCGTCCCCCACGCGACGGTATGCTGCTGGCAGAGGGCGTTCACCTGATGGATCTGGGCGCGCGCCGATTCGGTCTTGAATGCCGTCATCATGACGCGGCGATGCAGGCGATGCTCGTCGAAGTCGCGCATCAGCAGTCCGCCGGCGAAGAAGTCGCGCAAAGGGCCGTCGTAGCCCATGCGTGCCGAGTAGATCTGCCGGGGATCGGTGGTCAGTTCGCGATTGAAATCGGGCCCCAGGGCCCAGAGCAATTCCTGGCCGGTCAGCCTGGTGCGGCAGACCGGGCCATATCGGCGATAGTGCCGGTCGATGCACGAGAACGGATTATTGAGCAGGTCGAAGACATAGCCGAGGTAGGGCAGCCCGTAAGCACCGGGAAACTGCGCAAGCCTGCGATTGTCGGGTCTCGACAGATAGTCGGTCGTATGCTTGGCGGCGTGGGTATTCATGCCCTCATCGAGCCGTCGGGAGACCGAAGTCGGGCCATGCGCCCGTGACATAGGTCTGGCAATTGCCCCATCCGGTGGCGCCGGTCTCGGCGTCCTCGACCACGATCAGGCAATCCCGGAACTGATTCAAGCGTGCCACGGCCTCCGGTGTGGAACAGTCTGCGAAATGCTCTCCCTCCAGCGCCAGGCGCCCGCGGTAGCTGCCGTGATGCTTGCCGTCAAAACCATGATAAAGGCCGGCGCCAAGGTGAAAGCCGGTGGCGCCGATGGCTCGTGCCCTGAGCGTTCGCACGCGACCGTTGCCCATGGTCAGGCGGAACTCGCCCTGCTTGAAGCGCCGGTTGATCGGGTCGAACGTCAGCACCGGCTCCAGTGCGCGCAGCGGATCACGGCGGCCGTCGGCGAACTCGAATCCGCCCTGCATGCGCTCGTGGCGGAAACCCGTGCCAGCGTAGCAGAGATAGTACTGATGGAAGGCGTAAGTGCTCCCGTCCGGCTTCTCGAAATACAGTGGGTTCCAGATGGCCAGGACCTGCGCCAGGTCCGAGTCCATCGGGTCGGGCGGCAGATCGCGCATCGGCTCGCCGACCGCCGGCCGCAAGCCCCAGGAATGGTCGCGCGTCATGATCCATGTATCGGGTCCGACCTCATGGCGCTTGCCATCGACCTCCACCCATCCGCGCGCCGTGCCGGTCTGATGGTAGCGGATCTGGTCGGCGCTGTGCCGGTAGCCCGTCAGGGTGCGTCGGTCCTCGCGTTCCTCGACCACGCAGGGAACGATCCCCTCCAGAGTGATATCGAAGGCGATGGGCTGGATAGGGTTACGCTCCAGAACGACGCGAATTCTTTTCAGCGGCTCGATGACTTCGTAACGCAGCGGACCAACATCGATGCCGTTCGGGTTGGATGACAACTCGCGGCTGGCGCGCACCGTCCATTGCTCGACGCCGCGCGAAATGCCACCGTAGGCATCGACCACGTTGCGATTGACATACTTGCCGAAGCCGAAACCGATGGCCAGCGAGCCGTCGCGCGCTGCCGCCATGCCGCACACCTTCTCGGTCCAGGAATAGTCGCTCTGCGATACGGAGGCGAAGGTTTCGACAATCTGGTGATTGAAGTACTCGTCGGCATGAAGCAGGGGGCCGATGCTGCCACTCATTTTCCGTCTCCGAAGCCGTAAACCTCGCCGAACCCAGCCAACACGCGGGCAGCACCGTTGTCGGTATCCATCAGGAAGCCTTCCGGCGCCAGGCCGCTTTGCTGGAACACGGTGCCGATGCGCGCCATGATGCTGGCGAGCTTGAAAGCACTGAACACCTCGTAATAGGCGAGATCGGTAGCCGGCAGTCGCGATGCCGCTTCCCAGCGGGCAACGCTGGCCTCGCGCCCCGGTAGCCCCGCCAGGCGCGGCACGCCATAGCCGTCGGACAGGCAGCGGTCGAGCGTGATCCACCAGGCGAGATCCATCACGGGGCTGCCGATATGAGCGCTTTCCCAATCGAGCATCGCCACCAGTCGACCATCGCGAAAGACGCAGTTGCCGAGTTTGGCGTCGCCCCAGCACAGGCCACCGGGAACCGGTGCGGGGCGATTGTCACGGAGCCACGCCCAGGCGCGCTGCAGATGCGGGTAGGGGCGATTGAGGCTTTCGGCCCAGCACATGTGGTGGCGGAAGTATTCGAGTTGCTGGCCCAGCGGATCGCCCCGCCATTCAGGGGCCAGCAGGAATTCGAACCCGCGTTCCCACGCATCGATGCGCGCCAGCGCAGCAATGGCATCGATTCCCTGCATCCAGTGATCGGCCTGTTCGTCCTCGGGGAGATCGTGCAGCCAGCCCTCGAGGTGATAAAGCGGATTCTCGTTCGGCACCCGTCCGTCGACCCGCTCCATCAGGAAAAACGGCGCCCCGAGGACGGCCGGGTCTTGCTCGAAGCCGAACAGTCGCGGTACCGGGACGTCACTGTCCTGAAGCGTGGCCATGCAGCGGTATTGCTTGCCAAGATCGTAATCGGGGAATGTGCCGACGACCGTGGTCTGGATGCGCAGCACCAGCGCTCGGGATTCGCGCCGACCACTCCTGTTCCAGGCGACGTCGCACAGCCATGTTTCGTTGGAGTAGCCCTGCGACGGGTTCCGAAGGTTGTCGACGGCAATGTTGCGGGTATCCGGGTGGCGAGCCGAGAGCCAGTCTGCCAGCACCGATGCCAGTCGGTGTGGATCCGTCATCGTCCTTCCCACCTGGGCGGCCGTTTTTCGGCAAAGGCGGCGATGCCCTCGAGAACGTCACGGCTCTTGCGCAGCTTTTCGAGTTCCGCGTAGCCGCCGGTATCCTGGCGCCGGATGGCTTGCTCCAGAGACAGATCGAGGCCTTCGCGAACGCATTCCTTGGTTACGCGCAACGACAGCGGTGCCGCGCGCAGCAATTTCGTCAACCAGGCTGCAATGACCTCGTCGAACTCCGAGGCGGAGGCAACCTGATTCACCAGCCCCCACTCAAGAGCGGTTCGAGCGTCGATGCTGTCTCCCGACAGCAGCATGCCCATCGCCCGCTTCATGCCGATTTGCCTTGGCAATCGATGCATCCCGCCGGCCAGCGCCGCGACGCCAATCAAGGGCTCCGGCAGTCCGAACCGGGCATGCTCAACGGCAATGACGATGTCGGCGGCAAGTGCGATCTCGAATCCGCCGCCCATGGCCAATCCATTCACGGCGGCGATGACCGGCTTGTTGAGATTGAATCGGCTGGTTAGGCCACCATAGCCGCTGGGCGGGGCGACGTAGGGTTCGCCGCCCTGCGCCGCGTCGTTCATCGCCTTAATGTCTCCGCCGGCACAGAAAGCCTTGTCGCCCGCGCCGCGGATGACGGCGATCCACAAGTCGTCGTCGGCTGCGAAGCGATCGAATGCCTCGGCCATCTGGGTGTGGGTGGCCGAATCGAGCGCGTTGTGACGATCGGGCCGGTTGATCGTGATGTGCAGGATGCGACCGTCGACTTTCGTCAGCACGCAAGCGGACGAGTGGCCGGTGGCAGGTGTCGCGGTATCGGAGGTTTGGTTCACGGTAGGCACGGCTCACGTTGGCTGGCAGGATGTGCAAAAAGACATTAGACGGCTTCCTTCCCAGTCAAACCGTCCAAATGGACGATTCCCCGATTTCATGTCCGGAAAAGAATCGCTCACGGTTCCGGAGTGTACAAGGGAGATTGGCGTGGAGAAGGTGATCTATGCATTGTGGCGATCGTCGGGGGACAGCCGGGCCGATTTTGCCCGGCGGCTGCGCGGCGAGGTGGCGGAAAAGTTGCTGGAACTTGGCGTGCGCGGGCTGCAGGTCAATGTGGCCGACGACGATGTCATGCCAGCGGACAACCTTCGGCAGATCAATACCCGGCCCCAGATGGAAGGCCTGCTGTCGATCTGGGTCGACACGGCGATTGAAAAATTCCGGCGCCCGTTCGATTTCGCGATTACTGAAGGCGTCGAGCGGGCCGAGGGTTATCTTGTCACCGAGTCGCAACCGATTCGCAATACCCTTCATCCGGCCCGTCCCGGCGAGCGCACCTGGGGATTTTCGCAACTGGCGTTTCTCCGGCGGCCGCCGCGGCTCAGCCACGAGGCTTGGCTGGATGTCTGGCATAACTCGCATACACAGGTCGCCATCGATACGCAAAGCACGTTTCTCTACGTCCAGAACGTCGTGGTGCGCCCGCTGACCTATGCCGCGCCCCGCATCGACGCCCTGGTGGAGGAGTGTTTCCCACCCGAGGCGATGACCGATCCGGCGGTGTTCTTCGATGCCGTCGGCGACCAGGACAAGTTGCGGCGCAACGTGCAGGCGATGATGGACAGCTGCAGCCGTTTCATCGACCACAACGAAGCCAGTGGCCAGCACATGATCGACGTGGTGCCAACCAGTCAGTACGTGATCAGGCCGCCGGCGGGTTGAGCGTCGGCAACGGCATCCGGATTCATTGAACCATCAAGTGAGAGGAGAAGTGCATGGCGCTGTTTGACGGCAAGGTGGCCCTGGTGACCGGGGCAGGGAGTGGTATCGGGCGGGCCACGGCGCTCGCGTTCGCACGCGAGGGCGCCAAGGTCATGGTGTCCGACGTCAATGCGGTCTCCTGCGAGGAGACGGCCGTGATGATCGGCAAGGCAGGCGGCAAGGCTGCCTTCATGGGCTGCAACGTCGCCAGCGAACAGGAAGTCAAGGCGCTGGTGACCCGCACGGTGACTGAATTCGGCCGTCTTGATTGCGCTTTCAACAACGCGGGTATTTCCAATTCAAGGCCGGACTTTGATCTCGATCTGTTTCGTCGCACCATCGAGATCAATCTCAATGGCGTGGCTTATGGCGTCAAGTTTCAGCTCGAGCAAATGTTGAAGCAGAAGAGCGGCGCGATCGTGAATACCGCCTCGATCGCTGGGCTGTCGGGCATGGGAACGCCGGACTATGTCGCCAGCAAGCATGGCGTCGTCGGCATCACGCGCTCGGTGGCGGTGCGATACGCCGCCATGGGCATCCGCGTCAACGCGGTCTGTCCCGGCGTCATTGCCACCGGCATGACGGATCCGCTGATGAAGGATGCCGAGATGAAGGCGCGCATCGAGGCCATGACGCCCATGCAGCGCATGGGTACCGCCGACGAGATTGCCGAGGCGGTGATCTGGCTGTGTTCGGACAAGGCCAGCTTCGTCACGGGGCAGGCCCTGGCGGTGGACGGCGGTTGTCTCTGCCGATGATGACTTGGTGAATGTCAGCGGGCGGCCGCCAGTCGGCGTGCCGCCATGACTGACTTTCATCGCCACCGTCGCGGCGGTGGCGGCAAGCTAAGACTGGTGGGGAAGGATGTAGCGCTGCCGGTAGGCGGCGAAGTCCCGCGCGATGCCGGCATCGGAGAGGCCGAAATAGTCGGCGGCGTAGCTGTGCGCGGGACGCTTTTCCCGACGGTTGTCTTCCAGATAGCGCTCCATTGCTTGCTGGATACCCTGGGGTAGTTCCAGGCCGACGAAGGCATAAATGGTCCTGACCACTGCCAGCGGTTGCGACAGGGTGTCGGCAAACCATACGTCGAGGAAGCGATCGGCGGCCTTCGCATCGCGATATGCCATGGTCTCGGCCGTGCCTCGGGAAAAGATCGCGGACCATTGCCGACCGGCGTGCACCGGGTCCGGTTTCTCCATGTACACCGCCCACAAGTTGTAGACGAAGCTGGCGATCGAAGGGATCGTTTCCAGCGGATCCCGGTGCGTCTGGATGACTTGGGCTCCCGGGAAAACCTTGAACAGCACGTCGATCTGGCGCAGGTGGTGAGGTGCCTTGAGTACCCATCGTCCGGCCGAGATGCCGCGCCGGCGCTTTTGCCACTGGATGAACTTGAGCATGCGCTGCAGATGCAGGTATGCCGGCGTCTGATCATGACTCCATAGCCACTCGGTGTAGCTCGGGATGTCGGCGTAGGAATCGAAGAAGCTCATGAAGGAATGCTCCATCAACATGCCTTCTTCGTCGGCCGCCTCGGCGTCGAACGGGTGGATTGCCAGCAAGGCCGGGTTGGCTTCGATCATCGCGCGCACCTCGGCACGGGCAAGTGCCACGCGGGGATCTTCACCGGGCGCAGCATCTGCCTGCAGCGGCGCGGGATATCGACACTCCCACCACAGCATCGGATAAAGACGCGGGTCACAACTCAGGATGCGCTGCAAGAGCGTCGTGCCCGTGCGCGGCAGCCCGACGATGACGATAGGGTTCTCGTTCTCTTCCTCGAGGATGTCGGGATGCCGCCGGATGTGATCTTCCAGGACAAGGCGATTCCTCAGCAGTTCGATGATGCGCGCGGTCAGCATTTCCCTGCCGGCTGCGGAAAGGCGTGCCTCGCCGTCAAGGCTGGAAAGTAGCCGCTCCAGCGCCGGACGGAATGCGTCGTCGCCAAAATCGGTCAGCCCGCGTGATCGCCTCGATGCCTCGTCGAGCAAGACTCGGATGTCGAATGCCATGATCGGTCAGTTCGCCAAGGAATCGAGCTTGACCACGCGTGTGGTCGGATGAACGTGCTCGCGTGCGCCAACCCAGCGGAAGCACATGGTGCCGGTTCGGTGACCGGCGGTTTCCAGCCAGTTGGGTAAGCCGGGATCGTTTTCCGCGACCGCGATGACGATGCCCCCCTGAGCGTTGAGGACCGCGTCATGCTTGTTCAAGTGGATGCGGTGGTACCGGTAGTCGAGCGATTCCATCCAGTAGTTATCCACTTGCAGATTCCAGAAATCGCAGTCTGGAATGCGGGGCAGTTCGATCAGCAATGCCTCGTCTTCGTCAAGTTGCCAATAGCCGTGGTAGTAGAAGATGTTGGGATCGCCGCCCGCAGCCTGGCAAACCGCCTGGTCGGCGGGCGGCAGGGCGTTGACGAGTGCTTGGTAACCGTGCGCCCAGTCGGCGAACAGGCGCGCGGTATTGCCGACAAAGGCGCCGGCGCGAAGCAGGTTTTCATGAAACAGGGCTGGATCGAGCGGCCTGGGCTTCGCCGTGCCGCCGATTCTCTCGATGTGGACCTGCGCCGGTTGTTCCGTTCGGCGATCCAGGAATGTCTGTCGCACCAGCAACTGGTTGGTCTCCGCTTCCATCGGCAGCCAGTTGCCTGGCTTGGGCTCCCGGCTCAGGATGAGTTCGAAACTGCCGTCTGCTTCGAATGCCATGTCCCTGGCGGAGAGAAAGCCGGTGCCGTCCATGCGCCCGTCCCGATTGGCGTAGCCGCCTTTCTTGGTGGCGAAATTCAGGGTGGCGACGGTGCCCCGCCGGCCGCTGACGCGGTATTCGTTGCGGCCGTCGAGGCGCGCCGACATGTAGAGATTGTCGGGATTGTCGGCTCCGATCTTGATCGTTTCGTGTGACGGGACGATGAAGCCGGGAAAGTCGGGATCGGAGAATTCGACGTGCATCTCAAGCGCAACGCGCACCAGCCGTGACAGATAACGATAGCCTTCCGCGCGGTCGAGGGGCGTGTTCGCTGCCTCCGGCCGCAGAATCTGCTGACCCGCGGATTTCAGTGCATCGCAGAACTGCTCCCACGTATTGCCTTGCATCAATTGATCGATGGCATTGCTCATGGCTCGGATCCTCCAGCGGCACCTTTTAGGGGTGATGGCCGTCGCCGGCATCGTCCATTGGGACTATCCAGAGGCGTTCGGTGAAAGCGAAAATATGGCCGTGCACGGCCGTGCCAGGGCAAGGACACTTGAACATGCTGACCAAGGGTGACGACTATCCAGTTCATCAACTGCCGGAACCGCTTGCGACGGCGGGCACGGACCGGAACTTCTACGATCGGTATTACTTCGGTGGCTACAGCCCTGACGGTACCATCTATTTCGTTGCCACCCTGGGGGTATACCCGCATCTCGATCTCATCGACGCCGCGTTCATGGTCCAGCGCGACGGTATCCAGGAAAGCCTCATCGCATCCAGGCATCTCCGCTCCGAGCGCCTGGATACGCAGGTGGCGCCGATCTCGGTGGAGGTGTTGGAACCACTGCGGCGACTGGCGGTCAGGGTCGACGATAACGAGCATGGCATCCGCGCGGACCTTGTGTTCGAAGGTCTTGCGGCCCCGATCGAGGAACCGCGATTCGTCTATCGCAGTGGCCCTCGCACGGTGCTGGATCTCACGCGCATGACTCAGGGCGGGCGTTGGCGAGGCAGCCTTTCATGGCATCGCGAAGAGTTCGGCATCGATGGCTGGGGTGGCGTCCGCGACCGCTCGTGGGGCGTCCGACCGATCGGCGCGCGCGATGCCCAACCGTCTCCGGAGGGCGGGCTGCCGCAGTGGTTCTGGCTGTGGACGCCGGCGCAGTTCGACGACCATCTCTTCTTCTTTCACACCAACGATGACGCTGCCGGCAACCCATGGAACCGCAGTGCGGTGCTCGTGCCGCTGCAGGGCGGTGGGCCGCTTCATGTCGGTGATGTCCGCTACAGTCTCGAGTTCCGGCGCGGTAGCCGACAGGTTCGGCGGGCGAGTGTTACCGGCACGTTGCCGGACGGACGATCGCTGAGCCTCGATCTCGACGTCGAGGGTGTGGTGTACCTTCAAGGAGCGGGCTATAACCATCCGACCCGGGGCCATGGCAGTTATCACGGCGAATATGCTTTGCATCATCAGCGCGTGGATTGTGCGGCGCTGGATGCCAACTCCATTGAGCAGGTCCATCTGCAAACGCCTTGTCGCGCGACGTTGAGGCTCTCGGGGGATCCCTCGCGTGCGGGTCGGGGCATCTTCGAACAAATGCTGTTGGGGCCTCACGGACCGACGGGCCTTCAATGCCTGCTCGAGCCGGCAGGCGGCCGCCAGTGAACCCTTTGATTGCCGCGATGCCCGCTAGTCTGCTCAGACGATGTACGTGCGCGGGCCCGATGCGAGCATTCCAAGAAGTTGCTCGCGGCGGATGGCATGTCGGTATCGTCGATGAACCGTGCGTTCGCAATTGCTTCGACCGGCCGGCCTGGAAAGGTGGCCGCCAAGGTCGTGGCGATCAATAATCCTGTTGCTGCCTGGCTTGGAGATTTTCAAGTGACCCCAACCACCATTCCGGCCCTCCTTTTCGCTGCCGCGGACAAGCACGCGGCGCGTACCGCGATCGAGCAGGATGGCATCGGCATGAGCTATGCTGAACTGGAGCACTGGTCCTTGCTGGCGGCACGCGCGCTAATCTCGCTGGGGGTGAGGCCCGGCGATCGTGTTGGCATCTGGGCACCCAACCTGCCCGAGTGGGTGGTGGCCGCGCTGGGCGTGCATTGCGCCGGGGCCGTGCTGGTTCCCATCAATACCCGCATGAAGGGCGCGGAAGCGGCGGATATCCTGGACAGAAGCGGTGCGCGTATCCTGTTCTGCATCGGCGATTTCCTGGGGGCCTACTATCCCGACATGCTGCGCGACCAGCGCCCCGCTTCGCTCGAGCACATTATCGTTGTCGGTGCCAGGCATCGTGATGCCAGCGGGGCCGACATGGACTGGCTGGACTTCCTTGCCCGTGCGAGTGGGGTCGAGGAGGCCGCGGCGCGGCAGACGGCGCTGCAGGTGGCGGCGGGCGATCTGGCCGACTTGCTGTTTACGTCCGGCACCACCGGCAGGCCCAAGGGCGTGATGTCGACCCACGGCGCGGCGGTGCGAGCCTTCACCGAGTATGCCAAGGTGATCGGCATTGTCCCCGGCGATCGCTACCTGATTGTCAATCCGTTCTTTCACTCGTTCGGTTACAAGGCAGGCTGGCTGACCTGCCTCATCGCGGGTGCGACAATCCTGCCGCAAGCGGTGTTCGATGCCGACGACATTCTCGGCCGCATCGAGCGTGATCGCATCAGCGTCATGCCCGGCCCACCGACCCTCTACTTGACCATGCTGGCGCATCCGCGGCTCGCGCAGGCCGACCTTTCGAGTCTGCGTGTGGCGGTAACGGGTGCGGCCACGATTCCTCCGGTGTTGATCGAGCGGATGCGCAATGACCTGAACATCCGCATCGTTACCACGGCGTATGGCCTGACCGAGTGTGGCGGTCTGGCGACAATCTGCGATCCGGAGGATGATGCCACCACAATTGCCACCACGAGCGGCAAGGCGATTCCCGGAACCGAACTTCGCATCGTCGATGCCGGCAATCGGCCCGTGCCGGCGGGCGAGGCCGGCGAGGTCTGCCTGCGTGGCTACCATGTCATGAAAGGTTATTTCGAGGATCCGCAGGCCACTGCCGAAGCGATCGACGCAGGCGGCTGGCTGCATACCGGCGACATCGGCGTGGTGGACGCACGTGGTTACCTGCGCATCACCGACAGGCTGAAGGACATGTTCATCGTGGGCGGCTTCAACTGCTACCCGGCGGAAGTGGAGGCCATGTTGTCCGCGCATCCGGCGATTGCCCAGGTAGCCGTGATCGGGGTTCCCGATGAGCGACTAGGGGAGGTCGGGTGCGCGTGGGTCGTGGTGCGACCGAATTGCCGGCTAACCGCCGAAGAGCTGATTGCCTGGTCTCGTGAGCGCATGGCGAACTACAAGGTGCCGCGATTCGTACGGTTTGCGCCACAGTTGCCGGTCAATGCCTCGAATAAGGTCTTGAAGAACGATCTGCGCAAGCTATTTCAAGGCGACGTGCCGGCATGACCGGAAAACATGTGACCTATTGCCGGCATGAAAGGCTCCATATTCGCCGGCAAGGACATGACGCGTCGATGATCGTTCATTCGGACGATGATTCAGGTTCTTGGCAATGTCACTATTCTTGCAATAATCGGGCATCGCAGTCGAACGAGGGCCGTAGTGCCGTTCAGCCAACCTTCGAATATGTGAGGCTGTGATCAAGCCAAGACGAAGCACCGAAGCGTGCAGCAGGCCGAGGAGGCATCAATGAGTTACGCGCAATTCGATTACGCGCAGCAGCAGCGAAATCCGGCGAAGCATCTGGCCGGTATCGCGTTTGTCGTGATCTTCCATGTGGCCTTGGTTTACGGGCTGATGAACGGACTGGCCCGCAAGGTCGTCGAGGTGGTCAAGGGCCCCCTCGAAACCCGTTTGATCGAGGAGATCAAGAAAGCGCCGCCCCCGGACAAGCCGCCACCTCCGCCCCCGAAACTGGCGCCGCCGCCGCCGCCCTTCATTCCGCCGCCCGAGGTGAATGTTGCGGCGGTGCAGCAAGCGAACCCGGGGGCCATTACTGCCATCGCCCGCACATTGCCGCCCGCCCCGGAACCGGCTCCCGCACCGGTCGTGGCTGCCCCGCCCAAGGCGTCCGTGCGGGTGCCGCCGGTCATCGATGCCAAGCGGTCGTGCGCCGAACCGGAGTATCCCTCGGCATCGCGGCGCCTTGAGGAAGAAGGGACTGTCGTGCTGCGCTTCCTGATTGATGTCGATGGTCGGGTGGTGAAGAGCGAGGTCGAATCGTCGAGTGGCCATGCTCGCCTGGACGAGGCCGCGCGCAATGCCTTGGGCCGCTGCCAGTTCAAGCCCGGCACCGTGGATGGCAAGCCGGAGCAGTCCTGGGCGAGCCTGAAGTACACCTGGAAGCTTCAGTGAATGCAGTGAAACCGTAATAATCCGTACGCAACGAAGGAGGAGTCATGTCTATCATCAAACGTTTCAGAGTTCTGGTCGCCGCCTTGCTTATTGCTGGCGCGGCAGGCGTCTGTGCTCTGCCCGAAGCGGCAAATGCCCAAAGCACCGCGGCGACGGCGGGCAACGCCTCCGCCGACAGTGCCAGCGCGCCCGTGGCGCCACCCGCCCCGTCGGCCAAGGCCACGGAAGTGGTCGAGAACCCGTATGGCCTGGATGCCTTGTGGAAGACCGGCGACTTCGTCGCCAAGGGCACTCTGGTGATCCTCGTGATCATGTCGATGGGCACCTGGTACATCCTCGTGGTCAAACTGGTGGAGCAGAACAAACTGTTCAGGCAGTACAAGGCAGCGAAGAAGACATTCTGGACGGCGGGCACACTTCAGGACGGCGCGAACACGCTTGCCGAGGGCAACGCCTTCCGCTTCATTGCCGAGCGTGCGCTGGGTGCCGGGCAACACCACGAAGGCTCGCAACTTGATCAGATCGACCTGAATACCTGGATTACCATGCAGGTTCAGCGTGCCGTAGAGAATGTCCAGAACCGACTGCAGGATGGTCTGGCATTCCTGGCTACAGTGGGTTCGACGGCGCCATTCGTTGGCCTGTTCGGTACCGTCTGGGGTATCTATCATGCGCTGACCGCCATCGGCATCGCCGGCCAGGCCTCGATCGACAAGGTCGCGGGTCCGGTTGGCGAGGCGCTGATCATGACGGCCATCGGCCTGGCGGTTGCGGTGCCTGCGGTACTTGGCTACAACTGGTTGGTTCGTCGTAACAAGGTGGCCATGGAAAACGTACGGGCCTTCTCCGGCGAACTGCACATGGTGCTGCTCAGCAAGCAATCCCGAAAGGGCTAGATCATGAGCATGACCGTCGGTCCCGCCGAGGGTGGTGATGAAGACGAAGTGGTGTCGGCAATCAATACGACGCCCTTGGTCGATGTGATGCTGGTGCTGCTGATCATCTTCCTCATCACCATCCCGGTCGTGACACATTCCATCCCGGTGCAGTTGCCGAAAGAGACCAATGTTGTAACGCAGACCAAGCCCGAGAATGTCCTCATCTCCGTGAGCCGTGACGGCGATCTGTTCTGGAACATGGAGTATCTAGGCGATCTCGAGGTCCTGGTCGAGCGCCTGAAGAAGGTTTCGGTGCTGAGTCCGCAACCGGAAGTGCACATCCGTGGCGACATGGATGCCCGCTACGAATCGGTGGGCAAGGTCGTCGTGGCATGTCAGCGTGCCGGGATCGCCAAGGTCGGCTTCATAACCGAACCGCCGGTTCGGCAGTAACCATTAAAGGAACGAACCATGGGCATGAATGTGGGCTCCGGCAGCAGTTCTGGCGATCCGGAAGTGCTCGTCGACATCAACACGACGCCGCTTATTGACGTGATGCTGGTGCTGTTGATCATGCTGATCATCACGATACCGATTCAGACGCATGCGGTGAAATTGAACATGCCGGTTGGCAATCCCCCGCCTCCTGTCAAACCGCCGGAGATCGTTCGAATTGACGTGGACTTTGACGGCACTGTCCTCTGGAACGGCGAGTTGGTTCCAGACCGGAAGCAGTTGGAGGTTCGTTTCAGGGAGATTTCCGAACTGCCGGAACAGCCGGAAGTGCATTTGCGTCCAAACAAACTGGTGAGCTACAAGTCAGTCGCCATGGTCATGGCATCGGCACAGCGGCTGGGCGTGGTCAAGATTGGTTTGGTTGGCAACGAGCAGTTCATTCAGTAATGACTCTGGCGGTTGCGCTACAGCCATGCGCCCGCCCTAACCGAACGAGAGGTTGAGCTATGAAGCGTGTGAGTGTCCTTGCCTTGGGTGTTCTGGCCCTTGGCTCATGGATGGGTTCGGTCACACCGGAGGGCATCGGGGTCGCAAGCGTTCAAGCGCAGGAATCGCTGCGTCCGGAAATCGGTAAACCCTTGCAGGCAGCACAGGAATTGATGAAGGCCCAGAAGTACAAGGAGGCCCTGACCAAGATCCGCGAAGCCGATGCAGTGGGTGGCAAGACAGCCTACGAGAATTACATTCTTGACCGCATGCGCGGTAGCGCGGCGTCAGGCGCGGGGGAAACCGATCTGGCGGCAAAGTCGTTCGAAGCAGTAATCAATTCGGGCAAGCTGCCTGAAGCCGAACATGCCAAGATCATGGAAGCGGTTGCCGGCACCTACTATCGCGCGAAGGAGTACGGCAAGGCGGTCGCGTGGGCCCAGCGCTACTTCAAGAGTGGCGGCAGTTCAGGCTCGATGCGCACGCTCATGATGCAGGCGCAATATCTGAATGGCGACTACGCGGAGGCGGCCAAGGCGATCAATGAGTCGGTGGTCGCGGACGAGAAGGCTGGGCGGACGCCAGCGGAAGATCAGTTGCAGCTGCTGGCGAACTGTTACCTCAAGGTCAACGACAAGACCGGATATGTCAACGCTCTCGAAAAGCTCGTCGTCCATCATCCGAAGAAGGAATATTGGGCGGATCTGCTGGCCAGAATCCAACGCAAGCCCGGCTTTTCCGATCGCCTGTCATTGGATGTCTATCGCCTGATGTTTGCGACCGGCAATCTCCGCGAGGGCGGTGATTTCATGGAAATGGCCCAGCTGGCGCTGCAGGCGGGGCTGCCGGCGGAGGCCAAGAAGGTAGTCGCGGAAGGCTTCGCCAAGGGCGTGCTGGGCGCTGGTGCGGAAGCGGATCGTCATAAGCGCTTGCGTGATCTCGCGAACAAGCAGACCGATGATGACCGAAAGGCATTGGCCGAGGACGAAAAAGCCGCGGCATCAGCCAAGGACGGCGAAGCCTCGGTGAAGGTTGGCTATGCCTTCGTCACGAACGGAGACCTTGACAAGGGCATCGCCATGATCGAGCAGGGCATCGCCAAGGGCGGGTTGAAGCGTGCTGAAGACGCCAAGCTTCACCTCGGCATGGCTTATTTGCAATCGGGCAATCGGGCAAAGGCCGTGCAGGCATTGCGTAGCGTTACCGGCACTGATGGTGCCGCGGACTTGGCTCGCCTCTGGATAGCCCACGGTGGGCGACAAGGCTAGACCGTGAAGTAGCAGTTCCACTACATCGTCCGGGAGGCGGGGGCAATGAACATCAGGTCGGTCATGCGGAGCGTTGTCCTGGGGTTGGTCGGCGTCCTGGTGATTCAGGCGTCGGCGGCGGATGAGCGCGTGCCGACGGGTGAAGTCGAGCAACTTGATGTTGCCAAGGTTGATCGCGCCAAGGCATTGCTTGCCAAGGCAGTCGCTTACTACCGGCGTCGCGGCGACAAGGCGCTAGCCGACTTTGCCGAATCCGGTCGGTTCGAGGACGGCGAGCTTTACGTATACGTGCTTGCGGCAGACGGAAGGTTTCTGGCCAGCGGCGGTTCCTCCTCGGTTCTGGTCGGACGCAATGTTGCGGAACTGCGAGACT
This sequence comes from uncultured Rhodocyclaceae bacterium, assembly GCA_964469455.1. GTDB lineage: Bacteria > Pseudomonadota > Gammaproteobacteria > Burkholderiales > Rhodocyclaceae > Fen-999. The sequence goes on along the minus strand of CAYXZX010000001.1, from coordinate 15,629 downwards.
CCGCGGGCAAGCCCTTCTTCAAGGAAATGCTCAAGGTCGCGGCCGAAAAAGGTGGCGGCCATGTCGAGTACCGCTGGCTGAACAGGCTCGACAAGCGCGAGGAACGGAAACTCGCCTTCTTTCGCCGCGTTGGCGAGCGAATTATCGCGGTCGGTTTCTATATTCCCCGCGCGACGGAGAGTCAGGCACGGGCGTTGATCGATCAGGCAGCCGCCGCGATGCAACGGGACAGCAAGAGCGCGCTGCTCGACTTCAATGACCTCCATGGCCCCTTCATTCAGGATGACCTTTATGTTTTCGCCGTCGACATGCGGGACATGCGGATGAAGGCCCACGGATCCTTGCCGCACTTGATCGGCAGCGACGCAAGAAAGATTACCGACGCTAACGGGCGCAATATCGTTGTCGAGATGCGACAGAAGCTGCAGGATGCCAACCGGGCCGAGATCGACTACACGTGGCGGAATCCCGTGACGCGTCAGATCGAATCCAAGCGTACCTTTATCTACAAGGTCGATAACTACATCATTGGCGTCGGGTACTACCCACGTTAGGGAGGTATTGCTTCGCGTTTCTCTCGACTCCACAGTTAACTGTGGCCTTCGCCCAACAGTTATCGTGGGCTGATGTCGGTATTGTCCAAATGGATGATGCGAACCTACCTTGGCAGTTCATCATCATACTTGTTGTCGCAAAATGCCCAATTCGGCGAGACTGGTCTTGATGGAATTTTAAGTCATTGTTGTGACTACGAAAAAATGGTGTGGTTGTTGGTTGTGCTTATAACGAAAGTCATAATACAGAAAGGAAGGAAGAATCAGATGAGCAAGAATATGCCAAAGCATGTCATCCGTACACTGCCATTGTTGCTTGCCGCCGCGTATGGCGGTGCAGCCATGGCTCAATCGCAAATCGAGGAAGTGATCGTCACGGCGCAAAAGCGCCAGGAGAAGCTCCAGGAGATCCCCCTTTCGATTACCGCGATCAGCGGTGCGCAACTGGAGACTCGCGGCATTGAAGGCATCGCCAACCTGAATGCCCTGGCGCCGTCGATGATGTTTCGCTCCAACCCAGGCTCCGACTTGATCACCACGCTCTATATTCGTGGAAGCGGCACCAGTCAGCCAGCGATTTGGGTGGACCCGGCCGTGGCGATGTATGTCGACGGTGCCTATATCGGCAAGGCTCAGGGGGCGGTGTTCGACGTCGTCGAACTCGAGCGAGTGGAGGTACTGCGCGGGCCGCAAGGAACCTTGTTTGGCCGCAATACGGAATCCGGCGCCGTCAACATGGTGAGCCGTCGGCCCTCCGGCGTTTGGGGCGGCTCGATCGGGCTGGAAGTTGGCAACTACGGTCATGCCGTCGAACGTATTGCCCTCGATTTGCCGCAGATGGGTATTGCCAAGTTCAGTATTGGCATGCGTAAGGAAGATCGGGATGGCTGGGCGAAGAACACCAACGGGAAAGATCTTGGTGCCCGGGACAAGGAGGCCTACCGGCTTGCAGCGACGCTGGACTTCACCAAGGACTTCAAGCTCGACTATACGTATGACAAGTCCGACATCAACAATACCTCCGCGCCGACCAGTCTCTATGCGCTTTCGGGATCGGCGGGTGGAACTTTCCAGGGCGCCTTTGGCGCCTTTTTGGGTGGGGCGATTGCCAACGCCATGGCACCGTATGTCAGAACTTCCCGTCCGAGCAAGATCAGCCTCAATGGCTACGCCGGGCTGTGGGAGCGCTCCGACGTGGAAGGTCACGCGCTCACGCTTAACTACAAGCTGAATGATCACAACACGCTCAAGTACATCTTCACGAAGCGCGACCTGACATACAACGATCGTTCTGACATCGACGGTACGCCGCTGAACTCGATTACTTACGCTCCTGGCCGCACCTGGGGTATGAACATCTATTACGACCGCGAAACCAACTATGACCAGAAGTCGCACGAACTGCAGTGGATCGGTGACTGGGACAAGTTGAAATACGTTTTCGGCGCCTACTACTTCGAGGACGAAGGCTGGACGCGGGGACCGCAGGATTTCAGCATGTTCGGATTTACCCAGCGTTCCGATTACGGCGTGTCATCCGAGTCCAAGGCGGTGTTCGGGCAACTGGACTACAACGTTACCGACCGGCTGACTGCGACGCTGGGCATGCGTCATTCCGAGGAAACCAAGGACGGCTGGGTGCATGCGTTCTATACGAATGGATTCGATGGTCCGTTTGTCGCCGACCGCTACGGTCGAAAGGAAACCGGCAGCAAGAAATTTACCGGCAATTCGCCGATGGCCGCGCTCGCGTACAAACTCGACGAGACCACCAATCTTTATGGCCGCATTGCGAAAGGCTTCAAGAGCGGTGGCTGGAACGTCGAGGTGCTCAGCGATGCGGCGATGAAACCCTATAAACCGCAAACATCGACTTCGTTTGAGGTTGGCATCAAGAAGAGCTTCCTGGACAATCGCGCCCAAATCAATGCTGCGATCTGGGATTCGAAGATCAAGGATCTCCATGTCACGCAACTGGTGCCGGCAACGACGGTTTCATATCTGACCAATGCCGGCGAAGTCTCGTTGAAGGGACTGGAACTTGAGGGGACGTTCATCCCGGCGGACGGCTGGAAGATCCAGGCTAGCTACGGCTACATGGAAAGCGACTACAAGAAGTACATGGAGAATAGCAACAACCTGCCGGGCCACCCGCTGATCGATACTTCGTCCAACAAGCGCCAAGGCTATGCTCCGAAGCATACCCTCGCCCTGAACGTCGATGGGCGCTTGGCCAAGACTCCTTGGGGTACCCTGCGTGGCATTCTTGACTACACGTACACGGATACGATGTACCTGTACACTTGCAACGTTAGCATGGCAGTGCCGAAGGCGTCCGGCAATTATCTTTGCGGAGGCGTGAAGTTGCCATCGACTGAAACCTTGAATGCCCGTCTGCTTCTGGCCGGTGTGCCGATCGGAGGACCGGGTTCGGCTGACATCTCTCTTTGGGTAAGGAATCTCACCAACGAGGACAAGATGATCCAGGGAATTGATTTTGGACTCTTCCGTACGGCCAACTGGCAGGAACCGCGTACCTACGGCTTGAGCTTCAACTACAAGTGGTGATCAGCTAGCAGGTAATGCGACGATGACGGGCGGCCTTGGCCGCCCGTTGTCATTGGGGGCCATAAATTAGCGTACCGGCGTGGAACGTTGCGCGTACCTGCACTGTGGCAAGGTTGTCACGAGCGTCGCGCCACGGCCGATCCAGCAAGCAGAGATTGGCTATCGCACCCTCACCAACTGAGCACGCTGCATTGCCGGGTTGCCCCGCCGGACCCGTGAACAGCGCCAGTGCCTCTTCGGGGGAAATGGCTTCGTCCGTATTCAGAGAGTGGCCAGCTTGGGTGCGACGAGCCACTGCAGCCGACATGGCCAGCCACGGATCGGCATTGCCGAAAGGCGCGTCGGTCCCGGCTGCCAGCGGGACGTTCCGATCGAGAAAGCCGCGCCCCCGGTAAAGCCAGGCCTGCTCCCGTTCGGGAACCTCGTCCAGATAGGTGTCGCCACGCTCGAAGACGAAGTTCGGCTGGGTCACTACCGTGATGCCTTGGTCAGTCAACATGCGCAAGGTCTCGGGTGGCGTGAGCGAAGCGTGTTCGATGCGGTCTCCCGGATGACGCCCTGCCTCGGCGAGTGCGCTGGCGGCGAAAACGAGTTCCGCCACGGTGACGCAATGCACCGCGACGGCACGCCCAACGGCATGGCTATGTCGTATTGCGGCGGAGAAGATGTCGAAGTCCGGCAACGCCGATTCGTGCAGATGCATCTTGGTCGGCCCGACGGCCACGCCGTTGCGTCTTTCTGCCCGGTCGAGTTCGGCCCCGCCCATGACCAGGACGTCCTGAACCAGGTGGCCGCGCGCATGCTCGTCGGCGAAGTGCCGGAATTCCAACAATCCGTTGGTCGGCGTGGCATCGGTAACGCCGATGACACCCCGTTCGGCGAGCATCATGCTGGCGTCTCGCAATGAGGGCCGGACATTCGGCAACCGGCTTCGAAGCCAGTCGTCGGCGTCCTGGAAACGGCCTCGCGCCACATCGACGCCAGCGGGGGCGCCGATTAATCCGGCTGCGATGCGGGCGAGGCCGGCCGAGTTCACCATCCACAGGCGGCCGCTGCGATGCTGGATCCTGAGAGGCCGGTCTGGCACGACCCGGTCTAGCCAGGCGCGATCAATTTCGCCGGCAACCGACTCGTGGTAGCCGATGCCGCGCATCCAGCGCCCGTCATCGGGTGTCATCGTGGCATGCCGTTTGAGTAGTGCGACCAACTGCGCTTCATTGGACACATCGGGTTGACCGCAGGGAATGGAGTCAAGCGCCTTGGCCAGCGACAGCAGGTGAATGTGGTGGTCGTACAGCGCCGGCAGCAGGGCGCCCCCCGCCGCGTCAACGACGGTTTCGCCCCGGCGGGGTTTGATGCTTGTGGTGATCTCGGCGATGCGGCGGCCTTCGATGCGGATATCGAGCAGCCGGATCCCCATGACCTCGGCTTGCCGAATCAGCACGGGATACCGAATGCCGTGAGGACGGTGGTGTTATCAGCGCCGAGTGGTCGGGCAGGCGCCGCGATGCTTCGAATGGCAGCCCGCTGTTCCGAGCCTCCCGCAGCGACGGCCAAGTCCTGCCATCGGCGCCAGCGGCGGCGTGTCGCCTCGAGGCTGGTCGTCGGCGCGAATGCCAGGCAATGCCGGATGACTTCGATCAGCGACAGCGAAACAAGCACGCCGCCGCCGGCACGATAGGCGCTCCAGGCGGCGAGGGCGGCATGCACGCCGGTCAGCGGGTCGGCAATCGCATCGCCGCAGAACATCATTTCGCCGGTGGCGTCGAGCATCAGGCTGGTCAGGCCGGCGGCCACGCCGGCATCGTCGCCATAGGCGATCCAGTCGGCCTGGTCGCCGGTGCGTCCGTGCCCAGTGATGCTCAGCCAGGTCAGGCGCGGGTTCTCGGCGAGAATGGCCGATGCGTCGATGCCGAGTTGCTGGAGAGCTCGCGGCCGCGCCGATTCCACGACGATGTCCGCGACAAGCAACAGGCGGCGCAACTTGTCGATTCCACCCGGCGACGAGAAATCCAGGGCAACGCTGGCCTTGCCGCCATTCATCAGGTCATCGAACGCGGCAGGGCCGCGACGCGCGCCATCCGGTCGCCCCAGGCTTTCGACCTTGACTACCTGCGCGCCCAGCGTTCCGAGCAGTTGGGCGCACAACGGGCCAGCCCATAGCGAGGAAAGATCGACGACCAGCGGCGTGCCGCGACGCCTGACTCTTGCGTCGGCCCTTCGGGATCGCTCGAGCAAACGGCACCATTGGGCCGGCCTCGGCGGGTGCTGGGCGGTCGACGTCGTTGCCGTCGCGATCGCCAACCCGAGCATGCGGCCGCGCTCGAGCAGGGCATCGACAGGAAGATTGCCAACGAGGTCGGCCACTTCTGCCCATGAATCTAGGGGCCCTGATTCGAGCCACGCAGGCAGCAGTTGCCAATCATCCGGCCGCGCGAGACTCAACGCCAGCCAGCCGTTGGCGCCGGAGAGCAGGCGGCAGCCGCCGCCGGCCGAGACTCGGCCGCCACGGCGATGGCCGGCGATGGTGGCGCGTTCGCCGAGCAGAGAGCAGTCGGGCAGGGGGCGAATCAAGTCGTCGCCGCCAAGCGCGTCCAGAGCCTTGAGCGTGCCTTCGAGGCAGGATGCGATCGGCGCGGGACACATCCGCCCGGGCTGGTCCGGACTGCCGGTAAGAGCCATGGCACCGCTCCGGGCCCAGGCCAGCGCGGGATGGAGATCGTCGATTCCCGCCCGATGCTCGATGTCGATGCCGAGCGACCGCAACAGCCGAACCGCATAGTCGGTGGCGACGCCATTTCCGGACAGGCTGCAGACCAGCCCATCAAGCGGGTGCCACGAGCGGCTCGTGGTCCGCGCGTGGCCGGCAAGGAACTGCTTCGTGTCAGGATCCCTGGGCATTATCAATGCCTGACCGTTCTATTGATACGCGGCATCGCCAGCACGAAGGCGATGCAGACGACATACAGGGCCATGCAGAACACTGCAAAGTCGTTGGCAGCCAGGGTTTCGGACTGGTTGACGATCATGCGCTCGATTACGGACAGGGCGCCGTCCCGGCCGGTCGCCGGGGCAATCGTCGCGAGCGCGTCCATCGCGGCCTGGTCCGAACTGGAGATATGACTCACAAGGTGGCCGCGATGGTGCGCGATCCGGTCATCCCAAACCGTCGTTGCCAGCGATGCGCCGATACCGGTGCTGAGCACCCGGACGAAGGTGTACAAGCCGCTGGCGCTTGCCGTCTGCCACTGCGGTATCGCGCCAAGCGCGAGCAGCATCAAGGGCATGAAGAACGCCGCCGTGCCTAGCCCCGCCAGCACCTGGGGCACGATCAGGTCGATCCAGCCGAGACTGGGGGCGAAGCCCGAGCGCAGGTAAACGCTGGCCAGCATCAGGCCGAGCGCCAGCAATGCCACCGGGCGAATGCCGACGCGAACCACCACCGTGCTGACGAAGGGCTGGACCAGGAACATCGCGATGCCGCCGAACATGACGATGGAGCCCGCGAGGGTGGCGGTGTAGCCGATGGTCTGTTGCAGCCACAAGGCCGTCACGACGATGTTGCCGAAGTAGGGGATGCTGCCGAGTCCGACGACCGCGACACCGAGGGTGAAGCTCGGAATCCGGAACAAGTGCAGGTCGACCACGGGATGGGGTTCGTACCATTCCCAGACAAGGAAGAACAGGAAGGCGACGACGGCGATCAGGCCGATGACCGCGACAAGCGTGGAATCGAACCAGCCGCGTTCGCGCCCGAGGTCGAGCATGAGCTGGAAGGCACCTACCCAGACGACCAGCAGGACAAGTCCGACGTAGTCGACGGGCTGCCGAATGCGGCGCGATTCCCGGTGACGGAAGATTCGCCAGCTTGCCCATGCCGAGTAGAGGCCGACGGGCAGATTGACATAGAAGATCCAGGGCCAGGACAGGTTGTCGGTAATCCAGCCGCCGAGCAGCGGCCCGACCACCGGAGAGATCATGGCCGTCATCATCGCGATCGTCATGGCAATGGCCGCCTTGTTGGGCGGATAGGCGGCCAGCAACAACGACATGGCCACCGGCGTCATCGGACCGGAGGTCAGCCCTTGCAGGGTGCGCGCCAGGACGAGCATTTCCAGGCTGGTCGAGAGCCCGCAAAGCATCGAGGCGAGCGTGAACATCAGGACCGAGGAGACGAACACCCGGACTTGGCCGAACCGCGTCGTCAGCCAGCCGGTCAGCGGGATGACGATGGCGCTGGCAACCGCATAGGAGGTGATCGCCCACGTGCCCTGGGTGAGCGAGCCGCCCAGGTTGCCCGCGATCGCGGGCACCGAGACATTGGTGACCGCAAGGTCTACGCCATGCATGAAACTGGCCAAGGCTACCGCCACCGTGGCCATCAAGCGCTCGTCGCGGGGCAACGGCGGCTGCGTCTTCTGCCCGGCCACCGTCGGCAGTGCCTGTTCGTCGGTCGTCAGCGGGACTTGTTCGGCCATGTCACCTCGGTCGGCGTCAGGTTGGCCTTGATGATCTCGCGAACCCGCTGCTCCGCGGCGTTCAGGGCGGTCGAATGAACCAGGCTGACGGAAGACGCCGGGTCGATCGACGGCGAACCGGGGCGATCGTCCCTGGACGACGACGTGTTCTCGTCGCGCGTTTCAATGTCGACCGACATCGAGAGCCCGATTCTCAGCGGGTGTTCGGCCAGTTCGCGGGTATCGAGCGCGATGCGCACAGGTACGCGCTGCACCAGCTTGATCCAGTTGCCCGTTGCATTCTGTGCCGGCAGGATGGCGAATGCCGAGCCGGTGCCCGCACCCAGGCCGACGATCCGTCCGTGATAGACCTGGCCGGTGCCGTAAACATCGGCCGTGAGGATGGCGGGCTGGCCCATTCTCATGCGTTTCAACTGGACTTCCTTGAAGTTGGCATCGACCCAGACCGCGTCGAGGGGAACCACCGCCATCAGCGTACCGCCGGGGCTGACTCTCTGGCCCGGCTGGACGGTTCGCTTTGCCACGAGGCCACTGACTGGCGCGACGATCGTGGTCCGATGGTGATTGACGAAGGCGTCCTTGAGTTTGGCCACGGCCGTGGCCACGGTTGGATGCGTCGCGATGTCGGTGCCCACGGTCTGCGCGATGTTGGCGGTCAGGTTCTCTTGCGCCTGCGCGAGCAAGGCCTCGGCGCTGGCAAGGTCAGCCGTGGCATGGGCGACCTCTTCATCGGGCAGCGCCCCGCTTCCGGCGAGCACCTGGCGCCGCCGCAAGTCTTCCCGTGCTCTTGCGACCTCGGTTTCGCGATGGGTCTTGGCTGCCCGCAAGGCACCCTGGTTGGCGAACAGCGTCCGGACATCGCGCACGGCCCGCGCGAGATCCGCCTCGGCATTTTCGAGCGCGAGCCGGCTGTCGGTCTCGTCGAGCTTGACCAAGGGCCTGCCAGCCGCGACGAAGTCGGTATCGACCGCCGACACGCCGCTTACCGTCCCCGCGACCTGCGATGTGACCATGACGACATGCCCGGCGACGTACGCGTCGTCGGTGGTTTCGTGAAAGCGACCGTGCAGCGCCCAGTATGCCGCCCACGCCCCCGCGGCGGTGACGATAACGGCCGTCAGCACCAGCAGCAGTCGCTTGCGCCTGGCCGGATTGGCGGTCGGTGCCGGTGCGGGATCGGTCATGGTCGGATGCTTGTCGTCAATCGGCCGAAGGCGTGGGAGCGACCATTTTCGACAAGAGCGCGGCCAACGCCCTGGGTGCCTTGGTCATGTCGGCCCCGCCGATGGCGGGTCAGGTCTGGCCGGAGGAACGATCGCGTCCGTGCCTGGCCAGGTAGTGGACAGTCAGTGGTGGCGGCTCGGCGATGACGTTGTCAATCTCGTAAACACGCTCGTAGCGGCTTTCCCGGATTTGCCAGCGGCCATCTTCCTTGACATAGCGGTCACGATACAAGGCCGTGCCGGTGACAAAATGCATGTCCCAGAGCCGGTAGAAGTTGTCATGCAGATACCAGATGCCGGTGGCCTCGGTTTCACTCAGGACGTCGATTTCCGGATGATGGCCGTTGTGCTGGGCCACCACTTCCTTGTTGAAGTTGGCCGCGATCGCCTCGAGGTATTCATCGCGGCCGCGCAAGGTCCATTCGTAGGTGCCGCCGATAAAGTGCACCACGACATCCCGGTGGAAAATGGATTTCAGTTCCTCGATGTTGGCCGTGTCGATGCAGCGGAAATACGCGTGCTTGACACGCTTGATGGCCTCGATGTCCTTCAGGATCCGGACGTCATTTCGAAGCTGCTCAAGTTCCTCGGCGGTCATGGCCATGCACGGCTCCTGTTGATGGGACTCTGGGGGGAATTCACCGAGCGGGCGGGCTCGATAGTTCCTGCTTTACAACGCGCCTGAGGATCTTGCCCATTTCATTGTAGGGAAGTTGAGCCTTGAATACGATCGAGGCGGGGACGCGTGACGAGCGCAGGCGGTCCTTGACCCAATCCTGCAGTTCCGAGACGGAGGCGTTGGCGCCATCCTTGAGCACCACGGCGGCGCCCACGTTTTCACCCCACTGTTCGTCCGGGATGGCAACGATGGCGACATCCAGCACCGCTGGATGTTCCAGCAGGACGTCTTCGACTTCACCCGGGGAGATGTTTTCGCCGCCGCGAACGATCACGTCGTCCGCGCGGCCGTCCAGGTAAAGATACCCGTATTGATCCAGATAGCCCCGGTCGCGCGTGGGGAACCAGCCGTTGGCATCCAGCATGGTGCCCATGCCGAGATATTCTCCGGCAACCTGCCCGCCACGAACGAAGATTTCACCGGCCTGGTTTACGCCGACGGCCTCGCCCGACTCATCGCGGATCTCGACTTCCACCGTGGCGATCGGCTTGCCGACCGACGTCAGCCGCTTGCGCACGGCGGGATCGCTGCCGGCAATGGCGGAGCGATGATCGTCGGGATCGAGGATCGCAATCGTCGAACTGGTTTCGGTCAGGCCGTAGGCATTCGTGAAGCCGGTATCCGGGAACAGCGCCATCGCACGCTCGATGACCGACAACGGCATCTTGCCGCCGCCGTAGGCAATTGCCTTGAGGGCCGGGCAACCCGGCTGTTCGCCCGTGGTGACCAGATGATCGATCACCCGCGACAGGACGGTCGGAACGACAAAGGCATTGGTGACGTGTTCGTTCCGGCACAGATCGAGCCACGCGGCCGCGTCGAAGTTCGGCAGCTGGACCATGCGGCGGCAGGCGTAGGTGGAACTGAGAACGGCGGATATGCCGGCGATGTGATAGGGCGGCACCGAGATCAGCACGGCGTCATCCTCGGCGGCGGAACCGAAATCGATGGTGCCGAGAATGTAGGACATCAGGTGCTCGTGACGAAGGATGGCTGCCTTCGGCTTGCCGGTGGTACCGCTGGTGAACAGCTGAATGGCGGTATCGGCGGGTTCACCCGCCGGCGCGATGTCAGCCGGAGCAGGCGCGCGTGCGAGGTCGAGGAATTCGTGCTGGTTGACCACGTGCATGCCCGGTGGCATCGACAGTCCATCGACATAAGTCGGATCGGCGATCAGGAAAGCCGGGGCAATGCGTCCCAGCAATTCTTCCAGTTCTGGCTTGGTCAGCCGGTAATTCATCGGCACGTAGGGAACGCCGGCGTAGGCGGACGCGAAAAGGGCGACGGGCACCGCCAGGCTGTTGATGTCGAGCAGGCCGACGTAGCGGCAACCACTGTCGCGGATCGCGGCGCCAGCCGATCGCGCCGCGGACAGAAGTTCCGCACACGTCATCGTGGCACCTCCCGAGGTGACGGCGATCCGGTCCGGAAACGCCTCCGCCGCCATCTCCAGGGCCATGGCAATGTTCATGGTGTTCAGTCCGAGGAGGGCAGGGCCTTGGCCTGCTTGACCGTCAGCGTTGCGCCATCGAGCGCGAGCGAACCCTTGCCGCCCTTGGTGCACAGGAACTCGAACTGATCCTTGGCATCGACGTAGCGCTTGCCGACGAGGCAGCCGGCGGCATGAGCGGCATCGAGTGCCGCCGCCGCTTTCGGGTCGGCCATGCCAATCATCTCGACGCCGCCGCATGCGATGGTGACTTCGGCCGGGGTTGCGCGAATGACCATCACCTCCGCGTCGCAGACGGCACTCTTGAGGCGGGTACCCGCTTTGAGAACTTTCATCATGACTCCTGTCGTCCTGGGGATCTTGGCCTGTGAAAACATGGCTTTCACGGCGATTCGCGTGCGGGGAAATTCTGGTTTTGTCCCGGCCGCCAATCATCGTCCACACGGACTAACGCTGGCGCACGGCATCAGCGTTACCGCGCGGAAGGCGGTTCAGTTCATATGAGCGATGATCTCGTCGGCGAAGCGAACGATGCCATCCAGTTTCTGCTTTCGATCGGCGCTGGCGTCATAAACGTTCCAGGCGCTGGCACAGATGTCGGTGACGCCGATATCGCGCAGCCGTTTGAAATCATCCGGCGTCCTGGCGTTCGCGTCGAAAGCGTGGATCTCGAAACCGGCCTTGTTCCGGGTGCCGAATTCGCCGCGAAGGGCGTCAAGTTGCCCGATCAACGACTTCAGCGTGTCGAGGTCGGTATTGGCGGAAATCCAGCCGTCGCCGATCCGGGCCGCCCGGGCCAAGGCTGGCTTGGCATGTCCGCCAATCAGGATGGGCACCGGCTGGTTCGGCACCGGGCACATCTTCATCGGCCCAAAGTCGTAGTGTTTGCCGTGGAATTCGAAGAAGTCCCCGGTCAGCGCGCCGCGAATGATCTCGATGCACTCATCCATGCGACTGCCGCGATCTTCGAACGGTACGCCGTTGTAGACGAAATCCTCTTCCCAGGGGCTGATCCCCGCCCCGAGCGAGTAGCGGTTGCCGCTCACGACCGCGACGGAAGCGATCGATTTCGCCAGCAGCAGCGGTTGGCGGACCGGTACCTTGAGCACGCCCGGATAGAAGCGAATCTTCCGGGTGACCGCCGCCATGCCGGCGATGGCGACAAAGGGCTCGATCACCGGCGCCACCGAGAGAAACTGGCGGACGGCGTCCGTGTCGGCGTAGGGATACTGGGACTCGGTCTTGCGCGGGAAGAAAATGCTGTCCGGCAGGGACAGTGCGGACCATCCCGCCTCCTCCGCGGCACGGGCAACCTCCAGGTAGTCCTGGTATCCGCCTAGGCCAAGCATCAGGGTGAAACGCATCATTGGGCTCCTCAATCAGTCAGTGGTGGGCAATACCGTCAGCGATCATCCACGTCCGGTTCGTTTTTTTTCGCTCGCCAGACCCTCGGCAAAGTGGATGACCTCGCGAGCCAGCCGTTCCCGGTCGGCGAGCGTGGTCATCAGTGTTTCCGTAAACAGCACGGGCAGGTCAAACTGGTCCGCCAGATGGCGGTCGCCGACGTCGACGACCAGGCCGTCAATGACTTCTGAATAATGTTTCGCGATCTCCACCGCCGAAACAGTCAGATCCAGTTCCGCCATGATCTTGGCGGTGGGGCCCTTGACCGCCTTGCCACCGATCAGCGGCGAGACTGCGACGATGGGCGCCGGGCAGTCGCGCAGCAATTCCTTCATTCCGGGGATCGCCAGTATGGGATCGATGCTCAGGTAGGGATTGGAAGGACACACCACCACGGCTGCCAGTCCGGGGCTCCGGAGCGCCGCTACCGCCTTGGCGGCCGGGCGGGTCCGTTCGGCGCCGCTGAAGCGCAGCGAAGTGACGCGCGGCGCGCATTGCTGTCGCACGAAGTAGTCCTGGAAGGCGAGTTCGCCGCACGCAGTACCGACGAGCGTGGCGACGATATCGTCGGTCATGGGGACGATGCTGGCCGGGATGGCCAGGCGTTTCGCGATGGCCTCGGTGATCCCGCTCAGGGATTCGCCGCTCGCGAGCCGGCGTGTGCGTTCGACATGCATGGCCAGGTCGCCGTCGCCCAACCGGAACCATGTTTCGCCACCCAGCGCCTCGGTGGCGGCCATGAACGTCCAGGTTTCATCGCGTCGCCCCCATCCGGTCAGCGGGTTGACCAGGTCGGCCAAGGTGTAGACGGTCGTGTCGATGTCCGGCGTGATCCGGAGCCCGAGATGGGTGAAGTCGTCGGCCGTGTTGACAACGACGGTCAGGCTGTCCGGTGGCAGGACGCGCAGCAGCCCGAGGGAGAGCTTGGCACCGCCGACGCCGCCCGACAGCGATACGATGGAAGAGGGGGTCATGGACATGAGGCGGTGATGGAGAACATGGCCGCATTGTCACGTCGAGCCGCGCAATCATCAACACCTGAATCGGCGTATCGCCGTGACTCACTATGCGACACGAGCATGTACCGTGGTTTTCAGCGTCCGATATCGAACCAGCAGCCATGCGGTCGATAGCGCCAGGATGATGCCCTGGAGGACCAGTGAGGGTACCAGGCCCGCATTGGTCGCAACGAAGCCGTTCAATAACGAGCCGAGGGCGTCGAAGCCGAATCGGGCCGCTACCACCAGCGCGATCAGTCGGCCTCTGAGGGGCGGCGGGGCAAGCGTCTGGACCAGCGTGCCGATGGCAACATTGGCCACCGAGGTTCCGTAGCCGAGCAGCAGCAGCGCCAGCAGGGCCGGCCACAGGGAGGAAGAGGCGCCCAGCAGCAGCAGGGCAGCCGCGCTTATAGCCGCTCCGGAGGCGGTGACATCCACCAAACGGACCATGGCGGTTCGCCGGGCAAGGTCGATCATGGCGACCAATGCCCCCAGGCCGGCGGCACCCGACAGGAGCCCCAGCGTGCGAGCGTCGCCAACCAGCACGTCCTTGGCGAGGGCCGGCAACAATACGATGGATGCGGAGGCGGTTAGATTGATCAGCGCCATCATGATGACGAGTGTACGAACGGGAAAGTCGGCAAGCGCGTGCCGGATTCCTTCTGCCAGCAGGTGCTTGAGCGGTCCGCTCGTCGCGGGCTGGGTTTGCTGCTGCAGGCGCATCACGACGATCAGCGGGGCGATGAAGGAGATGGCGTTGATGAGGAAGCAGCTTGCTTCGGAACTCGCTGCGATCACCAGGCCCGCAAGCGGGGGACCGAGCAGACGGCCGGCGTTGAGGATCATGCTGTTGAGCGCCATGGCACTTGGAAGGTCGCGTGAGTCCGTCACCAGATGGCTGATCAGTGCCTGGCGTAGGGGGATGTCGAACGAGGCGAGTACCCCGAGCAGGACGGACATCGCGATGAGCAGGATGGCATCGATGAGCCCCGTCCAGGTAAGCCATGCCAACAGGGCCGCATGGACGAGCAGCAGGGTCTGGATCACGGTCAGAAGCTTGCGCGCATCGTGGCGGTCGATCCAGGCGCCAGCGATGGGGCCGGCGATCAATTGCGGCGCCATGGTGGCAAACGCGGTGACACCGAGAAGACTGACCGAGTCGGAAAGGCGGTACACCAGCCAGTTGATGGCGACTTGCTGTACCCATGTGCCGAGTACCGAAACGCCTTGGGCGACGAAGTACAGGCGAAAGCCATGGTTCGCCAACGCTCGCCATGGCGAGTTCGAGATGACGTCCGGGGCTGGAGATTGTTTGGGGGGCATGCGTTCCGCGGCGCGTGTCAAGACAGTGCCGAGCCGGCATTGTCCGTCGTGCCTCGTCGAAAGGAGGCGCGTGGCCAACAATGACCTAGCAAAGGCCAGAACAGATTCGTGGCTTGGCGAGAGCCAGAAAAGCGCTTGTATAAACTATGATTATGGGCAAGTTCCCTGTTGATCGAGGATTGGCGAGATGACCATCGTTCTATGTACATGGGGCAGTTTTATCGAAGGTGGCACCGAGGAGGCCCTGACAGTGGCCCGAAAGCTCGGGGCCTCGTTGGGTGCCGAACTTCACTGGCTGGTCCTGGGTGGCGCTGCGAGTGAGGCACCCGGGTTGGCGGCGACGCATGGCGTTGCCAGCCTCGACGTTATCAGTGACCCCGCGCTGGCCGGTTTTCAGCCGGATGCCCTGGTGGAGGCGCTGGTCCAGTATTGCGGCCAGGTCAAGCCGACGACCATTCTTTTCAATCAGACGGTCGCGGCCCGTCTGATTGCGCCTCGCGTGGCCGGGCGACTTGGCGCGGCTGTCGTCATGAACGCGTTCGCCGCGGCCGCCCGGGATGGCGGACTCGATGTCACGGCGACGGCTTTCGGCGGCGATACCAACGTCGTGTACCGGCTGGCAGCGCCGGTCAGCGTGGTTTCCATCGTGACGACCACGGTGGTTGCCGAGCCGGCCGCCCAGTCCTCCAGTCCGGCCCAGAGATCAATTACGGTCGATCTCTCCGGTGTCAAGGAGCGGTTCCGGGTGGTTTCGTCGCCCAAGGCGGAAGGACCGCGTCTCGAGGATGCCGAGATCATCGTATCGGGTGGCAGGGGTTTGGGCAGTGCGCAAAACTACGACCTGGTGAAACAGTTGGCTGACGCTCTTGGTGGCATGTGGGGCGGGTCGCGTGCGATTGTCGACGATGGCTGGATCGATGGTGCCCTTGCCGACGGTGCTGGCCACCTTGAG